>CAZCJJ010000062.1:0-18263 GCA_964499045.1 uncultured Opitutales bacterium | reverse complement strand
TTAACCAAGCGCCATTCGAGCTAAAGCCCTACGCTTCCAAGCTTCCGATACGCTCTTCCAGGGAGGCCCATTCCTCATAGCTGGCATCGACCTCGGCCTTGAGGTCATCGTAGCGGTACATCATTTGACGGGTTTCCTCGCCTTTCTTAAAAAATTCCGGATCGGCCATGGTTTTTTCCATGGTGGCGATTTCGGATTCCGCACCTGCGATGAATTTTTCCAGTTCCTCCTTGCGGCGGCGCAAAGGTGCCAGTTGCCGATTCCGGTCCGCGATCTGCCGGCGACGTTCTTTCGCACTCAGGCTGGAAGGCTGCTCATTGCCCGGTTTTTCACGTTCCGCTTTATTTACGGCCCCGGTTTCCAAAGCCTCTTCCTCCTCTTTTTTCCGGAGGTACTCCGAGACATTGCCCCAATAGACTTTGAGGCCATCCGGACTGATTTCAAATACCTTGCTGACCAATGGATCGAGAAAAGCACGGTCGTGGGAAACAATAATCAAGGTACCCTGATAGTGTTTGAGCGCGTCCCCCAACACCTGTTTTGAGCGCATGTCGAGGTGATTGGTCGGTTCGTCCAGTATCAGGAAATTAAAGGGCTGCAAAAGCATCCTTGCCAGTGCCAGACGATTTTTTTCTCCCCCGGAAAGTACCTTCACTTTTTTGAATACCGCATCACCGGTAAAGAGAAAGGCCCCGAGCAAACTGCGGGCCCGTTTGCCATCACCGGATGAAGCTGAAGCTTCGGCCACGCTGAGCGCATCCGCTTCCGGGTCAAGAGCATCCGCCTGATGCTGGGCAAAATAGGAAAAGGAAACATTGGATCCGACCTCACGTGTTCCCTCCTGAAACGGTTCCACCCCGGCCAGCAGTTTCGCCAAAGTGGATTTTCCGGCGCCATTCACTCCCACAACCGCCACCCGTTCCCCCCGTTCGAGCTTCAGGTTCAGGTTGCGGTACACCTCAAGTTCTCCATAGGCCTTGCGGACCCCTTTGAGTTCAATCACGACCTGGCCGCTGCGGGGAACCGGAGGAAACTTGAAATGAATCGAGGATTCCTCCTCTTCCCATTCAATACGGTCGATTTTATCCATCGCCTTGATCCTGCTCTGCACCTGGCTGGCCTTCGTAGCCTTGTAGCGGAAGCGTTCGATAAACGCCTCCGTCTTGGCCAGTTTCTTTTCCTGATTCTTAGCGGCCTTCATCAGGGCTTCCTTACGAAGCTGGCTTTCTTTCTCAAAGAAGGAGTAATTGCCCGAATAAACTTCGAGGTTCCCTCTCGAAAGGGCAAAGGTGCGCCGACATAGTGTGTCCAAAAAGGCACGGTCGTGGGAAACGATCATAAGAGCTCCCTCGTAGCTGCGCAGATAATTTTCGAGCCAGCGCTGGGAAAAAATATCAAGGTGATTGGTCGGCTCGTCCAGCAAAAGCAATGAAGGTGAGGTCAGCAAAAGTTTGGCCAGCGCAATCCGCATTTGCCAGCCACCGCTGAATTCGGAACAGGGTCGCTCAAGGTCGGTGGTTTCGAAACCCAGGCCCCGTAAGACACGTTCAATCCGGGCCGGAAGCTTCTGCGGCTCACGATCCATCAACTGATGCTCCCAGCCCCCGATCATCTCCAGCAACTCGGTATACTCCTCGCTTGTTTCCGGAATGTCATGCAGGCGTGTGCTGGCCTCGTCTATTTGTTGTTGCAGTTCGAGTACATCGGAGAAGGCCGACTCCACCTCAGAGTAAAGTGTTTTTCCGTGACTGATCAGCCCGTCCTGAGGCAGATAGCCCACCGTCACATAATGGGCACGGTGAATCGTGCCGCTGTCCGGCTCCAGCTCACCGGAAAGCATGCGCAAGAGGGTGGATTTGCCGGCACCATTCGATCCGACCAGACCAATGCAGTCCCTCGGACCGATGGTAGCCTGTATCTCATCAAACAAGGCCTGCCGCCCGTAGTGCAAAGAAAGTGAATCCAGTGTAATCATTGAGAAGGGAAACGTTTTGCCCTATCCCTCCACCGGAATCGATAGAAAAGTAAGGAAGCGGCGGATTCCGGCTGAACCTTGCCTTTTTTGATAAACGGACTATGGCTGTACACTTAAGATCAAACAGAACACTTGCCGGGACAAAGGCCACGCCGATAGCTTCAATCCAGTTTCATATTACATGCCAAGAAATATAGGATTCCTTTCCACCCGTTTTGCCGGAACCGATGGCGTCTCCCTCGAAAGTGCCAAATGGGCCGAAGCCTTTTGGGACGATCGCCACATCAGCTACTGGTACAGTGGTAAAAGTGACCGCAATGCGGACATTTCCATGGTCGTCCCGGAAGCCTACTTTAACCACCCGGAAAACCTCTGGATCAACGAGCGTATCTGGGGACGATTACGGAGAGATCCGCTTGTCAGCTACCGGATCCGCGAAATGGCGGCCTATCTGAAGAGTACCCTCTATGATTTTATCCGGAAATTCGACATTGATATTTTGATCCCCCAAAACGTACTGACGATTCCGATGCATGTTCCCCTGGGGGTGGCGGTTACCGAGTTTCTGGCGGAAACCGGCATGGCAACCATCGCCCACCACCACGACTTTTATTGGGAGCGCACACGGTTTTCCGTTTCTGCGATCAACGACCTGCTGGACATGGCATTCCCCCCCAGCCTCCCGAATATCCGCCATGTCGTGATCAACCGGCCGGCAGAGGAACAGCTCTCGCTCCGCAAGGGAGTCTCCGGGATGATGATCCCGAATGTATTCGACTTCGATAAACCGGCTCCCGCCCCGGACGATTATTCGCGCGATGTCCGCAGTGAGATCGGCTTGGCGGACGACGACATCTTTGTCCTGCAACCCACCCGCATCGTGCCCCGCAAAGGGATTGAACATGCGATCAAACTGGTCAGCATGTTGAAAAACCCCCGCTACAAGCTCGTGATCTCCCATGAGGCCGGGGATGAGGGGCTCGACTACAAACATATGCTGGAGGAGATGGCCGAGGAGGAGAAAGTGGACATTCGTTTCATCTCCGACCGCATTACAGAAGTACGCCAGTACGATTCCCAAGGCCGCAAGCTCTATACCCTGTGGGACCTTTACCCGCATGCTGATCTCGTAACCTACCCCAGTACCTATGAAGGATTCGGGAATGCCTTGCTGGAGGCGTTTTACTTCCGCAAACCCTTGGTCGTGAACCGCTATTCCATTTTCATTCAGGATATAGAACCCAAAGGCTTCCGCCTCCCGGTTATGGACGGCATTGTCACCCATAAACTGGTTCGTGAGGTCCAACGCATTCTGGACGATCCGGAATACCGGGAACAAATGGTGGAACACAATTACCGTGTCTCCCGCCGTTTCTACTCCTACGGCGTACTCCGGCGCAGTCTGCGGACAATCATGACCAGCCTGACCGGCATCACTGAAAAATAGCCAAACTATCCAGAGCATCATGAATATTGCACTTTCTCAGGAAAAGCTCGATCGCATCCACCAACGGCTGCAACGCCTCTACGGCGAACAGAGTGAAACCCTTCTGCGGCGCTTCCAGCATCTGGTTGGACGCTATGGTGTCGGAGTCAACACACCACCCCCTCCGGACAAACTTTGGGATCACCGTGATGTCGTGCTGATCACCTATGCCGACAATATACAAACCCAAGGCGAGGCACCCTTGCAGACCCTTCGCCGCTTTGCCGTAAAAAACCTGAAGGGCGCAGTCACGACGCTCCATCTCCTGCCTTTCTATCCGTGGTCATCGGATGACGGTTTCTCCGTGATTGATTACCGGAACGTGAAAGCAGAATACGGGGGTTGGAAAGATGTTTCCCTGCTGGAGCAGGACTTTGACCTGATGTTTGATTTTGTCGTCAACCATTGTTCCAGCCAAAGTAAATGGTTCCGCGACTTCATGCTCGGGATCGACCCTGGTAGACAGTATTTTGTCACCGCCGACCCGAAGGAAGATCTCTCGCAGGTGGTGAGGCCGCGGACTTCTCCGCTGTTGACTAAATACTCGACCCGTTACGGCGATGTGCATGTCTGGACCACCTTCAGTGCGGATCAGGTGGATCTGAACTGGCAGAACCCCGACCTGCTCTTTGAATTCCTGGATATTCTTTTCCTCTACCTGAGCAAGGGAGCCCGTATCCTGCGCCTGGATGCGGTGGCCTTCCTCTGGAAAAAGGCCGGAACCTCCTGCTTGCACCTTGAGGAAACCCATGAGGTGGTAAAGCTGTTCCGCGATGTATGCTCCATCGTCAGCCCGCAGACCCTGGTTCTGACGGAAACGAATGTTCCGCATGAAGAAAATCTGAGTTACCTCGGAAACGGTGATGAGGCCCACATGGTTTACAATTTCAGCCTGCCCCCGCTGCTGCTCCACAGTTTGCTGAGGGAAAGCAGTCGACACCTGACGGACTGGGCTGCCTCGTTGCAGACTCCTCCGCCCGGATGTACTTTCTTCAATTTTACCGCTTCGCACGATGGCATCGGCGTACGCCCCCTTCAGGGCATACTGGCAACGGAGGAAATCGACTGGCTGGCACAGCAGGTGTGTTCCAAGGGAGGGCAGGTTTCCTACAAAAAGAACGGTGACGGATCCAAGAGCCCATACGAATTGAACATCACTTACCTCTCTGCCTTGGACGATCCGGAAGACCCGTCTGTTGGTGAAGCCCGTTTCCTATGTTCGCAAGCACTGGCACTGGCCCTGCAGGGCATTCCTGCGGTTTACATCCACAGCTTGCTTGGCAGCACCAACGACGAGGAAGGATTCCAGAAAACCGGAATAAACCGCACACTCAACCGGAAGAAGTACGATGAGTCTGAGCTGAACACCCTGTTGGCTGCACCTGAAAACAGGCAATCCAGGATCTTCCGGAAGTACCTGCAGATGTTACGGCGCCGGGCCAAGCAGAAAGCCTTTGATCCCAACGCCGGGCAGGTTATCCACGACATTGGAGATCCTCTCTTTGTCGTTGAACGCACCTCCGTGTGTCAAACCCAGCGCATCTTTGGCATCTTCAATTTATCAGGAAAGCCACAGGTCTTGAAAAATCCGGGAACCTCCGAATCCTTGCGCAAGGTGGTCAAGTGGTATGACATTCTTTCCTCACGCACGCACAGCTCCGGGAAGAAAGGGATCTCTTTGGAGCCCTATCAGGCGCTTTGGCTGGTCCCGCGCGAGGAGTAAGCACCTACCGTGATTTTCTCCTTATAACTTCTTCAACAGGAGGGCGAGTTTTCCAACCCGCCATGGATTGAAGGCGGCGGACACTTGTCCGTCGTAGCCTTGGGAAGTCGCAAGCAGAAAGTCCAATCGATTTGCTGCGCCATCTACGCTTGCGCGCCAATGATGATTCAGGACTCTTCTGCAGGGTGGAAACGAGCACGGGCATCTTGCCCGTGTTCTTCCAAGTCCGTGGGCAGGATGCCCACGCTCCTTTTGTTCCGGCTTCCGTCTTCACTGAGTTACACCGAGACAAGACGCCGGGTTAGACGATAGGTTGAAGCAACCCGATGAAGTCCCTTAACTAAGTGCCATTCGGGTTAAAGGCCTTATTTCAAACGGGCCATGATCTGGTCCGTCACCTTGCCAATCAAGGCTTCGACGACACTTTCATCCACCGATGCCTCTTTGGCGGCGGGAGCAGAAGCTTGCCCGGCCACACACACGACTCCAGGACGGAACTCCGAATTATCACAAAGTTCACACTCCTTCAACCCCTCCCGTTTGTCGGACATGCCAAGTTGGCGGCGGATGCTGATCAGTTCCTTCAATTTGGAGGCACCATAGGTATTCAGACCATTGCCCAACTGGGAGGCAATATAGACGGTCTGGCAGTAGGCTTCGGTGTTCTCCATCTTCCAGTAAACATCCTCCACATCCTTACCCCAGCAGATGACTCCGTGGTTTTGCATAATGATGGACTGGTGATCTTTGGCCACTTCACCCACAGCCCGGGCATTTTCCGGGGTTCCGGGTGTTTCGTAACGGGCCAGCCCGATTTCTCCTAGAAAAATCTCTGGCTCAGGAATGAGACAGGTTGGCGGCTTGATCCCGGCAACCGCAAAGGCGGTACCGTACACCGGATGCGCATGCAGGCAGGATTTGGCCTCAGGAACAGCCTTCATGATGGCCAAGTGAGTGTTGACTTCACTTGTCCGCTTGCGCCAGCCCGCCTTCTGGTTACCGTCCAGGTCGACCAGGCAAATGTCTTCAGGATTGATAAACCCCTTGGAGATCAATGTCGGGGTACAGAGGACCAGATTGTCCCCGACCCGGATGGTGATGTTACCACCATTGCCGTCTGTGTAGTTTTTACTCCACATGCGACGGCCAATGTCACACATACGCTCTTTGAGCACCTGTATTTCAGGGGAGTTGAAGAAAGCCTGAATGGCCTCTGGTGTTTTCGGGTCACTGCCCGGCCTCCATTTGTATTCGTAATCCGGAACAACCGGTGTCGGTGGCACGGATGGAACAGCCTTGGCTGGGGCGGGAGCCGCAGCTACGACCGGGGCCGGGGCGGGAGAGGCAACAGGGGCCGGAGTAGCAACCGGCACCGGGGCAGCCATCTGCATGTAGGTCGGAGTCTGGCTGCGCCCATCTGTATTCTGCCAGGCACGGATCGCATCACGGGCGGTCGGGGTTAGCAGCGCATTCGCTGGGATGGAATCAAGCCCCTTCCCCTGTGCGAGGAGGGTTTCCACATCTTTGCCGGTAATTACTTTTCTCATGGGAAATACTGGTAATCAGATTGATCTAGCCTGACTTTTTAATGAAGTCAGTGGGGGGTTGGTACTCAACCAAGTCTATAATGGCGCAGTTAAAGGCATCCACCGGTGTCGGCTGTTCAAAGGACTGCATGGCTTCGCCTCCTTCAATGTAGCCGATCGTCACGCCGTCTCCCGCTCCAAGATTGTCGTAAACAACCAGAGAACTGAGAGAAGATAAGGGAGCCAGAGGCTTGCCTGCGATCTGTCCTTTGTCCAAGGGACTCACCATCAGGAAGCGTCCGCCCTTATAGGCCGGATCCTGTTGGCTGAGGGTGACTTTCCCGATGACTTGTCCCAATCGCATGATGTTAAAAAAATCAGTGATCCACGACTGCGATCACCATGTTACGTAAAGGTGTTTTCTCCACGCCTACCAACTCACGGGTAGCTTTGCCGTCAGTGGTAAAGACAACCTTGGAATGCAGGCCCGATCCGACCGGATCAATGGCCAGAACCGGTTCTCCCTGATCGTTCCCCTTCTCGTCAATCGGCTGGCAAATGACCATCCTCCAACCCTTCAGGGTTGGATGGGCCACAGTGGCCACGGCACTGCCATCGATGCGGGCGAGAATCATGATTGGGATTCAGGTTAGTACATTTGCAGGTTATCCACCATCACACAGCGGCGGCGGCGGGTAAATGTATCCGGAGTCGTAATTCCCTCACCGGTCGTCGTGGCGATGGAGAAACTGGCATAGCCTTCCCCTCCGTTGCCCAGACCTGTCATGCAGGATCCGTTTTTGATGAAAAGAGTCGAGTCAAGAGCCCTGGCCATGATCCCCATGTGCTCCACATTCAGGGAGTGAATCATGGAGGAATGTTTATAGCCATGCTCGGAAATCAATGCCTGTTCGATCCCTTCTTCAAAGTTCTTCACACGAACGACGGGGATCATCGGCATCATCTGTTCCTCAACGACAAAGGGATGGTCTGCGGAGGTTTCGGCAAAGAGCATTTCAACACGGCTATCCACTTTGAAACCGGCCACCTCGGCGAGACGCGCGGCACTGGCACCAACCAGTTCCCGGTTGAGCACCGGATGGGAACACCCGCCACCATCTTCCTTGTAGGTGAAGGCAGCCTTGGTCAAGGTGTCGAGCTGATTGTCATTGATCTGGACCGCTCCGGCGGAACGGAAAGCGGCAAGGAAATCCTGATAGACTTTATCCAGAACGAAAATCTGTTTTTCACCGATACAGAGGAGATTGTTGTCAAAACCGCCACCAAAAATAATATCGCGGGCGGCCTTGGCCAGATTCGCGGTTTCGTCGATCAAAACCGGCGGATTTCCTGGACCAGCACAAATAGCACGCTTACCACTTTTCATGGCAGCCTGAACGACCCCCGGACCTCCGGTGACACAGAGCATATTGACGTGAGGCGACTTGCAAAGCTCATTGAAGGAATCCAAGGTCGGATGCTCCACGATCGTGACCAGGTTTGAAATGCCCAGTTCCGCCTCAATCAGCCTGTTGTAATGGCGGATGGCAGTGACCGCACACTTTGCCCCACCTGGATGGGCATTGAAGACCACGGCATTACCGGCGGCCACCATGCTGATGATATTGCAGCTTATGGTCGGGATGGAATGAGTAACCGGGGTGATGGCACCGATCACACCAAAAGGCGTGTTTTCTTCCAGAGTGATCCCATGATCGCCACTCATCCCGCGCGGAGCCAGCCACTCGATGCCCGGTACAGAAGGAATGCCCTGCAGTTTGGCGATTTTGTGGTCCAAACGACCGATCTTGGTTTCCTCGAATTCGAGTTTGCCCCATTCCACCGCCTTTTCAGCACAGGTCTTCTTGACGATATCGACGACTTTGGCCCGGCCTGCGATGCCCTTCTTGCGCAAGAGTTTCTGCGCTGCTGCTGCCGCTTCGGCCGCTTCGCCAGCCGTGGCAAAAACACCTTCGCTCCCGCCACTCTTTGATTGGCATCCACAGGAGGATCCTGGAGCGGGCACCGATTGCTGAGGAGAAGGGGAAGACCCTTTGGCGGGCGCGGCATTCTGTCCAAGCTTGCGCAGGACATCTTCAACCACGCTCTTCAGTATGTTTTCATCAATATTGATCTGAGACATGTAATAAGGGAAATGGAATGTTGTATGTGATGTTTAGTTCGAGCGATAAACCTTCCGACCCAGCACATCGACTGAATCGACTATCCCGACTACGGCGGCGTCCACGGGCAAGGTCTTCATCCCCTGAGCCTGTCTGGCAGAACTGCCTTGGACAAAAAGCACCATCTCTCCGATGCCCGCTCCGAGGGAATCTACCGCAACCACCGTGTTGCTGCCATCGCGGAATTTAGAGGGATCCTCCGTGTCCACCAACTGCGGACGCAGAAGGAGGAGCTTCCGCCCCTTCATATTCTCGTCCTTCTTGGTAGCAACGACGTGACCGATGACTTTTGCCAAAAACATGGATACATTCAGGAAACGGGAACGCGCCCTATGGACGCATTCCCTGATTGCCTGATTTAAAAGAATTTATTTCCTGGCAGGTGTAGAACCGGCCTTCGGAAGAACCTTGCTCACATCATCGTGCGGACGCGCGATCACATGGGCACTGATAACCTCACCGAAGGAGGCAGCTGACTGAGCACCCGCATCAATCGCAGCCTTAACGGCAGCAACGTCACCGACGACGGTCACGCTGACCATTGCGCTGCCCACGCTCTTCATCGGGCCGACGAGTTCGACATTGGCCGCCTTGAGCATGGCGTCCGTGCCCTGCACGAGGGCGATTAATCCTTTGGTTTCCAGGAGTCCTATAGCTTGTGATGCCATTGTATTATTTGGTTGAGATGTTTGTTGATAAATTGAAATAAGTAAGGAGGATCATGGCTTTGCATTCAGGAAGCGCTTGACCTCCCGGGCAATGACCAACTCCTCGTTGGCTGGTATGACAAAAGTCCGGACACGGGAATCGGCGGCGGAAATATCCCCCTCGCTCCCCATCAGGGCTTCATTGGCCTGCGGATCCAGAGTCAAACCCAGTTCAGCCAGGCCCGCACAAATGTCGGCCCGGATGTCGGGGTTGTATTCACCGATTCCACCGGTAAAACAGAAGGCGTCGAAACCGCCCATCTGGAAAAGAAAAGAGCCCGCCCATTGGCGAACGGAATGGATAAAGGCATCCAGTGCCAGTTTCGCATGCTCGTTGCCTTTGCCTGCAGCTTCCTTGATGTCCCGGATATCGTTTCCGGCCCCTTCAGAAAGGCCGAGCAGTCCCCCTTCACGGGTTAACTGGGCTTCCACCTCTTCGAGACTGAGACCCCGTGTCTTCATCATGTAGGGAATCGCCATGGAATCCAAATCCCCCACCCGGTTGTTCTGGGGGACTCCACTTTGCGGCGAAAAACCCATACTGGTTCCCACCGCCACACCATTCACCATCGCCGTGATGGAGCTGCTGCCACCGAGGTGACAGGAGATGACGCGGAGCGGGGCCCCGGATACCGGTTGCGGGCCTTTCTGGTATAGTTCACGGGCGGCTTTCGCCACATCCTCCCGCCCCGCCAGTTCGGCTGAGCGTTCAGCAATGAACTTATGGCTCGCTCCATGAAAACCGTAACGGCGGATCCCCGCCTCCAGCCAGGCTGGCGGTACGGCATAACGCGTCGCCGCTTCCGGAACCCACTGGTAAAAGGCGGTTTCAAAGAGAGCCACCCGTTTGACCGCGGGCATTACCCGGGCAAACTGCCGGATACCGTTGGCATAGGCCGGATTGTGCGCAGGAGCCACTTCCCGGAATCCTTCCAGCGCGTCCAGCACACGGTCATCGGCCTCAACACAGCCACTCAGCCCTTTGCCAAGCACCGTCTTGAAACCTACCGCATCCAGCGTCTCCCCGGATTTCAGATGGCCTTCCTCTCTCAGCACCCGGATACAATCCTCAATCACCTCACCATGATCGGTGACGCGTTCGTACCCTCCTTTGGCCAGCATGGCCTCTTCGCTTCCATTGAAAGCGAACAAACGATACTTGAAGGAAGTCGAGCCGAGATTGGCGACGAGAATTTTCATGTATGGATTACCTTGGGAAAAAGCGCTTCAGGACCGACTCAGTCGATCCACTTGCCCAATTTGCTCAGATCGTCGTGCGGACGGGGGATCACTTGGACTCCGAGTACCTCACCGACCTGAGCGGCCGCTTCGGCTCCGGCATCCACGGCTGCCTTGACGGCGGCAACGTCTCCGGTGAAGAAAGATGTGACAATGCCGCTGCCGATTTTATCCCAGCCGGTCATGGTTACATCTGCAGATTTAAGGGCAGCGTCACATGCTTCCAGCATGGTAACCAATCCCTTGGTTTCGATCATTCCGATAGCTTTTTTGGCCATGGTTATTTCCTTGTTGTTGATGAATGTATATGAATTGCCAGTGATGACTCAGACTTCAAAGTGCTTCAGCAGGTCATTGTGAGGACGGGCCATAACGTGGGAACTCACGAGTTCACCGACTTTGGCCGCCGCATCCGCACCGGCTTCCACCGCTGCCTTGACGCTGCCAACGTCGCCTTTGACGAGGACGGTGATGAAACCGCCACCGATTGATACCGAACGTACAAGATCGACGCTCGCCGCTTTGACCATGGCATCGCTGGCTTCTACGCTGCCAACATATCCCCTGGTTTCAATCATGCCTAATGATTCGCTCATAATGTTATCCTGATAGGTTTATTGTTTAATTTCCGGGTGGAAAAATTTTATTTGATTAGTTCAACTTTGCTGCCGGGCTTCAAAGCGCAGGCATTCCCTTCGTCCGTATCGATATGGACTTCCAGTTTAAAATCCGGGGAAACGCGGACAAAGATCCGGTCAAACGTAACGCCCAACTCGCCGCCGACACGCATCCGCATGAATTCGCCGGCTTTCACTCCATAAAACTCGGCGTCTTCGGGGTGCATGTGCACATGCGGGGCGGCCCGGATGACTCCCTGTTCCATTTCAAAAAATCCGTTCGGCCCCATCAACATACACCCCGGTGAACCTTCAATGCTTCCGGACTGGCGGACAGGGATATCAAAACCCAGGGCAATCGCATCCGTGTACGATAATTCCACCTGGTTAAGATTGCGGCAGGGACCAAGTATGCGGAGATTCGAAATCACGCGGCTGCGCGGCCCCACCAAAGTCACCGATTCCTCCGCTGCAAACTGGCCTTCCTGATAGAGCCATTTCATCGGCTTTAACTGGTGTCCTTTGCCAAAGAGTATCTCCACCGCCTCCTGGGTCAGGTGGCAATGCCGGGCACTGATATTAACCAACAAGGGATTAGGCCCTTCGCGGCGAACCGGTGCAGTAAGGCCCAGATGCCGGTAAACACTTTCCCTCACCAGTTGCTCAACAGCGACACGGGTAAGTTGGGGAGAAGGCTTGGCACTCATAAATCTAAAACCTGACATGTTTTTGGGCTATCCTGACGATTATTTAGATAACTTTTGAGAGAAATCTTCCAAAATCTTCCAAAACGGTCAATGAAAATTTGTGCTTTTCTATCGATTATTGTGTCACCGGACGGAGACACTTATTGGGGTTCGAGAACACGATGAACATACTGAAGCAGGCTCTGCGGGGAAAGCGAGGCTAAATTCCCGCCCTCGGCTTGAATCACATGGTGGCGAGGTGATGTCAGTGGATAGGGGCCATAGAGCTTGGGATCGGTGGGTCCGAAGAGCGCGATCAGTCCTGTTCCCATCGCTGCGGCGAGGTGCATGGGGCCACTGTCATTCGCCACCACCAGTCGGGCTGCCCCGACGAGCGCGGGGAGTTCCTCCAGGCGGGTTCGTCCGGTCAAATTATAAAAATAAGGGTATTGCGCCAGCCTGTCAGCGGGTATCGCTTTATCCCCCGCCCAAACAATGGGCCTGGCCGGAAAGGCTTGCAGGCAGAGATCTGTGAACGCCTCGAAATGAGGCCACTCTTTTTCCGGGCGGGCACTGGAAGGGAAAAAGACCAGCGGCTGTAATGCTTCGACCTCAGACGGGCAGGAGGCGGGGAATCGGCTCTGAAAACGCAAATTCCCTTTCACTTCCGGCTTGGCTCCGAAGCGCGGGAGAAACCCAAGCAAAATATCAACCGCATGGGACTGCTTTCCACCGGACGGCAACGCAACCTTGTGATGGTAAGCCAAGCCCGCCCCTTCCCGGGCATCGGAACGCCCGGCCTTGGAAGGCGACCGGGCGGCAAGTGTCATCAGACCGCTGCGGGCCAAACCCTGGAAATCCCAGACCTGGTCGTATGAGTGGACACGAATCGACCGGAGGAGCCTCATAAATGCCCTGACACCGCCCTTGCGCTCAAAAACCAGAACCTTATCAACCGTACCGCAGGTTTCCAGCCAGGGGGCAAATGTGTCCCTTGCCACCCAGTGAACCTCGACCCCCGGCACCTGAACCCGGAGAGACTCAACAACCTGCAAACCATGCAGGATGTCTCCCAGGGAGGAAGGTTTGATGACCAGCAGTCGTGTCATGATAGGCGAAAAGTACGCCCACGTCAGAATGGATGGCGAGGCTTTTTTAGGCGATAGGTGTTTAGGACTCCAGCGAGTAGGGAGACCGCATAAATGCGGGACTCCAACACAGCCCGCGTAAATGGTTGGAGTCCCGCCTTCAGGCGGTCTTTCTTTCCCCAAAAAAACCTAATCCCAATGCTGCCCATATCGCTTAATCGGGTACGTAAGCCAAATACGTCTAGCTTCTGCTTTCCCAACTGTCGCCAGATACTCACAGGCGCTTGACCACGGCCATTCCTGCCAGAATTTCACATATCCATGGCGAACCGGGTTGTGGTGGACATAATTCATTGAGGCATGAAAATGTCTGTCGGATTTTTGGATGGTTTCAGCTGAACCATGAAAAACTTTTCGACCCGATGCCTGCTCCTCCTTGTTCCATTGATAGGAACAACTGCCATGGAGTGCTCCGAGTTCTTTCCGTAATAAGACCACGTCTGGGCATTGAACCAAGACATGGTAATGATTGGGAAGAATCACATAAGCAAATACCTCGCAGGCATTATCTGAAAGAACAGTAAGAAGCCTTTTCTGGAACATATCCATACGGGCTAATGAATAGCCAATATGTTCACGATGCTCATAGCAAGCAGCGGTAATTAAGTAACGGGAGCTATCCTCCCTTTTCCAAACAGGGGGCCGCCGCCAGGACCCACCCCGAAGCACGCGATTATTCAGCGTTTCACGACGTTCACTCTCAGTCATATTTCGCCAGATATACATATCCCTAATAGGTATTCGGTATCATAAAACAAGATCAATAGTAAATCCAATTCATACAGCCTTTACGTATGAGCTTAGCTGAGTCCCGCCCTGCGTCTGCCGGGGGGCCTTCCAGCGGATAAGGAGACCGCATAAATGCGGAACTCCAACACAGCCTGCGTAAATGGCTACAAGTTCCGCCTTCAGGCGGTCTTTCTCCCCCAAAAAAACCTAATCCCAATGCTGCCCATAGTGTTTGATCGGGTACGTAAACCAAATACGTCTATCCCGAATATCCAACCGATTTGTTGGCGAAGGTTATATTCTATTGAAAAACATAGTCGCGGAGTAACATGCTGCGAACATCCAGTCCGCCAGGTATGAGTGGCGGGAAAAGCAGCAGGAGTAGACGTTCGTCTTCGGAGGCATGGAGAGTCTCCTCCAGTAAGCCGTGATAACTGCCGTCGTCCAAGGTCAGGCCGAGGGCCAGGTCGGCGCTGTTGCCCAAAAAAACGGGAATCGCCAGGCCGGGAGGGATAAGCATCTTTTCCGCATCCAAGTCCTCCTCCCGCCGCAGTGCTGCGCTGAAGGTAACCTCCATGGTGTTGTAAATAACGAGGTGTCCGGGTGGCAGGGTTTGCCCGTCGTCCGGGAGACAATGAATGATATAATCATGCTCCGCACTTTGCCCCCGCCCAGTGTCGGTAAAGAGCAATAGCGATGGGCCGGGGCCAGACGGCAATTCGAGTGTACCCACTGTACGCCATTCATCCTCCCCCTGTCGCCGGTGGAAGGTCAGGACTGGCGGACCCTTGTAATGATAATACGGTGAGCGTCCCTGAGATCGGAAACGCAGGGGCAAGCTCTCGAAGCCATCCTTCGCCTCCGTGTAATGCTCATAAAACACCCCGCGCAAGGCCCGTTCACCGACCACCCTGAAACGATGTTCCCGTAATTCCGTAACAGGCCCGGACAGGGCCAGACTGGCTGCAAAGACACCCGCAATGATGAAGATGAAGCGGAACATCAGATTTCCCCGGCCTCCAACCAGCGGAATGATACGACCTTAAACTGACGCCCCCAGGGGGTATCGGCCTGAATCCAGTCTTCCCATGCCTGCTCTCCCTGTTCGCCCACCGGAAGCGGTAGCCGCTGTACCCGGGCCTCGCCGTAGGCGCGGGCGCGGACTGTTCCGTTGAGCGGATCACGGGTGTCGCCGTAGAAGCGGATAACAAAGGTGTCAGAGCGCACAGCCATAACCGGTGCCAGCGCGGTGAGCATGTCCGCCTGGGAGCAATAAGCTGGAGAGCGCTCATAGGGTTTCACGATACGAATCCCGCCATTTGCATTCGCCAGGTAGCTGTTCAAGAGTTCGCCGTTCGCTGTTTCCACCAGCACCTCCTCCAGCAAACTCTTTTCACCGCCCTCCCCTGAGTTACTGGCCAGGAAACTCTCCAGCGAAGTAAAGGGCCTTCCCCGTGCCTTCAGTTTTTTCACAATATTCTCCGCCAAATCCCTCGGCAGGCTGCTGTCTGATTTCCACGCACGGGCATCATTTTCAATCCCCGTCCGTTCAGCCAGAAAGCGGAAGCCCGTCCGGAAAAAATGGAAGTGATCAGGGGCACTCCCCAGCTTGCCCGAATACATCATGGGATCATGGGCATGGGCAAAGTGCTCCTGCATACTCTGCGGGAAACGAACGAAAACAGGCGGATAATGATTTGAAGCCGCCTCATCCAAAATCATCCCCTCGCCATCGACGTGGATGTCATCGGTCCAATCCGGATCATATGCCAGATACCGGAAATCGCGGAGGCGGAGGGAACTAAGCAGACTCTCCCAGGCATCCACCGAGGTGGAATTGATATTAAAGACACCGTCCACCATCCAATAAAAGGCACTGTAAGCACCGGTATCCCCTATCGCTTGTGCCGCGGGCAGACTCCCGTCTTCCGCTCGCACGGCACGCAGGCGCGGATGAGGCGGCGAACCGGAGGTCGGATTCCAATGATCGATCATCTCCGAAGTCAGACCGGAAAAGAAAGCGGTATCGAAAATCCGGTTCAAGGATCCGCCCCAGGGATTACCATAAGCGTAAGGCGGATAGCCAGACACCTGAAGATGCTGCAGTTGCCCCAGTGACAGCAGCGGCTGGCGCGGCAACTCAAACAGCATCGGATTCCGGTCCGCACCGACACTGACCTTTCCATTGGAAAGGGGCTTATCGAGCAAAAAACGATCCTCCAGGCCCACATTCTGCCGCAACTTCAAATTCTGATTACAGGCATCGGGACTGGCGCCCATGATTTTCTCGTTCGGAACATAATGAGCAGGTTCGCCAACCGCAAACGTGGGCACGGAATTCCGTGGATCAAAGTGCTTCAGCCAGTGCGACGGATCTTCAGTGAAGGTGTGTCCGCTTTCCAACAGACGAAACTGGAAACCGAAAAAGCCGTTCAACGCCCATTCCGACACCAATCGCGTCATGGGATCCGTATCGATGGACTCAAAAACAAAATCCCGATATTCGCAAAGAACCTCCCCCGTCCCGCTACGGACGAGGCGAATCAGCAGCGCCGTCTCCGGCATCCGGTATCCCATGAACAGGGAATGCGGTTCCCCCGGCAGGTTGAAACCAAGAGCCTGTTCCCAGCGCGTATTGCTAGAGGAATTGTCACCGTAGTTGGCGTAGCCTTGGTCGGTCTGCGTGCCCGTTGCCTGTCCCGGCCCAGTCCAGTAAAGCAAGCGCCCCGCCCCGAATAGCTTCGCATCGATGCTGTCCTCCGCATACAGAGAGGTGGGTCTATACTGGCGTTTTGACAATTTCACCCGGTAGGGATCCCCCAATAGGGAGGACAGATCCACCGGAACACTTTTCAATAATGTGTCCGGATTCTCTTTGGCATAGAAATCAACCTGCACGGTTTCCAGACCATGGATCTCCAGTTCAAGTTCTTCAAAAGCCAGGGCCGAGGTATAGGGGTTCCAGAGCTCGACCACCATCTGGGATGCGAGGACCGCCGCCATCCCTCCGGAGGCTTCCGGCTTCACCGCAAACTGAAGACCGAAATCCGTCAGCACCGGATGAACACTGTGAACAATGCTACCCGGCACCGAATCCAGAGTGGACGGTGCCACCAGCCGATGGATGCGCCGCAGGTCCCTGCCGTCCTGCGTGAGAAAGGTCTCCGGACCCGGTTCCCACAAATAGTCTTTGTAATCGCTATACGCACGAAAATCATCGCCAAGGAAACCGGGATCAAGCGAGAGGTCGTGACGGAGCCCTGCCCTACCATCGCTGCGGCTGAGTACCCCCAGGCTCTCCGGGCTGACGAGGTGAAAGAGTCCGGCCACCGAAGATCCCGTGAATCCGGGCATGAAGAACAGATCTGCAATAGTCACGGGCGGACGCTCAGATAGTGAAAAAGCCGATCCGTTAATAAGCCCTTGCCGGTGAAGCAGCGTTTCCACCCCTGTTTTATCCGGAACAATCCGAACCATCCGCGCACGTTCGGGCGGTGCGAGAGTGTCTGCCCACCCCGGTTTCCCGGCAGGAAACGACGTTACCGGAGACAGGCTGACTTTGACCCCTTCGTCACCCACCCAGTAGGCGATAGCTCCACGATCCCCCACCTGTTCGATGGCCACATGAACCTCATCGGCGGCATCCTGAACACTGGCCGAACCAACCAGACAAACCGTGCCCTCCACTCCGCGATAGCTCAAGGCAGAGTCCGGATTGCCTCCAGATACCAGCCATACGAGTCGCTCCCCTGACTCCCCCGCCATCCAGACTCCTGTCCAGTAGCGGTTATCCGGATGCGTGTCAGGAAGTAGATCAGCCAAAGCGGTGATGCGATCATCCCGCCCGGCATGCTGCTGCAATTGCCCCAGCGCCATATACAACGCGAGCTTCGCATTTTCGCGGGCCAATGCCGCATCCTCATGTCCCCTCGTCGCCGCAATCTCCACGTGCAGCAAGGCAGTCAAAGCCATCCCCAACAGCCAGAGGAAAGCCATCAACAGACACGCACTGACCAGGGCAAAACCGGATCCGGAGCGAATATTGCATTTAAAGCTACTCAATACTTTTTTAAGTTATTAAGTATCACCTAAATAGAGGTCTCCTTTCCAAGGCAAGTCCGTTTCGCGCGGGGATGCTTTCGATTTGCCCCGCCTTCCACGCAGGCGCATTTGATCTGAGCGTTTTCGCTGGAGCAACTGTGTTTCAGGCAAGGCAAATTCCATCTTTTTTCAGGTTGGATTGA
>CAZCJJ010000061.1:4753-18361 GCA_964499045.1 uncultured Opitutales bacterium | reverse complement strand
TTCAAAAGAGTTCGCCAAACTACCATTATGATAGTCTAAACTGACAGTATTGGGCAAGATGCCCGTGCTCCTTTCCCATATATCCGAATACATCAAAACAACGCCAACTCGCCTTGGGTGCCGCTTTCGGGCTGTGGGATGAATGCCGCGTAGCGTTTCTTCCAGTCCTCCAGTTTCCGGAGGTAGTAATCGGGATCGTAGGGTTGACTGGCCGGATCAAAGGAAGACAGCGGCCGGGCGGTCTGCCAATCAGGGCTTCGTTTCTTTTCTCCGGGAGTGATGTAATACTGCACCTGTTCCCCCATTCCGGGAACTGGATTCATTTGCAACGCCACTTCGAGTGAGGCACGTCTTGATTTGCCCGCAGTCTCCACCGCTTTGCTGTACTGCTCCGGTCGCATCGAGAGGTATTCCGCACGGGCCAGTTTCTCCACCGGCATTCCGGCCTCCAGAATGTCCCGCTCCACCGTTGCCAGTTTTTCCTTCAAGTCACAGGGGCTTGCCCCGAGCAGGTGGTAGATGAGGCAGTCGGTCAGTTCCTTGAGGTAAGGCTCCGTACCCCGTGAACGCAGGGCCGAGCCCGTGATCTTCACCTGCTTCCCATCATACACGGCGTAATTCTTGGCCTTGTAGCAGAACATTGCCTCATAACTGCCGTCATATTCCAGCTCAATGCCTTCCGGCAACACATCGCAGACTTTCTCCAGCAAAGTTTCAGGCTGCTTGAAGTACGTTTCAGAGGCCAGGTAAATGCCATCGGTATCCGCCTCCAGCACCGTGCAACCGATTTGCTGGAAACGTTCGATCAGACTGCGCAGCAGGTCCCTCCCCTGTCTGGTCACCTCCGCCGCCAGATCCCCGTCGGCAAATCGTCCTCCGCCAAATCCGAGATAGCCATAGAATGAATTGATCAGAATCTTATAGCTGGCCTGCCTCGCCTGATATTCCTGGCGCATTTGCGGATCGTCCGTCTCCCGGGCCTTTTTCTTGAACTCGAGACGGTAGGTCCGCAGTTCCTCCAACAGCGGAATGAATATCCCGAGGGTGTCATTGCGTGGATTCCGGCCAAGATGCAGGAGAATACTCGGGTAGAGCGAGGCGACGTCAAAATGCAGCACCCCTTTGAATACACCCTCGGCAAAACTTTTGGTAAAGCCGCCTTCGTAGGGACCGATCGCCTCCGGCTCGGGCAGAGCCTGACGGGCATGGAAATACTTTTCGAGAAAAAGGGACTCCACTTTATTGGCCGTTCCCCGCAGACAGATTTCCTGCAGGGTAAGCGGGAAGTTCAGAGCCTGGGCAATGTATGTGGGCAACAGCAGATCCGCCAGCCCCTCCGTCTCTTTCAAGTCATCTCCAAGGTAAGCCAGAAAACGGGAACGGTCTTCGCGGAAGAGACGACTGATATCGCTGCCGTCAACATAAGTCCGGGCTCCGGCTTCATCGGGGGTGATTCCGAGAAACAGGGCTACCGTCTTCAGACCATATCCTGGAAGCTCCCGGGCGGTGATATCGTAGAGTTGAACTGCCAGCCAGGTATCAAAGACTGTTCGTCCCGGCAGGTCGCAACGGGGAAAATCGATCCAACGCTCGGCCACACGCATTCGGCTGGGACGGAAATTCGCGGTCTGGCCAAAGCGCCCCCATTGGCAGGGTACTTTCAATCGCTTCCCACGGATCCGTAGGTAATCCAGGTCAAAGCGGAACAGGTTGTGGCCTTCGATAATGTCGGGATCCAGTGCTTGCAGGCGTTCATTAAAGGCAAGCAAGAGTCTGCGTTCTCCCTCATCTGAATCCTCCTCCAGAACCAGGTATTCCGGCTGCCCCGCTATCCTGAGTCCAATCGCCAACACCCGGTCCCCCGCATTGCGGGCATCGGAAAACCCTCCGTCCGTGTTCCCGGTCTCAATGTCCAACTGCAAGCGTCGCAATTGCCCAAAGCTCATGCCGGTAAAATAACGGTTGGTCGTTTGCAGTAGATAGTGATTCTCCAGCAGGCGCACCGTATCAAAGGATTTGCGATCCTTGGTTTCCTTCTGAAAAAGATCCCATGCGGCGGGGTCTTGAAAAAAACGGACTCCGGTCAGCACACCGTCTCCCGCCAAAGCCTCCGTACCCTCTCCTCCCCCGGAGGTCCAGACAAAGGGGCGGCAGGGCTCCGGCAACAGCGTCTCCCTGCGCTTTACTCCTTCCGCCAAGGCAAGGTGAACCTTACCCTGGCCATCGACCCAGACGCCTGTGATGCCTTCAATGCATTCCATAGCGGGCAGGCTAGGTGAGTCCGTTTGACAAAGCAAATCGCAATCCCCCACCCCATAGTCCACCGTATTTTAGTCGGACCCCTTGGCTGGAGTCCCGCATTTATGCGGTCTTAGCCCTATCAGGAAGACCGTCTGAAGACGGAACTCCAACAGGACTGCCTCTCAACAGGCCACCGTATTTTAGTCGGACTCTCTGGCTGGAGTCCCGCATTTATGCGGTCTTAGCCCTATCAGGAAGACCGTCTGAAGACGGGACTCCAACAGGATTCCCCCCCTCACAGGCCACAGGACTTGATCTCTGACTCGTGATTGGGACGGGCCACAAGCCCCACATAAGGCTCTGCGACAAAGGGCTGTTTGTCTTTGCCCCCTTCAATCAAAAACTGATCCGCCACCACTTCCAGCTCCTTCCGGGTCCGTGCCCTGCGCATCGCATGCAGAAAGGCGCCTTCCTCATCCACACTCTGGCCAACAAAATTGAGAAATTTCTTTAAACGCCCGGTATGGCGAAGTTCATTCATGTGTGGCTGCGCCGTCGCCTCGTAAAGACGTTCTATGTAGTCCCGGACATCCCCCAGGGCCGGCTGAAAAACCGCTTGTCCGGAAAAGGATTCTCTCAACTGACGAAAGATCCAGGGGTTGCGTATGGCAGAGCGCCCGACCATGACCCCGGCTGCTCCGGTTTCTTCCAGTACCTGATGGGCCTTCGCCACAGAAGACACATTGCCGTTGGCCAGAACGGGACAACGCAAAACCCGCACCGCCCGGGCAATGTATTCATAATGGACTTCACTCCGGTACATTTCCCGCACCGTGCGGGCATGCAGGCTGAGCATGTCCACCTGATGCCGGTTGAGCAGTTCCAGCAGTTTTTCAAAATGGCGGTCATCCTCAAAACCAATGCGCATCTTGACAGTAAACAGCCCGGGGCAGGCGGCCCGCAAGGCGCCGAGAATGGCGTCCACCCGTTCCGGATCGCGCAACAAGCCGCCGCCCACATTCTTGCGGTACACCTTCGGCGCCGGGCACCCCATGTTCAAATCAATACCTGCCACCGGGTATTGCAGCAACAGGCGGACGGTACGCTCCAGGTGCGGAATATCCTCCCCGATCATCTGCGCGAATACCGGGCGCCCGGAGGGATTCTCCGTGATGGACTCAAGGATGTGTTTCTCCAGAGTCGAATGCCCATGGACCCGGAAATATTCAGTGAAGAAATAATCCGGGGCCCCATAGTCCGCAATCACCCGCATGAAAGGCAAAACCGTGACATCCTGCATCGGAGCCAATGCAGTAACCGGTTGCTCCGGAATCATCGTGTCAGGAAGTTTTGCCATGGACCGAGCACCCTGACTATCCCGAACAAAAATTCAATCCGGAAAATCGCTGAATGAAACCAGCCTTATTCGGGTGTGCCGCGCGCTGGGGCAATGAATACCTCCCCGAATATAACCTTCGCTAACAAGCTGGTGAGATTGCGAGTTAAAGTTAAACAAACACATCAGGCAGACCCGCGATTGGAATAGCCGTGATATCCTGACTCATCCTAAAAACCTCGTCACCCGAATAGACCACATACGTTTTTTCCGGAGCGATATCTTCCAAGGCTGCATAGGTTCCACGGGTAAGCGACGGACTGAGAGAACGTTTGATCTCAAAGGCGAGCGTGCCCTTTTTTGGTGTTTCTACAATTAAATCGATCTCGTTCCCGCCCGAGCTCCGATAGAAGGAACAGTTCGAACGCTCCGGAGCAGCAGCCGCAATCTGCTCAATGACAAAACCTTCCCAAGAGGCCCCCACTACCGGGTGAGACAGCAGCTTTTCTTTGTCTTCAATACCAAGCAGATTGTGCACAATACCACTGTCCCGCAGATAGATTTTGGGTGACTTCACGAGCCGCTTGGCTGTGTTGCCCGACCACGGACGCACGGAACGCAGCATGTAGGTGTCCTCCAGCACATCAATCCAATGGCGAACTGTGGGATCAGTAACCTCCAGGGCCCTGGACAGGCTGCTGTAATTGACTGTTGTTCCGTGGTAATGGGCAAGCATCGTCCAGACCCGCCTCATGTGATGGGGAGAAAGCCGGAAACCTAGCATGCCCAGATCCCTTTCCAGAAAGGTCTTGATGAACGCGGCAATCCAATCATGCGCTCCATCCAGATCAGAGGCCAGATAAGCATCCGGGAAACCTCCACGAATCCATAGCTTCTCCATATTCTCCACCCCAACCTCAAAGCTCGAAAACGGATTCAACTCATGATAACGAATTCTCCCGGCCAAAGACTGGGACGACTTATTATGCAAATCCAAAGATAGGGTTTAATTTTGCACAATCGGAAAATCAGGAGATTATGAGTTGAGAAAGAAACCTCTCACGGGGCACACAGGGTCCACGGAGACATCCTCTCACAAAGCAAAGAAATCCGGGATGTCAGCGACGTTGTCACCACTGCTTGGCTGGCCGTGAGTTCTTTTCTTTTGGCCAACATCAAAAAACGTGGAACCGACCGACTCCTTCCACAGCCTTACAGCAGGCGGACACGTGCGACGGCATCGCGGGCGCTTTGCTTCATTTCCATGCTATCCAGGAAGGTGGTCAGCGCCTTGAGGTCCGGGGTATTGCCTTCCAAGGGTCCCGGGTCATGGTGCAACTCAAGGGTGGTTAGTTTCAAATTACGGCGCAGAGACTCCTGGGCCTCCTCCACCATCGCCTGGAAGCGGACAGGTTGCAGTTCGGCGGCATGACGCAGGACCCCCTCCAGACTACCGTAGGCCCGGAGCCATTTTGCGGCTGTTTTCGGACCCACTCCCGGGAGTCCGGGGATATTGTCTGAACTGTCTCCAACCAGCGCAAGGTAGTCTGCAATTTGTTCCGGAGGCACACCAAAACGTTCCTCCACGGCCGCCCGGTCCAGCTTCCTCCAGCCGATCCGGGGATTCGCAGTGGGGGCAGGCAATAGCTGGCTGATTCCGGGGGCGACACATTGCCCCAGATCTTTGTCGGCACTCACAATGATAACCTCGTCTCCTTTTGCCGCCAACTGTTGAGCGGCGGAGGCCAGCAAATCATCCGCCTCGATTCCGTTGACGGCTTTGATCGGGTATCCCATCAAGGCGGTCAGTTCACGTATCAGCGGCATCTGTTGCTGCAGGGCTTCCGGCATTTCAGTCCGGTTCGCCTTGTATTCCGGAAGCAGGGCCTGGTGGCGGGTTGAGCCGCCTTCGTCAAAAAAGACGATGATGCGGTCCGGGTTCTCCATATCCTCCAGCTTCCAGAGTGTTTTTATCCAGCCGTGAAGTGCGCCGGTGGGAAAGCCATCACTCCTCGTCAAATCCGGAAGCGCATAATAGCTTCGGAATGCAAGATTGAAACCGTCCAGTAAAAGCGTTTTCGCCATGGTCACAGTTAGTGCCAAATCACCGGGACACCCAACACCAAAATGATGCATCCGTTCTCATGCATCATTCCAAGGGGGCCCTATTGCTTCACCTTACGTTTTCGGCGAAGGTAGAACCAGTGCCCGCGCACTTTGAAATTCACGGGCGGGACGCCCGTGCTCCTTTCGCCTCTGAACAAATAATCATACGAGAAATGTCACAGTTTCCAAGGCTTCGGTGATTGAGCTCCTAATAACGGGTTCAAGTAAGCTTGATAGGTATAGGCAAGGGGGGCAAAAAGCGGAGCGAATAAGCATTATCAATGGGAGTTATAATTGCTTAATCCTGAAAGGATCGTTTTGCCCCTCCGGGGTGCCTTGCTTAGTAATGGGACCGGAGGATTTTTTTATGGTAAGCAAACTGAATGCGGTGGGGGAAGGCAGTTCGGCCATCCCGCTTTACAAGGCGACGGCGATCCGGGTAAAATCCAGTCGAAATATGCTGGCCCGTCTGCTGAATTTAATTCTGTACCTTAACGGCTGTATGCTGTTGGGGACTGGCTTACTGATGGTATGGCGACTACCGCCACGCAGTGGCCCGGGTACCGTGATGGGCTTCACCCGTCATGAGTGGGGTGATTTCCATATGTATCTGGGATTATGTTTTGCCACCTTAATTCTGATCCATTTGGTCCTACACCGGAATTGGTTGATCAAGGTTGCTTCCGGTGGCAAAGGATGGCGCCTGGTACTGGGACTGCTGGTGGGAGCGCTGCTTATTGGACTGCCTTTGCTAATGCCTTGAGTGTCCACTCATCCTTGGGTGATGGAGAACGTAAGCACACGAGAGTGGCGTGACCTCACGCCGCGTGGCGGGTTTGGTTCCGGAGCTGAGGGCATCCCCGCTCCTTGAAAGCTTCGCTCTCCAATAAACGAAGGCTGTTCAGCTTGCCGAATGGGCATTGGCCGGTTTCTGCATTTTGCTCCTCAGCGTGCCGATTTGCTGAAGGATTGTCGCCAGTTGTCGGCCCCATTCGGTCAGGTGATACTCCACGTGCGGCACGGAGTCATTGAGTTCCGACCGGGTAATGATACCGAAATCCTGCAGTTTCCGGAGTCGCTCATTCAATACTTTTTTGGAGATGCCGGGAATATAACGTTCGAGTTCGCCCGGGCGTCTGACTTCCTCAGCAATGGCGGCCACAACCCCGGCTGACCATTTGCAGCCAATGACATCCTCCAGGCAGTGGTAGGCTGAGCGTTCTTTGAGGCTGAGGTGTTTCTTTTTCACACCGCAATTTGTCTCCTTGTTTTCCAGACGTCAAGAAGGGGGGGCACCATTTTGTACCCGGTTGTTCCTTTCGTGATTCATGATAGAATGCATGCAGGTAAGGGCAAGAGGCCCTTTCCGCTCAATCACATAACCATCAACAAACCTTATCTTATGAAAACGAAAGCCGTATTCTATCATGCAGGATGTCCCGTTTGTGTTGAAGCCGAACAAAACGTGGCTTTGGCGCTCGACCCAAACCGTTACGAGGTGGAGTTGGTCCATCTTGGGGAAAGCAGGCAACGCCTGGCCGAAGCTGAAGGAGCGGGTGTAAAGTCCGTGCCGGCTCTGGTCCTCGGCGGGCAGGCCTACCATATCAACCACGGTGCGGACCTGTCCGCGTTAACCTGATTGATTCACCGGAATAAATCAGACTGAAAACTTGATCCTTCGAGACCCGGCATACAGCCCAAACCGGTTGCCTGTCGGGTCTTTCCATCTTTTTTGCGAATCCATTTGGCAAGCAAGCGTTATTGGCTTAATAAGCCCCCATTAAATAGAACGCTACTGTTAATGCCTGACAACGGTACAAAACCGGAATTAATTCTAAACCGGAAGAACCCGGAGGTTCTTTTGCTGGAGTTGAAAGGAGACTGGCTGCTGGGAGCCGGGCTGCCTTCGGTTGATGCTGTCCGGGAGGAGGTAAAGCGGGGACCGGTACCGGCCAAGCTGGAATTTATGACCGATCAACTGGAGCGTTGGGACAGCGGACTGATGACCTTTGTCACCCGGTGTACGGATTTGGCCCGTACCCTGCAGGCGCAGTTGATTCCAGATGGGTTACCGGAAGGGGCCCGGGGATTGTTGTCGTTGGCGGAAGCAGTCCCGGAAAAGGAGGATACCGGCCGCAGTGGGCTGAAGCGCCGGAATGTTTTTTATCAGATTGGAAGCCTGAGCAGTTCGGGGGTGATTTCTTTTTTTGAGATTGCCGCCTTCATTGGAGAGATGACCCTTGCCTTTCTCAAGATGCTGGTAGGCAAGGCCCGGTTCCGCGCCTCGGACACCTGGCTGGTGATTCAGCAGGCCGGAGCGGAAGCCTTGCCGATCGTGGCACTGATCAGTTTTCTGGTCGGTTTGATCATGGGCTTTGTCGGGGCGGTCCAGCTTCAGCAATTCGGGGCCAGTATTTATGTGGCCAACCTGGTGGGTCTCGCCATGGTGCGGGAAATGGGGGTGCTGATGACCGGAATCATCATGTGCGGACGTACGGGAGCAGCCTTTGCCGCCCAGCTCGGAAGCATGAAGGTGAATGAGGAAATTGACGCCCTGCAGACTCTCGGGATTTCCCCGGTCGAATTCCTCGTGTTGCCCCGTATGCTGGCTTTGTCCCTGATGATGCCCTTACTGGTTATTTTCTCAAACTTCATCGGTATTTTGGGTGGCATGGTCGTCACGGTGGGCATTCTGGACGTGACGATTTCCCAGTATGTTCACCAGACGGTGATGGCGATTGATCTGGCCAACTTTTCCACGGGGATCATCAAAAGCGTCTTTTTCGGTGTGCTCGTCGCGGCAACGGGTTGCTTGCGGGGGATGCAATGTGGTAGCAGCTCCTCGGCGGTTGGCTTGGCTGCCACCTCGGCGGTGGTTTCGGGAATCACGGCCCTGATCGTTGCGGATGCCATTTTTGCGGTTATTTTCAATATCATCGGACTCTAATCATGAACGAAGCGCCCAAAATCGAAGTAAAAGGCCTGGATATGGCCTACGGCAGCTTTGTAGTCATGCGGAATCTCAATTTCTCGATCCGGCAAGGAGAGATCTTTATTATTATGGGGGGCAGCGGGTGTGGAAAGAGCACACTGCTCAAGCACCTGATCGGGTTGAAAGCTCCGGCCCGGGGCAACATCTATTATAACGGGAAGAATTTCACGGCGGCAGACGAGGCGGAGCGCCTGGCCATGCTGCGTAAATTCGGGGTGCTGTACCAAAGCGGAGCGCTGTGGAGTTCCATGACACTGGAAGAGAATGTGGCCCTGCCCTTGGGCGAATTTACGGATTTGAGTCCACGGGAGATACGGGAGGTCGTCAGTTACAAACTATCGCTCGTCGGACTGAAAGGTTTTGAAAAATTTTATCCTTCGGAAATCAGTGGCGGGATGCGCAAGCGCGCT
The DNA here is from genome assembly GCA_964499045.1 of uncultured Opitutales bacterium. GTDB lineage: Bacteria > Verrucomicrobiota > Verrucomicrobiia > Opitutales > CAZCJJ01 > CAZCJJ01. The sequence continues at coordinate 9,276 of CAZCJJ010000061.1, read as the reverse complement.
GGCCTTGCCCGGGCGATGGCGCTTGATCCGAGTATTTTGTTCTTTGATGAGCCCTCCGCCGGGCTGGACCCGATCAGTTCCCGGCGACTGGACGACCTGATTCTTCAGCTGAGAGACAGTTTGGGAGCCACAGTGGTGGTGGTTACCCACGAACTGGCCAGTATTTTTGCCATTGCCGACCAAAGTATTTTTCTGGATGCCGAAACCCGCACCCAGTTAGAGATCGGCAATCCGCGCGATATGCGCGACCACAGCTCCTACGAAAATGTCCGCAACTTCCTGCTGCGCGGAGAACTCTCCGATGCGGCAGCCCACTGATTGTTGATTGAAGCAAACACCAAACCCTTATCATGATCTCCAACCACCACCCTGTGTTTAACAAACCTGACAACCTTTCCTGTTATGAGTAACAAAGCAAATCCGACCTATATTGGGTTATTTGTCGTCGGCGCGCTTGTCCTTGCCATTACTGCTGTCGTGATTTTCGGCGGCGGGCGGGTCTTCGCGCAGAATGAACAGTTTATCCTGTATTTTCAGGATTCCGTCAATGGCCTCGAAGTCGGCGCACCGGTCAAGTTCAAGGGCGTCCGTATCGGCCAGGTCCGCCGCATATTCATTCGCTACAACCAGCTTGATGAGTCTCCGCATGTTCCGGTAATCATTGAGATCGATGTACGGCGGCTGAAAAACTACTTCAATGTGAACGTCGATCTGGACGACCCTGTGGTCTTTAAAGAACAGGTCGAAGTGATGGGCCTGCGGGCCCGCTTGCAGCAGCAAAGCTTTGTTACCGGTATGCTTTTTGTGGAACTGGATTACGACCCGAGTACCCCTGCCATTTTCATTCAGCGCCCTCCCCCGGGCGAAAAGGGAATGAAGGAAATCCCCACCCTGCCCTCCGGCTTGGCCGAGGTCATGCAAACCGTCAACAAAGTGGTCACCCAGATCGGCGAGATCCCCTTTGGTGAGATCGGCTTAAAGCTGCAGGACACTCTGACAAAACTGGATGACGGGGTCTCCCAAATTCAATTCAAAGCGTTGAATGACCGCGCCCTTGGGGTCATGACCGAACTGGAAAACGTCCTGCAGGATCATCATCTTCGTTCTTCGCTGGAAAACATGAATATGGCTCTGCTGGAGGGGCGCGATCTGCTGCAAAGCCTGAACGCGCAAGTGGAACCGCTTTCGCAGGATCTACGCCTGACCACGGCGAAAGCCCAGGAGGTCTTGGAGTCCACACAGAACCTGATCGAACATGCCGACACCATGCTGCAGCCGGATTCGGTCTTCCGCTACCGCCTGGATTATACCTTACAGGAATTCTCGTCGGCCGCACGCTCCATTCGCTTCCTTGCTGATTATATCGAACGCAACCCCAATGCCTTCCTCACCGGAAAACAGGAATAATTGATTATGAAGCCAAACAAAGAATCCACTATAACTTACCTGCGACGCCTCCTGCTGGTCGCGCTCCCCTTACTGCTCCTCGGCGGCTGCACCTTGGGCAAACAATCCACCCCACCCCGCTATTACGTGTTGAACAGTCTACCGGAGAAAACAGAGCGTCTGGCAACCGCTGAGACTAAAGTTCCCACAGTAGGGGTAGGCCGGGTCGAAATCCCATCGTATCTGGACCGACCGCAGATTGTCCGCCGCATCGGTGAAAACGAACTGAAGGCCAATGAGTTTCAACGCTGGGCCGAGTCCTTGAGCGACAGCACAACCCGCACGCTCCGGGAAAACCTGAGTGAACTGCTCGGCCCGGACAAGGTGACGGCTTTCCCGTGGTTGACCCCTTTCAAGCGTGATTACGAAGTACATGTGGTGGTCCTTCGTTTCGAACCGTTGAATAACATACATGAAGTTGAGTTGCGGGTATTTTGGCGGCTGATGGTACCGGGCTCACGGGATCCCCTCAAGGTTCGCGAAAGCAGCTACCGGAAATCTATTGCCGGCCCGGGACACGATTATTCACACGTGGTTCAAACGATGAGTGATGTCTGGAGCGACTTCAGCCGGGATGTCGCCCAAGCCGTGCTGGAATTGCCGGAGAAACCAGTCTCAGCCGAGTGAAGGGGATAACAAAAAAAAGGATCCCCCCTTTGTTCATCGCCACGGGCAATGAACACAAGGTGGATGAGTTGCAGGCCTGCTTCGCTAAAGCAGCATTACCGCTCGAGGTCTTTTCCGCCCGGGGGGTGGGAGGCATGCCGGAGGTCGATGAAAATGCCGACTCTTTTGCGGGCAATGCCCGGCTCAAGGCTGAGTCCCTGGCAGAGCGACTTCAGGCCAAAGGTCTGACCGCTTGGGTACTGGCGGATGACAGCGGTCTGGAGGTGGACGCCCTGGACGGGGCACCCGGAGTTTACTCTTCCCGCTATGCCGGACCGGAAGCGAAGGATAGTAACAACAATCGCAAGCTGCTGGAAGCGTTGAAGGGACTTCCCCCCGCCAAGCGCCTTGCCCGCTTTCGCTGTTGTCTGGTTTTAATCGGCCCGGAAGAGGGTCCCCTTTGCTTCGAAGGCACCTGCGAAGGAAGTATTCTGGAGCAAGCCTCCGGTAAGCACGGCTTCGGCTATGACCCCCTCTTTCAGCCCTGCGGCTATGAGCAGAGTTTCGCCAGTCTCGGTGCTGAAGTGAAAAACAAAATCAGTCACCGGGCCAAGGCACTGCAGGCCTTGCTCGACTGGATAAATGCAGGCTGATGTTTCCATGAATGACACTCCCGCAACAAAAGCCTGCTGCACGCCATCAACCGATGGTCGGCATTGCCAGGATGGAGCACAACGGCAGCCCCCTCAAAAAGGCGCAGCCGATATCACTTTTGCCAGGGCAACATCCGGCTCCACCGAGGGCATGGTGCTCATACCCAGTGGGTCCTTCTGGATGGGAACCGAGGATGAAGATGCCTGGGAAGCGGATGGAGAGGGGCCGGTGCGCGAGGTGCAAGTCGATGCTTTCTGGATCGACCGGACCGTTGTCACCAATGCCGCTTTTGAACAGTTTGTTCAAGCAACGGACTACCAGACCGAATCCGAACGCTTCGGCTGGTCCTATGTTTTCCTTGGACAACTTTCGCCCTCGCGACAGCGCAAGTTGAGGCAAAGCCATACCGTTCAGGGTCTGCAGTGGTGGTACGCGATTGACGGTGCCTGCTGGCGCAAGCCGGAAGGTCCCGGCTCCCACATTCACAAGCGCATGGACCATCCCGTCGTCCACATCACCTGGAATGATGCGATGGCTTATTGTCACTGGGCTGGAAAGCGCCTGCCGACTGAGGCCGAATGGGAGAAAGCGGCCCGCGGGGGGCTGGCCCGCAAGCGGTTTTGCTGGGGCGACGAGTTGGAACCTGAAGGCAAGCACCGCTGCAACATCTGGCAGGGGAAATTTCCGGATCACAACACGGAAAAGGACGGCTATCCCTGGGCAGCCCCGGCGAAATCTTTCAAGCCCAACGGCTATGGCCTCTATAACATGGCAGGCAACGTATGGGAGTGGTGTTTTGATTGGTTCAACCCGGGGTGGCATATTCCGGAAACCCCGGAAACCCGGATCAACCCAAAGGGGCCGGATTACGGCAAAACAAAATCCATGCGCGGTGGCTCCTTCCTCTGCCACCATTCATACTGCAACCGCTACCGGGTGGCCGCCCGGACCTCGAATACCCCCGATTCCTCCACCACCAATCTTGGTTTCCGCTGCGTGAGGGATGAGGTCGTAGCGGGTTAGGTATTTGAGTCCACTCCGGCTCCTGGGCCGGTTTGGGTATGGAACAGCGTGGGGGCATGGCCAAATGCTTGTGTGTAGCACTGGATCACACTTTCAGCAGCACTCCCGGAAAAGCTGGCATCCGTCACCGCCATGACAGCACCTCCAAAACCACCTCCGGTCAGACGGGCACCATGGACACCCGCCTGGCCATTCAAGGCATCAACCAGGCAATCCAACTCCTCGCAACTATTTTCAAAAAGATCCCGTGAACTGGCATGGGAGGCAAAAAGCAGACGGCCGACCGCTTCCATATCCCCTTTAGCCAGGGCTTGGATAGTTTGCAGGACGCGCTCGTTTTCACTGATAACATGCCGGGCACGCCGAAATAATACCGGGTCCATGCCCTCCTTGGAATCCTGTAACTGTTTGGAGGAAACATCGCAGAGGCAAGCGATTCCAGAATAGTGTTGCTGCAAATACGCCAATGCCTGTTGGCATTCCTGATGCCGCGTGGCATAGAGCGAATCAATCAATGCATGCTTTTTTCCCGTGTTGAAGACATGGAAGTGAACACCTGCAGGCAAAGGGTAGCGGCTGAACTTTTCTTCACGACAGTCGATAAAAACAAGGTGATCCCTTTCACCAAAAGCGGAGACCCCCTGATCCAGCAGACCGCAAGGCACTCCGACAAAATGATTTTCCGCCTTTCGCCCCAACCGTGCCATGGCCTTTCTTTCCACCGGAAACCGGTAGAGCGCGGAGAAGGCATAGCCGCTGGCCAGCTCAAAGGCTGCACTGCTGCTCATGCCCGC
>CAZCJJ010000061.1:0-4653 GCA_964499045.1 uncultured Opitutales bacterium | reverse complement strand
TTGCGGTCAACCGCAACCCCGAGGACCGCACCTCCGTTGTAGTCGGTGTGGTTGCCGATGAATTCAAGACGGCCCGGAGCACTGGCCTGCAGAGCGGGCGCACGTCCGAAGTGTTGATGAAAAAAGGAGCTGAGCATACTGCACAATAGAGTGAAGTCCGCATAGTTCAGTATCCCAGCCTTACCGGGCAACAAAAAACCGCAGGCACAAAGGCCTGCGGTTTTAAAAGGTTGGTTGAAAAAGCGGTGTTAAAGAATGGCTTTGAGGCCAGCACCTGCTTTGAATTTAACCGTCTTGGAAGCCGCGATTTTGATGGACTCGCCGGTCTTGGGATTAACACCCTTGCGTGCTGCACGCTTGGCAACGGAGAAGGTTCCGAAACCGATAAGCTGTACGGCTTTGTCTTTTTTGATACCTTTCTTGACCGCTTCGATCACAGATTCAACTGCACGTTCGGCAGCGGCTTTAGAGGTGTCAGCACCGAGATTTTTTTGTACTTCAAGAACAAGCTCTGCTTTATTCATATTTTATTTGGTTAGATTTTCCAGATGTGGGTTGAACCCCTGTGATTTACAGGGTTTAAAGGCGGTAAGGTCAATAATAATTGTGGGGTTTTGCAATGTTTTTTCACTTTGGAATCTTTTTCTTCCACCACGGCCTCATGCATCGATCAGACGAACGTCGTGCCCTCCGGGCTGAAGACCAAGGGGTGAATCCCCCAAACCGCGCGTTTTCAGTATTGCCAGACCCTGTATCCCGCCGGTGTCGAGTGGAGTCGCACTAGTCAACATTCCAGCTTCCTTCGTACCGGAAAACAAGGGGGCGGGTAGCATAGCCGGCAATCTTTCAAGCCCGACCAGGCTCAGCTTGCGCTGGACTTGCCCCATGGCGTGCAGGCGGGCCATTACCTCCTGCCCGAGATAACAACCTTTGTTGAAGGAAACAGCATCCGCCTCCAAGCCTCCTTCCTGCGGAAGATTGCCTGGACCGATGTCCACTGGTATCGCCGGAATGCCACTCAAAATACGCTCCCGCTCCCTATCCTGTTGGCCCACTTCGCGGGCCTGCCCAAGTAGGGTATCCAGCCAGGGTGGCTGTTGCTTTGCAGAGGCTACAAGAACATCCAGGGAGGCACTTCGCGAGCGGCGACCGGGCCAAAGCATAAGACCTTCCTCCGCGATCATCTCATGATGAGAAGGCATCCCGGGCCCTGTTTCCTTCATAAAGACAGACAGCCCATCCCCCCAAAGCGAAACCCCGGACCACAGTCCGGTTTCGTCACTCAGCTCCACGTCATCGGCAATGATGTTTTCCGTTATTTTTTCCATCAATGCCTTTCCTTTGCAGTGATAGCTGACGAGCAGAAAAAAATCTTCGGCGGGGCGAAGGACGAAGGAATCCGCCTGCACCTTTCCCTTTCGATCAAGCCAAAGCCCGTAGGCACATCCCGGGACTTTCAGCAGCCGCAGGTCCTGGCTGAACTGGCTTTGGAGGTAATCAAAGGCATCCTCACCTCCCACTTTCAGGATGGCGGAAAAACCGTTACGACAGCTATTGGGAATGTTCATGAACAAGGCATGATCACGGATTCGAGTTCTACCTGACAACAGGAATTTTCGAATGCGGTAACAACAGGCAGATGGATAATCATGGAAGTATAGTAGGCTGAAACTTTAGTGATTGAGGTGCTGAGCACCTGCTTTCAGCATACCGCTTCCATGTCAGAAAAGAATCAGCACCCATTCCTCAACCAACCTTTTCATATTCATTGGAGTCAGCTGACTCCCGAAAGGATTGAAGCGGACATCGCCCTGGCCCTTGAACAGGCCACGGAGAAACTGGATGCAATCGGACGCCTCGCCGACGGGGAACGGACCTTTGCCAATACCCTACTCGCTTTTGAAGACGCCCTGGAAACAGTCGGGGTGCCCTGGGGATTCGTCAGCCATCTCGACAGCGTGAACAACAGCCCCGCCTTGCGTGAGGCCTTCAATGCCATGCTGCCCAAGGTTTCCTCCTTTTTCACCCGGGTGTATCTCCGCCCGGACCTTTGGCAAGCGTTGCGCAACTATGCCGACACCCCTGAAGCCCGGACACTTGAAGGGCCGGCCCGCCGCTTTCTGGAGGAGACGGTGGAGGATTTCCGTGAAAGCGGGGCCGGGCTTCCGCCCGAAAAGAAGAAAGAGCTGGAAGCGATCAACGCTGAACTGTCGAAGATCACCCAGAAATATTCCGAGAACGTCCTTGATTCCACCAACGATTGGGAACAGGTGGTGGAAGACGAAAGCGAATTGGCCGGTCTTCCATCCAGTGCCCGCGAGGCCGCCCGTCAGGATGCCCGGCGCAAGGGGATCGGCTCCGACACCGAACCGCGCTGGCGCTTCACCCTCCATGCCCCCTCCTTTCTCCCTGTCATGAAATACGCGGAGTCGGAGGAACTGAGAAAGAAGGTTTGGGAAGCCGGCAACCGGATCGGCTGGAAGGAGGGCTTCGACAACACCGCTTTGATCCGGGACATCCTTGAGCTGCGCCAGAAGAAAGCATCACTGCTCGGCCACAGCCACTTTGCCGATCTGGTGACCGCGCGGCGCATGGCGGGCTCCGGGAATCAGGCCCTCCGTTTCGTCGAGGATCTCCACTCCAAGGTAATATCCCCCTTCCTCCGGGAAATCCAAGATCTGGAAGCATTCAAGGCCCGGGAAACAGGGAGTCCCACCGATAAGTTGGAACCTTGGGAAACCGCCTACTGGGCCGAAAAGAAACGGCAGCTCCAGTATGACCTCGATGAAGAGGAACTGCGTCCCTATTTCCCGATAAACCGGGTCATTGACGGCCTCTTCCGTCTCTGCGAACACCTCTTCGCCATCCGTATCTCCGAACACACCGAAGGCACGGTGGAAACCTGGCACCCCGAAGTCCGTGTTTACGACATACACGACAAAGACGGAACCCACCTCGGCTCTTTCTACACCGACTGGCATCCCCGTGAATCCAAGCGCAGCGGGGCCTGGATGAATCACCTCCTCACCGGCGGACCGCAACCCGACGGTACTTTCTCCCCCCACCTCGGCCTCATGTGCGGCAACTTCACTGCCCCTCTGGACGGCAAACCCGCCCTGATCACCCATCAGGAAGTTGAAACCCTTTTCCATGAATTCGGACACCTGCTCCATCATCTTCTCAGCCGGGTGGAAATCAAATCGCTGAGTGGCGTCAACGTCGCCTGGGACTTTGTTGAACTGCCTTCCCAGATCATGGAGAACTGGTGCTGGGAGCGCGAGGCCCTCGACCTCTTTGCCCGCCATTACGAAACCGGCGAGCCCATTCCGGAGGAACTCTTCAAGAAAATGGTTGCCGCCCGCAACTTCATGGGAGCCTCCGCCGCCATGCGCCAGCTATCCCTCGGTAAAATGGATCTGGAATTGCATATCCACTTTGCGTCACAACCGGCGGACGACCTCGATGCCTACCTCCGCGAAAGGCTTCGCGACTATCAAGCTCCGCTCAAAACGACACCCCCCACCCTGATCCGGCGCTTTACGCATCTCTTCTCCAGCCCGACCGCTTATGCCGCCGGCTACTATTCCTACAAATGGGCCGAGGTGCTTGATGCCGATTGTTTCACCCGTTTCCAGAAGGAAGGCATCCTCAACCCCGCCACCGGACGTGCCTTCCGCGACACCCTACTCGCGCGCGGCAACAGTGCTCCGCCGGAGCAACTCTTTCGCGACTTCATGGGCCGCGATCCCGACCCCCAGGCTCTGCTCAAACGCTCCGGGCTGGCAGGCTGAAGGAGCGGCCCGACTGTCAGACCGTCCGACTGTCAGAACGCTCCTCTGTCTGGCCGTTCCCGTTGCTGCCGTTGCTGCCGGTGAATTCGAGTAATTTCCAGTACCCTCCCAGGTTCACCCTGGACACCCGGACCGGGCTATGGCCGACATCCCGGACAAATGATTCCAGGCAAAAGTCGGGGCGAAAGCCGAGGCGCTTGGACAATGGGGCAAAACTTTTTTCCACTTTGCGAAAAATACCGGCTTCCGAGGTAAAATGGTTCAGCACCACAATCACCCCCCCAGGGCGGCAGACACGGAACATTTCATGAATCATGGCGGCAGGATCCGGAACCACGGAGGCAACATACATGGCCACAACACCGTCAAAACTGTTGTCCGGAAATTCCAGGGACTGGGCATCCATTTCCAACAGTGCCTTGACCTGCGGGTAGCGCGGGTGAAGATAACGGCGGCGGGCCCGCTCAAGCATTTCGGTGGAAACATCAATCCCGGTGACCTCGACATGGGGAGCATAATAACGGAGTGACCGTCCGGTCCCCACTCCGATTTCCAAAATTTTATCCCCGCTCTTTTGTTCGAAGGCAGCCACCGCCTGTTTCCGGCCACCTTCCACAATCCGCCCAAAGACAAAATCATAGATCGGTGCGTAAAAACGGTAAGCCTTCTTAACACTGACAATATCCATACGAAGACAACCACATTAAGTAGTGCTGGCAGACACTCAACGATAAATCGGTTGGAGAAAGGGATTAGCCCGCATGGCACTTAGTTAGGTGAACCATCTGGGAGTTGGTTGAACAGATTCCCTGCTGGAGTACCGGCTTCAGCCGGTTTTCGGAAGGATAGGGGGACCGACTGA
>CAZCJJ010000060.1:0-18388 GCA_964499045.1 uncultured Opitutales bacterium | reverse complement strand
CCCAAGAACCATAAAACTAGCTTCATCTACGACGGTCGCTCCTTTGAGCCAACAATCTCGCCGCTGGGACTTCTGAAGCTGGAACAAGAGGGAGGTAGTACCACCGTGCAATATGCGAAAGACGGCGAAAGCTTTGTTTTGGTGGGAACCAAAAGTGAGGACTTAGGCTGGGAGGGACCAGACGACGTACAATTGGGAATCGTAATACTCGGTTACAACACTGAAGGGCTTGAAATTGAAGCATCTTGGAATGCCAGCGGAAGGTCATTTTCAGAAGAGCTCGATCATACCTCCACAACCTTTTTTGGGCAGTATGTCGAGGGTGTGAGGGTTCGCTCAGATGATGCTGATGCCGTCTATCAGCTGCAAATAATGAAAGAGGGGAAGGTAGTTTACAAATCAGACAAAAAGCAGGGTGTCGGACAGATTGAATACAAGCGAGCTGTGAACCAGTCGGGAGATGACAACTCCGAGTAGCGCTGCCGCGCTACTCTCCGCGACTACTCTTCACGTTGGCGCAAAATAAGATTAACCACTGATGAACACCGATTAACACTGATGCACAGAATCGGCCAGACAGGCTAAACCCTAGGATATCATGTGCCGTGAAAGACCTTTTTGCCAGGGAGCAGGAGCCATGAATAAAGAGATCAGTGTCCATCAGAGTTCATCAGTGGTTGTGCCACAGGTCAGCCAATCGGGTAAACGATACGTAATCGACCCAAGAGCCTATATACCAGCAGTCCTCAAAGCCCTCCCGGCCATGTCCACCAAAGATGACGTCGAACACCTCATGCCATGGAACTGGAAGGCTCCGTAGAACATCTATAGAAATCGTTACCATTGCCATCGAAGTCGTAATCGATCACCAACGAATCCTAGCGAAGCAATCGGGTATCAAGGGTGCTTGGCCGGAAGCTTACACTTATCCACTGCAAATGACGGGTTGGAAATCCCGCCCTCCGTTGATCTTCCGGGATAAATTCAGAACGGCCGACGTAAGGGATGTGACCAATGCAAGAGAGGGAAACGCGAGAAATCTCCATCTGTTGAAATCCATTCGCAGCCATGCTCAATAGCAAGGGCGGCGTGCCAAGCATCTGCCACCAGTTTCCCTTTTGCTGGAAGATCTTCACAAAGCTTTCGAAAGATCTCCCAATTTCTCTCTCCGGGACGCAGCACTACAGACTGGGGACTGCTACGCAGTGCTTCGCAGAAGGCGAAAGCCATTTCCAGAGGGGTTGGCTGTTTAAAAACCTTGGGATTGGTCACAATTCTGACAAACCCTCCAAGCACCGCCTCCGAAAGACCAAAGGCAGATGGCCCACCGGCCATTTTTCGTACAAATGCGGCATACGCCTGGTGCTCAGGGAATTCTTCCCGATGGGCGTAAATCAGTACGTTGATATCACAGAGCTTCATTGCTGTAATTCTCCGTACACCGCACAATCCTCTGCCGCCAGAAGTTCGTTGCACCTGTCCAGATCCACTCCTTCGACAGTGCCCTCTCCACGAAAGGTGATCAGCTGGAATTTCTCCGTTTTCACCCGCGTTTTTTGTTCCAGGGCTTTCCGTCCGGCATCGGCCAGAAAGGCACTGAAACTCTTCCCTTCTCTGCGTGCCTGTGCCCGCAGACGTTCACCCAGAGCATCATCGAGTAATATGGTAGTTCTCATGATGCATAAAGTATTACCCCATTGTGAACAATCATCAAGGAGGAAAATGAGTTTCGCCTATTCGGGAATCCCCGGCCACCAGAGAGCAAGAAACTGACAAATGATGATTCTCACAGAATTCGCATTGGGAATTATCGTGTCATCTATGATATTCGGGACGAAGTCCTTGTTGTACTCGTTCTGAAAGTCAGGAACCGGAAAGATGTTTACAGAAGATAGCTAATCCACCCCGGCAACGGAACCAAGTTCACTCAGTTTTCTTTGAGAACCTCCAGCACCCCTGCGCAGTCTTCATTGGGAAAAATCACCTGAATGGCTCCACTCAAGCCACTCTCCAGGAAGACCGGGATGGTCAGGGCAGGCAGGCGCAGAAGGCTGACGGGTGTATTGAGACTGAGCAGGTTTGTCCGGAAATCGGCAGTCAGGACATCCTTAGGTTGGGCAACCGTGGGAGTGACTGGCAGTATCACCGCATCATAATCCGCAAAAATCTCCTCAAATGCCGACTGAATCGCCTCCAGATGGCGTTCGGCCTGATTCCTTTCCCCGGCCGTCCAGCGACGCCCCTGATCCAAGCGTGTCCAGACGGCAGGGTCATACGAATCTTTGCGGGAGTCGAGCCAGTGGCGGTGATTGCTATAGGCATCGCTGCTACTGAGCACGACATAGCTATGGGCCGCTCCCTTAAGCGCATGACGAAACCAGGCGACCGTTTCCGGATCCGTTTCAGCTCCAAGCCGGGTGGCCGTTGCTTCATAACCGATCTCTAAACGGGGATCCATCGGAATTTCAAAATCCATAGCACTGAATAGGCGGGGCTTAATACGGACACGCGGATGAGTGGTTTCCGGCAACAGCGTGGCAATCAGGCGCTCCATATCCTCCGCCGTACCGGTCAGCCAGCCAGCCGTGTCAAAACGCGAGGCCAACGGGAAGCAACCCTGCCGGCTCCACTCCTCACGTGGATGACGGAAGCCGAACAAACCACAGTAGGCCGCCGGAACACGAATGGAACCGGCGGTGTCCGTGCCCAAAGCAAAGGGAACCAGCCCCTTGCGCACCGCCCAGGCGGATCCACTGCTGGACCCTCCCGCCAGACGATCACTGAAGTCAGGGTGGCAGACATCGCCAAAATGGGGGTTCTCACCGCTCAGGCCATAAGCGAATTCGTTCAGTTGGGTCTTCCCGGCAAAAACCGCCCCTTTTTCCTGCAAAGCCCGGACCAAAGGGCTGCTCTCCGTTGGCGTCTCTGTTACCTCAGGAAGAAACACCGAACCGGCGCCCACCGGAGTACCCTTCACATGATAAAGGTCCTTGGCCAAAAAGGGGATCCCTTGCAGCGGCTCGCCATCCATCCCTTCCGCCTTGCGCCAGGCCAACTCCATCGCCTCCCGGGAAAGCATGCCGGTCAGGGCGGCCCGGGATTCGGCAGGGTTCAGAGCCTGCAGTGTTTTATGCCATTGATCGGCGAGTTCCTCCGGACCTTTTTCTCGCAAGGCCGTCTTCCAGAAATCCATGGTCGATGTATGGGGGATCACAGCAATCACAATGCACGATCGCGGGATTCAGGCAAGCCTGTGCCTTATTTGAGCAGGAAATGCTCCATCACCGGCAGAATCGCTTCCGGTTGATCTTCCATCAGGTAGTGGCCAGCATCCTTGAAGTAGTGGGCATCCGCCCCCGGAAAACGTTTTCGCCACTCGTGGTAATAACCGTCATTGAAACAGAAGTCCCGCCCTCCCCAGCAAATCTGCATGGGTACTTTCTCCCAGTACTGCAGGCCTTCTTCGATCCGGGTTAGTTCCGCATAGCTCGGGTGGTCCGGGGACAGGGGGATGTCGGCAACAAAGCGGTGGGTTGCGATCCGGCTTTGCCAGTCCCGGTAGGGCCAAAGGTAGCCCTTCCTGACTGCGGCTGGAAGGGCTTTGCGTACCGCCATGAAGGTGGCGGGCCAGGCAAATCCGTTGCATCCGCGAATCCAAAGCTCCCCGAGCAAAGGGGCGCGGCAGACATTGATACGCAGGGGTATGCTTTGGGAACGGAATGCGGCGGTATTCAAAATCTGAATGCGCCTCACTTTGCCCGGAAAAGCGAGCGCCGCCCCCAACCCGATGGGGCCACCCCAGTCATGCACTACCAGAGAAAAACGTTCCAGCTTCAGGCTTTCCAAGAGCGAAACCAAATTGCGCACATGGTCCTGCAGACGGTAGGAGAAATCCTGTGGCTTGTCGGAAAGACCACAGCCGATATGGTCCACCGCAATGCAGCGGCAGCGATCCCGCCAACGACGCACCGGCTCGCGGTAGAAAAAAGACCAAGTCGGGTTTCCATGAACAAAGACCACCGGCTCTCCTTCCCCTTCATCAATGTAATGCATGCGCCCCGCCTTCGTTTCATGAAACCGGGAAGTGAAAGGATACAGGGATTGCAGATCAGAAGTTAAAGACATGAATAAGCCGTGTTAAGCATCAGAGGCCAGGGGCCAGGACGGATTGAAAGAAAGGTTGAGCTGTTCGTTGGCCGCGAGGGTACCCTTCGGGTTGATCCAGGCCGCAAAGGCAATCATCGCCGCATTGTCGCCAGTATGGCGGGGCTCGGCCACCAGACAGGGAATCCCGGCGGATTCCGCCAGTTCACACATCCCGGCACGCAGCAGGGTGTTGTTGGCTACCCCTCCCGAAAGCCCAAGGCTCCGGTAGTTCCCCTGCTCCATCATCTGCCCGGTCTTGACCAGCAATTGCCGGATCACCGCCTCCTGATAGCTGGCACAAAGATCGGGAAGCACCGTCTGCCACTCGCGATCCCCTATTTTTTCGAGACGGTAACGGAGGCTGGTTTTCAAACCGGAGAAGCTGAAACGGTGGTCATCCGGATCCGGACAGGAAACCGGGAAATCATAGCACAGGGCATCGCCACCGATGGCCTTTTTCTCAATCAGCGGACCGCCCGGATAGGCCATCCCAAGCAGCTTCGCCCCTTTATCCAAGGCCTCACCCGCAGCGTCATCAACGGTCCGGGCCAGGATACGAATGCCCCGATCGGCATCCAAACGAAACAGGAGGGTATTGCCACCCGAAACCAGTAGGCCCAAATGCGGCAGAAGCCCTTCATAGGCTTGAGCAAAAGCCTGCGGATCTTTCGCATGCAAAGGAATGAATGGTGAAAAAGCATGGCCCCGCAAATGATTCACACCGCACAGCGGTGCTCCCAAAGCCAGCGACAGTGCCTTGCCGAGCGACAGGCCCATTGCAAGGCATCCGGCCAGGCCGGGACCAATAGTCACCGCAATCCGTGAAATCGACGAAACCTCCGGCAAATCCACCACCTTCGCCAACAGCGGGCCAAAGCATTCCAGATGGCTCCGGCTCGCGATATCCGGAACCACTCCCCCATAGGGCTGGTGCTCGGGAATCTGAGAATGCACCCACTCCCCTTTCATCCCTCCATCCGGGTCAAAGAGCGCCAGCGCCGACTCGTCACACGAACTCTCAATCGCCAGAATCATCAGCCGTCCCCTCCGCGTTCTGCTCAAACAACTCCCTTTCCCGGGCAAATTCCTTCCAATCACCACCGGCAATCATGAAAGCCAGTACATCAATCCCAACCAGCAGTTGACGGTCCTCCATCGGGTCTTCCCCCGTCAGCTCGCGAAGCCCTTCTTCTCCGAGATAACGTAACTGTCCTTTTTGCAAAATAAAGCGGAAGACTTCCTCGTCCTCGACCAGCACCTGAATATCCGGGACCACACCGGACTCTGCAATCGTGCGCCCGCTGGGCAGGTAATATTTGGCGGTTGTCATCCGCAGCCCTTCGCCTCCACGCATGCTGTAAATACTTTGAACCGACCCCTTCCCGACGGAGGTCTCCCCCACAACAATCGCTTTGTCGAGATCCTGCAGTGCTCCGGCCACAATCTCAGCGGCACTCGCGCTGCGTCTGTTCAGTAAAACCACAATCGGATAATCGCGGCTCCGGGGGCTGGTATGAGCACGTTCACGGGAAAGCACGACATCGTCCCGACCACGCACCGTGACCAGCGCCTGTTCCGGCCCGGCAAAGAAACCCACCACATCCACCGCCGCCGGCAGCACACCCCCGGGGTTATTGCGTAAATCCAAAATCAGCCCGCGCATGCCCTCAGACTCGAGGCGATCCAGGGCCTGCCCCATTTCCGTGGCAGTCCGCTGGCCAAAGTGGCGCACCAGCAAATACCCGATACCCCCGTCACGCAGATGAATCTCACGAATCGAGGGAAACTCAATCCTCCTACGGGTAATCAACATACTTTCCCGTTCGTTCAACAGTGGACGCTCCACCGTCACCCGGACTTCCGTGTTTTCCTCCCCGCGCAACAATTTGACGATCGATTCAAGGTCAAACTCCTCCGTATTCACCTCGCCCACCTGAACAATCTGATCCCCGACCCGCATCCCGGCCTCTCCCGCCGGGCTGTTTTCAAAAACATCCCGCACCGTGACACGCCCGTTGAAACGTTCGATTTCAATACCCACCCCCACATAGCGTTGGGTGGATTCACGCTCGAAATCATCATAGGCATCCGCCGGAAGAAAATCGGAATAGGAATCAAGGCCGCGCAACATCCCTTTCAAGGCGGATTGGGCGAGATCGGAATAGTCCACACTTTCATCATCCACGTAAACATGGTGCACAATGCGCATGATCTGCCCTACTTTCAGGATGTTTCTCCAGTAATCCACTGAAAGCAGATCCCGCTGGTAGGGGCGCAGCACCATGAGCACGCCGAACTGCACCACCAGAATAAAAAGCACCAAGGGCAGGGCGTAACGGCGGATAAAAGCGAAAACGCTGTTCAGTTTGGCCACAATGACATGAAAGACGGATTAAAGAGGCCCACAGTAGCAACGATTCACCGTCTGAAAAGCAGGGAATTGCAAATCCGTGTTTTTTCATTCGCCTTCGCCAGCCGGAATCGGCTTTAAAATCCCTGTGCATCCGGACCTGCTTGCAGCCTTACAGGAACGTCAGACCGCCTCCGGCGGCCTGACCTATGCGGATTTCACCGAACTCGCACTCTATCACCCGACCGCAGGCTATTATCGGCGAAAGCAGCCACGGGTCGGACGGACCGTCGAGAGGGATTTTTACACCGCCTCCACCCTCGGCGGGCAGGTCTTTGCCCGCCTGATCCTTGCCGCTCTCGAGAATCTCGCTCAGGAAAACTGCCCGGAGAAAGCCACTTTGGTGGAGGGAGGGGCCGAGCCCGACCACGATCTGTTCGCCGGACTTCACCTTCCTTTCCGGTCAAGGGATAGGCTGACACTGGATACACCGGTCAGCCTCCCCCCGCACACCGTTTTTTTTGCCAATGAGTTGATGGATGCCCAGCCCTTCCAACGCCTGCAATTCCTTGGCGGCAAGTGGCGGGAATGGGGGGTTCATTGCTCAAAAGAAGGTCTGCTGACTGAAACCCTGTTACCTGAGCTTTCCTTCGAAATCAGGACAAAGCTTGCCCCGCTGCTTCCGCCGGAGGCACCGGAAAACTACCGGCTGGATATTTCATTGGCCGCCGAAACACTCCTGCGTCAACTGATCCAACCCATTGAAAAAGGAGTGCTCCTCCTTCTGGACTACGGCCGGACCTGGCCGGAAATGCTGGAACATTGCCCCGCCGGATCCGCGCGCGCCTACTACCGGCACCAGATGGAAGCGGACCTCCTCGCCCGCCCCGGAGAACAGGACCTGACCTGCCATGTCTGCTGGGACCGGCTGGCTGACGTGCTGCGTCAGGACGGTTGGCAGCATGTAAAAATCCTCCCGCAGGAGAGTTTGTTTATTCACCACAGCCTTCCGGTTATTCAATCCATTATCGAACAAAACCCCGGACACTTTGATCCGCAAAGGCAGACCCTGCATGAACTGCTGCATCCGGCCCACATGGGACAAAAGTTTCAGGCACTTGTGGCAGTCAAGAATCCGTAAGCCACGCTCTCACGAGCGCAGCTACGTAGCCGCCTTCGTAAGCAAATGTGGTCCCACAAATACCTCAACGGGAAGGGCGGGCATAGTGCATAGGCTGCACACCATTGTCCTCGATAAGGCGGGCCTGCGAGGTCCGGGGGTTGACATTGATAATCTCCGCCGAACCCAAAAGCACTTCCTCCACCCCGAGATTCTCCCCGGTGTCGGGATCAATCAAGGGCTCACTGCCCATGGCAAACAGCAGCCAGACATCCCCTTTTTTGACTTGGGAGGTCTCCCCCCGGTTGAGAGTGATTTGCCCCGCCGTCTTGGCCAGAATACGCGCCGGAAAAACCGTTTCACTCAAACGATGGGCGATGCTATCAGCCATCTCCCCGGCCACTTGGCGGAGCACCCGTTCAGTCGGATCCCCGTCACTCTGGGTAAACTGCAAGGTTTCATAGAGATCACTTTTTTCGACTTCCAGACTGGTGGATCCCAGCATCACCCCTGTGCTCGCATTGTAGATCCGGGCCACTCCCGCGATACGAATCCGGCGTCTTTCCGCCACCCTGTCCACTCCGGGCATACGCGCACGTTCCCGAAAATCCTGAAAATCATCCAACACGGTAACCAGTAAATACTCGGCACCTTCAATTTTGAAGGCTTCGGCTGCGGTTTCCGGATTGATATTGCCGCTGTCCGCCAGAGCCTGCTCCGCGAGGACCGCTTTCAGGTCGGTCCGGCTGACAATCCGAAAGCGACCGGTGCCAGCCAAAGCATTGAGCAACTGGTTGTCCAGCGATTCGATCACCCGCTCCACCTCCAGTTTCTTGCCATCGGCCTGCTGCGCGCGCAGCAAACCCGGGGTCGCCTGTACCGGAGCCACCGCCAGGGATGGCTGCCCCCAAAGCGATCCCGCCCATCCGAACATTAAAAACAGTCCCGCACCCCAAACCAGTATCCGCTTATTCATAGTTATCACTGTCTGATTATTTTAACTTTCAAGAAACCATCTCCTTGAAGCTATTCTGCCACGTCATCTACGTTTGTACTACTTCGATTTCAATCGGATCACATGCACTCCGACGCGGGCAAGGATGCCCGCGCTCCTTTATTTTCCTCTTCCTCTTCATTCTTCATTTCCTAAATTCCGACTTCCATCTTCACTACGTTACGCCGCGACAAGTTGTCGAGTCAGGGAACCAAAGGAAGATCATCCCGGGAAATACTCATTGACCGGTCGATGGTGACTCCCTGATCGGTGTCCACCTTCACATCCACCCGATAGCCGCTCTGCCTCAAAGCCTCGGCTGCGGCACGAACACGCTCGACTTCGGCATCCGTGAGTTTGGCCTCAGCCTTCAAATCCTGGAGAAAGCCTGCCATCTGCTCCCAGCGGGCCAGTCCGGCTTCATCGAAATCCATGACCACATTCATAGTGAACCCGTCATAAAGATTCACCGTCCGCTCCCAAGGCTGAAAGCCGTCGCGGGTCAGGCGCAGCCGGTGCAGGCCCGGGCGGGTCGTAAAACTGCCGGGAGTACTCCCGATGGCCACCCCATCCAGTTCCACCGTTACACTCTCCGCTTCAACCGGCAGACGATAGTCAGCTACCGTAGCCGCCCCATTCTCGTCTATCTGTACATCCGGCACCATAATCCCCTGCAGACTGGTGTTAACCACAAAAGTAATCGTACGGCCAACGGTAGCCCTGAGCACCGGCGGGGACTTCTTGCGAATATCAGCGGTAATCGTCTCCGCCGCCGTGAACAACAACTCATCCAGAACATCGTCTGTGGAAACAGTTAATTCCGGCATTTGACGCACCTGCTTGCGAAGGTCAAAAGCATGCCCCAACTCGCTGGCTCCGTCACGGCTGTCCAACACACGGTAGGCAACCCGCAACGTGAACACCTCATTCACGGTTTCAATGCCATCCGCTTTATAACTGCGGGTCCCCTTGTTGAAGCCGTTCACATCGGCCACCAGGATGAGCTGGGCTCCAAGCATTTCCGCGAGACGCACACTGGAGGCATTATTGGCCAGACTCTCCGGCAGATTGATATCCGGATTGTCGCTCAGAGTGCCTGCCACATCCTCACTGCTGATCACCCGCCAGCCAAGGCCCGCGACATGGGCGGCCAGTGAGGACCGGAAGCCATCGACCGAGGACTTGATTTCCAGTCCGACACGGTTGCCCGTGAAAACCGCCACCGAGGGGGGAGTTTCTTCGCCCCTGGAATCAGACGCTACCATCGCCATTGAGGAAAAGGCCAGACCACACAGTACCAGCCGGTGAAGTGAACATCGCAGTGAATTCATCATTTAAATTATTCCCCTTCATCAACAAGAGGGGATGCATGAGTTAGCGTTTTGCCTTCTTTCCAGGCCAGATAGTCGTCGTAAGTCACAGGACGGTCAATCGGTTCTTCGCTCACAATATAAACGAAACGATTGGAGCCGGGAACTTGTACCGGGTAATGAAAGGTTTCTTTTTCATAGCCAACAATCCCCCGTTGTAACTGCTGCCCGGCCAATCCCACCGAATCCACCACCGGAGAACGACACCCGGCCGTCAGTAACAGAAAGAACGCAGCCCCCAAAGCAATCCACCTAGTACACATGGTGAACTTATCGCAAAAGGAAAGGTCCTTGTCAACTGCCGGACGGCAGAACAGCAGATACCGTGACAAAACCACAGCCCTGAGTGAAAAAAGCCAAGAAACTGCGCGGGTTAAAAGAAAGTGTAATCCCTTGATGTAGATCAAGGAAATTCAACGCTCAAAACACTATATATAGTGGATAAAAATCCAAATAACCACTAAATACAGTAATCATGAGCCTACAAAACGCTGAATCCCCCCTCCACTCCAACCGTATTTCCCATTACCAGATTCCCGCTTTGCACCGTCAACGACTGGAGCGGGCACTGGAACAAAGTGGCACCGCTTTTTCCGCCGACTTGTTTGCCCGGATCTCGCGTCGTCTGGAGTCAATGTCCCCTGATCGCCCTTTCGACGGGGACCGTATCGTGGAAGAAGAACTCTGTGCCGCAGGCATGCTGGATACCCTCAAGGCCTACTGGAAAGAATCCGGTCAGGAAGAAGAGGAGGCGGGCCACGACACGCTGGTCAGCACCAAACTGACGATTGAGGAATATATCAACAAGGTGGACTGGCGGATCAACGCCAACGCCAATGTCGGTTATAGCCACGCCGGCCTGGTCAACCAGACCGCCGGCAAACTGATCGCCAATTACTGGCTGGATCAGGTCTATAGCAAAGAAGAGGGGCAAGCTCACCGCAACGCCGACATCCATATCCACGACCTTGACAGCCTCTCCGGCTATTGTGCCGGATGGAGCCTGCGCGTGTTGCTGGACGAGGGGTTTAACGGCGTCCGGGGCCGCGTTTCCAGCCGCCCGCCCAACCACTTCAATGAGGCACTCGGGCAAATGGCGAATTTCCTCGGAATCCTCCAATCCGAATGGGCCGGGGCCCAAGCCTTCAGTTCTTTTGACACCTATCTGGCCCCACTGCTCTTCAAGGACCAACTCGATTTTCATGAAACCAAGAAGGCCATCCGCCGGTTTGTCTATAATTTGAATGTACCCGCCCGCTGGGGACAAAGCCCCTTCACCAACATCACCCTTGATTTTACGCCGCCCAAGGATCTGGCCAAACAATTTCCCTCCCGCAACTACCGCCATCTTTTCGAGGGCATCAATGACCCTCACCTCGAAGCAATCGCCCGCAAACGCGGCGCCGCATCCCTGACAGACCTGCGCTACGAGCACTTCCAGCAGGAGATGGAGATGATCGACATCGCCTACTATGAAGTGATGACCGAAGGAGACAGCCACGAGCAGCCTTTCACCTTCCCCATCCCCACCGTCAACATCACCGAGTCCTTCAACTGGGACTCCCCCGCCGCCGAGGCACTCTTTAATAACACCGCGAAAGTCGGCAGCTCCTATTTTCAGAACTTCCTCGGCAGCCAATGGATGCTGGATGAGGACGGCAATAAGGTCCCCAACCCCGATGCCTACCAGCCCGATGCCGTCCGCAGTATGTGCTGCCGCCTCCAACTGGATCTGCGTGAACTGCTCAAACGGGGCAACGGCCTCTTCGGGTCCGCCGAAATGACCGGCTCCATCGGCGTAGTCACCTTGAACATGGCCCGCCTGGGGTATGTCTTCCGCGACGACTGGGAGGGGCTCAAAGCAAAGGTCCTGCAACTCATGGATCTGGCCAAGTCCACCTTGGAGAAAAAGCGTACGTTCGTGCAGAACCTTTTCGACCGCGGCCTCTTCCCCTACACGCAGCGCTACCTGCAAGGCTTCCGCAACCATTTCAGCACCATCGGTGTCAACGGAATGAACGAAATGCTGCGCAACTTCTCGGGTGACCTTTTCGACATTGCCGATCCGCGGGGAGAAGCCTTGTGCCTGGAATTACTGGATATGATCCGCGAACGCCTGAAGGTTTTTCAGGAGGAAACAGGTAACCTCTATAACCTTGAGGCAACTCCAGCCGAAGGAACCACCTACCGTTTCGCCAAGGAAGACCGCAAACGCTTCACCGGCATCATCCAGTCAGGTTCCGGTGAAAATATCTACTATACCAACAGCAGCCAACTGCCCGCCGGATTCACCAGCGACCCCTTCTATGCACTGGAGAAACAGGATGCCCTCCAGTGTAAATACACCGGCGGAACCGTCCTGCACCTCTACATGGACGAACGCCTTGATAACGGACGTGCCTGCCAACGGTTTATCCGGAGCGCACTGGAGAATTTCCGGATGCCCTATCTCACCGTAACCCCCGTCTTCAGTGTCTGCGAAGAACACGGTTACCTGAACGGAGAGCAGCCCGAATGCCCCTGTTGCCAAAAGGAAACCCAGGTCTGGACCCGCGTCATGGGCTACCACCGGCCAGTCGCCAGTTTCAACCATGGTAAGAAGGGTGAACACCGGGAAAGAAAACATTTCAGCCTCAAAGCCAATCCCCACCTGCCTCTCTTCACTCACTAACCCGGTCACAGCCACCCCGTGCACTTTTCCGAGCGCCTTCCGATTATCGCCCTGACGCCCTTCAGTCTCCAGGACTTTCCCGGGCAAAGTGCCTGCATTCTCTGGTTTACCGGATGCAATTTTGCCTGCCCTTATTGCCATAACCCGGATATGGCACTGGGCCAGGGCTCCCGCCTGCCATGGGACCAAATCGAATCATTCCTGCGATCCCGGGCAGGACAACTCGACGGGGTGGTGCTCTCCGGTGGAGAATGCACCTTGAGCAATGCCATCCTACCCCTCGCCCGTTTTCTCAAATCCCTGGGCTATCTGGTCAAAATCGATACCAATGGCTCACGACCCGCCACCCTGCAACAGTTGCTGCTGGACGAGACCATAAACTACGTCGCTTTGGATTACAAAGCCCCCTTGGATCGGTATGCCGATGCAATCGGATGGGGAGATACTGAGCAATGGAAGGCAAGCCTCGCCCTGCTGCTCGCCAGGGGCATCGACTTTGAAATCCGCTGCACCGTGCACCCGACACTGCTGGACGAAACTCAAGTGAATACCATGCTGACGGAGCTGGCATCGCTCGGCTATCGCGGCCCCTTTTACCTCCAGCATTTTATCGCGGGCAAAACCCTCGGCAATCTGGCTCCCCCGAAAAGGCGTTTTGAACCCGACCAATTGGTCTGCCCCGAGGGGATTGAAATCCGCTTGCGGAACTTCACCACCTACGAAAGCCAGCGAATGCGGAAAGTGGTGCAGGCAGAATGCAAGCCACACTGACTATGGTGATTCGGTGGAAGATTCCCAAGTGGTCAAGGGGGGACTCGAACCCCCACACCTTTCGGCACCAGATCCTAAGTCTGGCGTGTCTGCCAATTCCACCACTTGACCGTTTTGGCTTGGGCACACCCTGTTTTATCCACAGGAAACGAGCAGGCTAGGAAGCCCCGGCCAAACTGCAAGACCGATTTCGATGCCTTGCCATTAACGGTATGGCACTTTCAGACAATTACAGAGACCAACCCACTGATGCTCCGACGGAGACTTTGTCATGAGAAAGTGAGGACACCTATTTATGCCCGTGTCTGGAAGAAAGGCTGATAGACATCAGCCTGCATCAGTTCCTCCCTTTGTACTGGACGGCCTGCGACGCCCCATTCGGGAACACACCGGGAAAGGAGAACCGGGGAGCGGCTGGCTCTTTCAATCACTTCCTCAATACCACGGATGGCGACTCCCTCCGCCCCGTTTTCGTTGGCATAGCGGAAGAAAGAGGAATCCGGGATATCATGGATCGTCCCTGACGAGACCAAACCGCCCAATGTCGCAATCACATAGCCCCGGGTATCCTTTAAGGTACAAGGGAAACGATCCTGAAGTCCCTTCACACGTTCAACCATCGGCAGATAGCGGTCTTTCGGATTCGGCGATTCCTTTAATCTCAACAGGTCCGCATCCATTTCCAATCCCAGTGAATTTTCCAGAATCCCTCCTCTATTGCTCATCGCCAGCCAGCCGCGTTCACCCAGCAGGTAGAAATTGTTTCCGACCCCCTGCTTCCCGGCATGAGTAAAGTTAACGGTATAACGGGCCCCATCTGGAAACGTACCCGCCAGCGAACAGGTGTCGTAGCTTTCGACTCTTCTCGCCCGGTAAAACTCGCCCTCAACCGTGTCCGGGATCGCATAGCCTCCATCCCGTCCAAGAACATACATTATATTGTTAATCCAGTGGGAATTCGCATTCGTTGCCGGGCCATCAAATGTAATCAAACCATTCCACGTCAAGCGCCCCGCCCAGGAAGCACGCTCATAATAGGGATCCAGTCTCGGCCAACAGGCTGCCACCATGACGGATTCCACCCGCCCGAATAATCCTGCCTCCACCCAGCGGCGCATCTGCTGGACCAGTGGATTGGAAACCCACTGGAATCCCACATAAACCCGATCGTCCCTATCGAGGCTGATCAAGGCCTCCAACTGTTCCAGCGTCGGCACCGGCGGTTTCTCCAAATAAACATAGGCCTTTGTCTCCAGAATCGCACGCACCATCTCTTCATGCAGCGGTATCGGGGTCGCGATATTCACGATATCGATCGCATCACCCATCGCCTCCAGCATCGCGCGGTAATCCGTGAACCAGACGGTTCCCCGCTGCTCATAGTCCGCCTTCAGATCCGGCCATTTCTCCGGGGCCGGGTCCACCACCCCAACTAATTCAACCTCTCCCGATTCCAGGAAAGGTTCAACCATCTTGAGGTGTGTCTGCCCATACCCCCCCACGCCAATCTGAACCAAACGCAATGCTCTTTTTGAAGACATAACAACGCTCCTCAATACCAGAGGAGTCGGAAAAAACAAGCAGGCATTGGCAATAAGCCTTATTTTATTACTCCAGACAGTTACTTCACCGCAGTTTCCGGCTCTCGCTGTGGTTCAACAACGGTTACGGGTGTATCCACAATGCCCGCATAAAAAACAATAATCTCCGCCGGGCTTGTCCCTTGGTTAATGCCATAATGCAATGTGTTCACCACTTCGACGATAGGATCGCCTGCTTTGAGTTCGAGGGTTTTACCGTCTGAGGTGACCACGGTGAGTTCCCCGCTGATCAGTACCCCCGCATTGATCACCGGATGGCTGTGGGTGTCGAGCCTCGCTCCAGCCGGAATGGTAATACGCAGGATAGTAACCTCCGGCTGACCCTCCGGATACCGAGGCAAACGTTCCCCATCCCAGCTTTGGGTGGCTTTGACAAGTTGATCGACAGCAGCTGCCCCCCCTGTAGGCTCCTGACTCATCCGGAGTGTTCCGCAGCCGGACTGCACTAAAAGAATGGCCGCAAGTGACAACAAAAGGAGATGCGTTTGTTTCATCATGGAATGGGGTTCCTCCCGGTACAGCGCAGCCGAAGGCGAAAGATGTCGCGTTTAGCCTGGAAATTCACCGGAATATTTCAGGTTAGGTTTAGTCGTACAGAACATGCCCTGTCAATGGCCGGATAGTGCTATTCACAATAATCAACCATGGTAAAAAGTTATCAATATACACTAACGACAGGATGAGGCGCATTTGCTATACTGATGGAGATATCCAGCCTGCGTATGAATACAAAACCAGCAATCCGTCCGTTCCCACTCGAGGGTCTATGGTGTGTCCATAGCTACTACACCCTTTGCCCTTACGCCCCGGATGGTTCCGGCAGAATACTGGCCGCCGGAGCCAGCGTGACCGATGGTACCGGAGAAGTTCTGGTACTCTCACCCGAGGGTACAATACTGGATCGCTTCGGTAAGGGGCCGGTCACACCGAGTTTCTGGCATACCGGCTTCTGGCAAAGCTGGTCTCCTGATGCTGGCAGTGTGTACTACCAGAGCGGAACCCTGACCGAGCCCCGCATCGTCAAACGCGAACTTTCCACCGGCAAGGAAATCATCGTGAAAGGAGACATGGAGGGAATGCCATCCTCCGGCGAACCCGGCATTTCCTGCAGTCACGGACTCCTCTATGCCGCAGGCTACGGCGATGGGCTGTATAAACCCGAAAAAGCACCTGTCCCCTTTCAGGAGAGAGACCAACACGGGATGTCCATCGTAGGGTTTTCCCCTCCCCGGGAAAAGCTGGTTCTTTCAACCGCCGAAATCCTGAAAAACCATCCGCAGCATGATCGTATTCTGGCCGCGGATAAAGAGATCAAAGCCAGGCTTGGGGACAAAGAGGGGCTCACCCTGATGACCTATTGCGTCCGCTGGAACCCCGAAGGATCCCGTTTTCTTTTTTATTTTGGCAACCACTGTGTGGTCAGGGAAAGACAAGAGCCCAAACTGGCCTACGTTTTCACGGCTGACCGCGATTTGAAGAACATTCGCCTGGCACTCGATCTCAGCTTCGATCGGCGTGGCGTGCATTGGGGCTGGCAGCCGGACAACGAACACCTCATCGGCTACGGACCCCATCCGGATAATCCCGGGAAAACATGTCTGGCCGAGGTCCGTTTTGACGGAACCGGTTACCGGATGCTGAGCGAACACAGCAGCGGTGGACACCCCTCGGCCAGCCCCTCCGACCCTGACCTGCTGGTCACGGATGAGAGAACCGAAACCGGCGGAGCAGTCGTCTTCATCTCGCGTGCCACCGGAAAGGAAATCCACCGAGTTCCCTTCCCCAAGTTTATCGGCAAAGTAGAACCACCGGGCCGCAATCCATTGAGAATCTGCCACCACCCGGTATTCAATCAGACAGGTGATCGTATTCTCTGCAACACCCTCCCCGGTCTCAACGCCACCTTGGCTGAAATCCGCCTTTAACCACTTTCTGTCCCAACCTCTGACCATCATGAGCTTCTGGATACTCCTCGACGGCGGCAGCAGCATGCCCGAAAAAGAAACCTGCTGGCAGCGGCTGGCCCTCTGGGTCGGACGCAAGCTCGCGACACGCCACCGCAGGGTCAGGGCGGGAAGCACGACTTTAATCAGCCCGCAATCACGCATTCACCCGCGCAAAGGCAGCATACAGATAGGTGAACACTGTAAAATTGCCCCCAATACCGTCATTCAGGGAAATGTCGAAATGGGAGACGATTGCTCAGTGCAATA
Source organism: uncultured Opitutales bacterium (assembly GCA_964499045.1). Classification (GTDB taxonomy): domain Bacteria; phylum Verrucomicrobiota; class Verrucomicrobiia; order Opitutales; family CAZCJJ01; genus CAZCJJ01. The sequence continues at coordinate 1,152 of CAZCJJ010000060.1, read as the reverse complement.
TGGCACCGTTCTTGTTGGTTACGGAACCGCCGATAATCCCAATGGGAAAATCACCATCGGCAACAAGGTACGGATCGCCCCCTATGTTATGATGATCGCCGGAAATCACGCCTTTGCGGATCCCAACCAGCCGATCCATGGCCAGGGCTTCATCAATGCTCCAATCACCATCGAAGATGACGTTTGGGTCGCCGGACGGGTCAACATCATGGGAGGCGTCACCATCGGCAAAGGTTCGGTCATCGGGGCCGGTTCCGTCGTCACCAAGGACATCCCCCCCTACAGTATCGCAGCAGGAGTCCCGGCAAAGGTTATCAAGAAAAGGGAATAGGCCCATCAACTGTCACAGGCAATTCCCGTGGAGTACGTCGGGGGAAACATTGGCGAAGGCTTTTCAGGAAAAAAGGCCTATTTCCCGACTGGTTCTATCGGTGCGTTGTGGGTTATCCCAAGTAGTTCTTCAGATTACGGTAATAATTCTCATGGCTCCCAATCGCAATAAGCAACAGTTCGTCCTTATTCTCGATCCGGTATGCCAGTAGTATTTCCTGCCGGTTAAATTTGTACTTATGAACACGTATGCCGCTCAAATCGCCCTTCTTTTCCACCCCGATTTCCGGATTCCCGATAAGTTTACGGACCTCAAGATCCAGTGCCTCTTTTTCCTGCCTTTTCAGTTTTTTGATCCGGCGGCCCATTAAGGGTGTTTGCGTAACCCGGAATTCACCCGAAGGCATACGCTTCTTTCCCCTTCACCTTCATCTCTTCTATCCCAAGAAGTATCTCCTTGATGAAACTATACGGTAGATCCGGGTTCTCCTCAACAGTCTTTCCAATCGTTGCCCAGAATTCAATTTGAGCCGTTACCGAACGACATTCCACTTGGCTTCTGATTTTCGCCTCTCTTGCCAAGGGGTCTGATATACGAACTAAAGTACTCATGCATCAAAATGAAGCTTTTAGCTTTATTTTGTCAAGTTACTTCTCTCACGAATGAAACAACCGTTCGATCAGTCCGACGGTTTAGCCCGCATATCTCACCGGGAGATAAGCGGGTTACCTGAAAAGCCGCCACCCCGTCCATGCGATTCCCCTACTTTTCTATTGCCTTTGTTTTCACCAGAGCTTCTTCTCGCTGGTTTAACCAACACG
>CAZCJJ010000059.1:0-18710 GCA_964499045.1 uncultured Opitutales bacterium | reverse complement strand
ATATAGCGACCGGCCTCGGAACAGAGGACGAGGGCCAGGCCGGTGCAGTCCCCGGGGGTGCCGATGGCACCGGAAGGGATTTTGTCGAGCACCCGCCGGCGGTAGTCCGGATCGGACAGGGCGTCGTTGTTGCGGTCGGTATCGATCACACCGGGGGCCAGGTTGTTGACCGTGACGCCTGCGGATGCGAATTGCCGGGCGAAGTTCCGGCAAAGATTCAGGCCCGCCGACTTGGTGGCCGAGTAAATGGCGAGTTCGGGATGTTGACATTCCTGGTTGACGCTGCCGATAACCACGATGCGGCCCCAGTGCCGTGCGAGCATGGCGGGGGCGAAGCCTTGGATCAGCTCGAGGGTCGAGCGGAGATTGGTCGCGATTTGAGCCTCGAACTCCGCCGGAGTGATGTCGCTCCATCCGGCCTTGTACTGGGTCGAGGCGTTCAGCACCAGAATGTCCACCGGGCCGACCTGTTCGGCGAGCCGGCGGTTCGCCACCGAATCGGCGATGTCGGCGCAGCAGCCCTCGACCTCGATACCGAGAGTGCGGAATTCGGAGCAGGTGGCGTCATGGGCCGGGGCCGGGCGGTGGCCATGCACGAAGACCTTCGCCCCGGCCTCGCCAAGCACACGGGCGATGGCCTTGCCGATGCCGCGCGAGGAGCCGGTGATGAGCGCCTTGCGTCCGGTGAGATCGAAAAGACTCCGCAAGGTGTTCAGGGAAACGGCTGTCGTCGGTTGCGCGTGCGTGGGGCGGGATGCGTTCATGACTTTCTCAGCTCCATTGGCGGTCGTTGGCCCATTCCCGGTCCCAGGACTCGGTCGAGTCCCATGCCACCGGGAAATCGGTGTGAAGTTTCTCAGCGATCAGCTCCTCGTTCAGCGATTCAATACCGAGGCCAGGGGCGTCGGGGACCTCAATATAGCCCTGGTTGACCAGCGGTTTTGGCAGGCCGTTGACCAGGCTGTCCCACCAGGGCACGTCGACGGAGTGGACTTCGAGCGCGGTGAAATTCCGGGTGGCGGCGGCCACGTGAACGGCTGCCATGCAGCCAATGGGGCTCTCGGCCATGTGCAGGGCCATGGCTACGCCGTAATCCTCGGCCATGTCGCCGATCTTCTTCGTTTCCATGATCCCGCCGGTGGAGAGCACGTCGGGATGAACCACGGCCAGAGCGCCGGACTGGAAGAGCGGGAGAAAGTTTTCTTTCAGATAAATATCCTCGCCGGTGGCGATAGGCGTCGTGGTGGCCTTGGCCAGGCGGACGTATTGGCCGGTCAGTTGCCAGGGTACGGGATCTTCCATCCAGGCGAGATTGAAGCGTTCGAGTCGTCGGGCCAGCTTGATGCAGTCCTCGATAGGAACGTGCCCGATGTGGTCGATGGCCAGGGGAACCTCGTAGCCGATTTCGGCGCGTACATCGGCCATGTACTGCTCCAGGAAATCGAGTCCCTTTTCCGTGATGTGGATGCCGGTGAAGGGATGGGCGGTGTTGAAAAGATCATAGGCCTCGCCTCGCATGGCGTGGGGGTTGATGGAGCCCTGCGGCGTGCTGAACGCAGTCTTGTATTCGCGCATCTGATCAAGAAAACCGAGTGGTGCACTCAGGCACCCGGGCTCGTCCATGAGCAACTCGATGCCGAGGTCCATCTTGAGGTAGGTGAAGCCCCGGGCCAGGCGTTCCTTCAATGCCTTGCCCATGTCCCGTCCGCCCGAAACGGAATCGGTGTCACAGTAAATCCGGATGCGATCGCGAAACCGCCCGCCGAGCAACTGCCAGACCGGCACACCCCACGCTTTACCCGCGAGATCCCAGCAGGCCACCTCAATGCCGCTCACGCCACCTCCCTGCCTGGAATGACCGCCGAACTGCTTGATCCGACGGAAAATCTTCTCCACATGACACGGGTTTTCGCCCAGAATCCGGCTCTTCAGCATGGCCGCATAGGTCCGGCTCGATGCGTCGCGCACTTCGCCGTAACCCACCAGCCCCTGGTTGGTGTACAGTTTGAGTAATGTGCAACGCTTCGGTGCGCCGTCAATATCGGCAAACCGCATGTCAGTGATCCGCAGATCACGAATGTTTCCGACTGAACTCATGGGCGTCTCCCCCAGTAAGTGCTCTCTGTTTCACATTGTCGGGCAGTGCGCAGCAGACACCCGGCGAGTACCCCGGCTTGCTCTCCGGCAAAATCTTCGTCCAGCCCCAGCAGAGTGAGCGCGGCAGCCACCTGCCCGTCCGCTCCAATCAAGGGTGCGGACATGGCACCGATCCGGCGGCGGGTATGATTGGTGTTGAGATAGTATCCCTTGTGTCGAACCGTTTCGATCCGGGCCAGTACAAGGTCGGGATTTCCCCGCTCAAGGATATCCTCCGTACAGTCATTCACCAGTTTCCGTATCTCATCATCTTCACTGCGGCTGAGCAGTGCGGTGCCCACCGAACCTTCAATCAGCGGGAACCGGGTGTCCACTTTGCTCGATATGCCTATGGCCTGTGGCGATTCCGCGCGCAGGATGGCGACCTGGCGGTCGCCCTGCCGGATCGAGAGCTTCGCGCTCAGACCCGCCTCAGCGGCCAGTTCGTCCAATAGCGGGCGGCAATGCTGCCAGCCCACCAGGCGGCGGTGCAGCTTCAGGGTGGGACCAAGCACCCCATCGGAAAGATCGTAGCAACTGTCGGCGTCTTTGCGCACCCAGTAATGCTTCAGTAGCGTCTGGAGAATCCGGTAGCAGGTACTGGGCGCGATTCCCAATGCCCGGGCCAGCTCGGACTGCGTCAACTCCCGCTCGCTCTGCCCCAGATGCTGCAGCAGAAGGAGCGTCTTCTCGACCGCGGGATTAAGATTTTCGGTATTCATATATGAACATTAAATATTCTTATTTGAATGCATCCTGTTTGCATGCAAAAACAAGTCAACTCCATTTTTTAAAAAAATGAGGTATGGATTTTTCACGGCGTCACGGGTGGATTCAACTTTCAGGCTGCCTGGACAACCGGCCATATTGCGGGAAGTGCTATCGCGGCACAATGAGCCGGGGTTTGAACAGGGTAAGGAAACGATTGAAAGGTACTTCTGTGAAATTCAGCGTTTTCTGTGGCAAAAAAGATTAGCCGCTGAAATCGCAGAAAAGCGCAAAATTCAGAGTTCGATGAATCCGGGACATCCATAAAAAGGGTCGGGTAAATCATCGGTAAGTAGTGGGAACTTAATTCTGGAACTTAATTCTGGCTTAATTCTGGACACCCATGAAATAAAGGCGGAGTGCGGCCGAATGACACCGGATAAGATTATGGGCCTCCCGGATTTTCCCCTGCCTTCCGCCCCTTAAGGGCTCGGGTTGTGTCTGGTGCCGGATTTCGTGGGTTTCCATCTTGACGGAAATCTGGAAATCTGGAAATCTGGGTGGATGAAAACGACTTTGGAGATTGACGACGCGCTTTACCGTGAGGCCAAAGCGGTGGCGGCACTGGCCGGACGCAAGATCAAGGATCTTGTGAGTGAAGGTTTGGCGCAGGTGGTGAGGAGGGAAAAGAGATTGGCGTTTCCCGTCGGGTCTGGAACAATCCTGCCGCTGGCTTCAGAGGGGGCGGATGATGCCGTTCCTTTGGTTTGCGCGGAGGATGTGGCCGCTTATGGGGATACGGAGACTTTGCGCAAGGCCTTTCCCAGAGGATACCGTTTGTCCGGCGCCTTGATTCCGGCCAAGGCCCTCTCCCGGCCTTTGAGCGCGGCACGGGTTAGGGAAGGTCTCGAAACGATGGATCAGGAGGAACTCGATGCCCATGCCCGCCCTGGTTGATGTCAATGTTTGGTTCCCCATTCTTCTGGAGCGGCATGAACATCACCGTGTGGCCATGCGCTGGTGGGAAGGCTTGGATGCCGGTGAAGCCTGCTGGTGCCGGGCGGTGCAGCAGGCGGTGTTGCGTTTGCTGAGCAACGAAACAATCATGGGGGAGGATGTCCTGTTACCGGAACAGGCTTGGGAGGCATGGGAAAGGCTGACGCTCGATGAACGATGTGCTTTCCTGCCTTTGGAGCCTGGAGGAATCGACGCCGATTGGCACGCCCACATCATTGGGTGCGTGGCGACCCCCAAGCTGTGGATGGATGCCTATTTGGCCGCCTGGGCGAAAGGGGCGGGTCTGACGCTCGCCACCTTCGACAAGGGTTTCCGTCGGTTCCCCTTGGAAAAACTGTGTTTGCTCACCCCGTGAGGTCACCTTGGGACACCCATGTTTCGGGGCGATTGCGGAAGGGGCTGAAAATCATGGATGTCCCGGATTCGCCATGTTCCCCCGGATAAGATCATGGATGTCCCGGATTCGCCCTCCGGATTCGCCTCAGGGTGTCTTGATTAACTCGTATCGAAAAGATCCCCCGGTATCGGCATATACTTTTTGCTCTTCGGAGATACGGTCAAAATATTCCGTACCTTTCGCGGCCACATGACCGTCAGCGAACAGTGTGTTGGCTTCCTGACCATAGTGTCTCAGGTGAATTTTCCACTCTGAGTTCGGCGCCACATAGTATCCCTGCGAATTAAAAACAGAGATATAACTGTCCACCACCAGAAAAAAGTCTGATGGTTTTTCGAGAAACAGCAGGTTCTGGGGGAGAAAGACCGAAGATCCCGGCGCGCGCCAAACGCGAAAACCATAAGTTTGGTAGTTTGTTCCTACCCCCTTCACAAGGGGCATGGAAGGGCAGAGAAAAACATTGTGCCTGGAGGTCGTGTTCGGTGGCAAATAGCCTTTGTCCTGCAATATCCGATACCAATAAGTTTTAGCATCATTTTTACCGGGATCTTCCGGATCCCGTTCAATTCGAGCCGGAATTTCTCCTCCGTATTCGGAGGAGTAGGCCAATATGGCAACACCGATTTGCCGGAGGTTACCCACGCACCGGGTGGCCATCCCCCGGTCCGTCATATCCCGCAGTAAAGCAAAGACCAACACCGCCAACACCGAGACAATAAACAACACCGTCATTATTTCGACCAGGGTAAAGCCTGTGTTACCCCTGGTGAAATATCCTGAATGAGAGAGACGCGACGATGAAATGCGGGTGGGCATTACTCAGAAGTTGAAGGCAGGTTGCGGAATTTTTTTATTTCATATGGCCGTCGAGGCGCGGGTTCAATGAAAGTGAGGATCATCGTGTATAATCACATGTATGCCCGGGAAATTCCACAGGCATGGTTTTAACGGCTTTCCTGAGGTATCCATTGCAAAACAGATTCAGGAAGTGGCCGGGTGGCATTGTCATCCTTTCGAAGATTCATGCCGCGGGAAACATACATCATTTCCCGTCCCCGTTTGGCATCGGCGAGTTTCATGGTAAAACCTGTGGAATGTTCTGCTCCCCGGATTCTGAAAACGACCTGCGTCGGCTCCGGTGTCAATTGCAGCGGTGCCTGGAAGTAACCTTCCGCATTGCGAAAAACTTCCTGTCCTTTCACCCAGAGGCGCGCTTCGCCCGTGACATAAAAATGGACTTCAGCCGCTATGGGGTCCGGTGATTTCAGCCAGACTGTTCCGGCAAAACTCTGCCCTTTGGCAATCGCCATATCGTCACTTCCAGCCCATGGTGTCGGCGCTTCCCGGGCCGTCCATTCCCCCAGTCCTTTTGCGGGATCCTGAACGGGAAGCGGGCGTGAAATCCGGAGGAAATCCGCGCTGGAAGTCCCCATATGCGAATCCACTCTATGGTTTACCCATTCCTCGGGTCCCCGCAGGTCTGCCAACTTTTCATCCAACAGGGAAATGCTTGCCGCGTCCGAGGGAAATGGCCCGGCAATCAGGAAAACATTTGCAAACGATGTATGCACTCCCCGCGGCAAGGGCAGACCGTCCGTGGCTGACGGTGGTTTGGGGATATACCTGTTGCGATATGCGGCAGGCATTTCGGGAGCAGGGTGAGCGGCGACAAATGCTTTTCGTTCAACATCCAATCGGGAAATGGTCTGCTGCCACTGGCTGTGGAGGGATTCCTCTCCAAGTGCCAGCATTCGCGTCTCGCCGCGTTTCATGGGAAACGCCAAGTACCCGTTCTGTGGTTTGAGGATGCTTCCATCAAAGAGATCCAGTGCGATTCCGGAAAAGTCCTCCGGCAATCTGATTTGTTTCTCCCCGCTTTCAGAGGCATGGAGAGCCACAAAATTCCCCCCGATAAAACTGACGTCTTCGCTCTCCACCCAGATATGACAACCGGCATTCTTCGCCAAGGCCCGAATGACAAAGGGTGGCAATTCGCAAAAGGCGGTATAAATACTTGTCCAGTCCTTGTGTTCTTTTTGAGCAAAATAGGCGTTTCCGCGCTCGTCCCGGGCCAGTGTTTCAGCATCGGAATCAGAGACAAAAAACTGTGAGGGCATGTTTCCGATTTTTAATCCGACAGCTCCATCGGAGTGAGATACATCAACACCCGGTTTCGTCGTCCGTATCTCTCCGCTTTCGCCCAGCATTTTTTCGCTGTTCCGGGTTTCGGAGAAGGCCGTTTCATCGAGTAAAACCGTCCCTTTCACCGGCATGGCTCTCATATTCATGCCAACCAGTGAGGAGATCAATTCCGTCTGGTGAATACCGCGGGAGGAAAGATCGACAGTTCCCGGATTGTGCATCCAAAGCAAATGCCGTCCGTCACGCTTCAGAAGCTCAAGCTGATCGCGTTCCAAATCGCCGAGTGCGCAGATATTCAGAAAAATCACGAGTTTGTATTTATCATTGTTTTCGTCCTCAAGAAAGTCCCGCAGTTCATAAAAATCCCAACCCACACCGATTCGATCCATGGTTGCCTCCAGCATGCGCCGGGTGGGATGTGAAAAATAATTTCCGTAAAGCTGGCTTTCCTGATCCGTCACAATGGCAACTTCCGCCTCCCGTTCCAGACCGATTGAACGTACGACCGCATCGGCTTTTGTTATGTCTCCGACATGCTCCATAAATGTCGGATAAAGAAACCATCTCCAACCGAAGTCCATGAGGTATGTGTAATAGTTGAATATAGTGCTGCGGGCAAACTCACGGCGGAGGATTCCCTTCATTCCGGTGACGTCGGGAGGCGGTTCACCGGCATATCCACTGCGAGTGTCATAGGAGATTGGAGTTCGGTAATCCCCTTCATTCAGCCAGAGTTTGTGATGTGCTTCAAGACTCTGCAATGCGACCCGGTAGAGCGGACTGCTGCCAAGCCCGCGGTTGAAATATTGTGACGGACCGCCAAAGAAATCAATCTCCGGAGCATCCAGAAGGTGATTCATGAAAACAGTACCGTTCACCGGAAAAGTTACCCCCGCCATATGAATCTCCATTCCTGCCAGCGCGTGCTGATGCGTCGCGGATTTGATGATCCGGGCAAAATAGCGCGCGGCATTGCTTACCGGCATATTCATTACCTGCAGGTAATCACTCACCTTGCTGTTCGGCATGATAGGGAAGCGGGAACGCGCCTCCAGAGTGGGCAGATCCAGCAAATCGTCGCTGACTTCCACCCCCCACGCTTTTGCAATCGCCTCCGGGTCATCTCCGTATTTCTGGCGAACGAATGTTTCAAAGGCCACCTTGCGTGTTTCACTGTAGTCCCAGCCCGGATCGCCCTGCCCCTTGTAATACCACCATTCGCCTGAATTCATTGCGGCCAGATAAAAGCCAGCCACCCTGGGTGCGTATTCGGAAGCTCCAAGACGGTGAATAAAACGATACAGATGTTCGCCACAGTAGCGTCGCCACTCGTTCAGCATGTTGGGCCGGGAAGTATGCTCTGTTGGTCGCGGTACGGGATCGCCCCCCCAATCCGTATTCCCATCCGGTCCGGCGAGAAGGGATTGGGGGTATTCCTCCACGAAGTCTTTGCCAACGCTTATCATCCAGAACCGGATGATGATCCAGGCATCGGGAACGGCAGCCAGAAGGCTGTCCACACTTCGGGAAAAATGGGCGAATGCGGCATCCGGTGCTGTGGAGAGCAGGCGCTCCCCAACGCTGTCCGAGGTCAATCCCACATCGACAATGAAAAGCCGTACACCGGCCTCGCGGAGCTGACGCTCCACGGGAGAGCCGGGCGTGTACCTTACGCCGATGGAAGTAAAATTTTGGACACCCATAAAATAATGACGGACTGTGATGATAGCGAGGGTCACCCCGAAGAGGTCAAACGTAGGCCCCTTTCGAGTTTCCGGTAGCTTCCCGGGCTCATGCCCATGCGGGCACGGAAGGCACGACTGAAGGTGGCGAGGCAACTGTAACCACTCTGATCCGCCACTTCGGAAAGACTTAAACCCGGCTCCCGCATTAGGGCCAGTGCCCGGTGCAACTGGTGGTTCCTTAAATACTCCCCCAAACTGAACCCGAAACTTTCCCGGAAAAGTGTGCGCAGCCGCCCGTCCGACAATCCGAGTGCCTCACTTAACTCCCCAATCAGCGGATAAAGTCCCTCCCGGTTTTCCAGAATGCCATTGATTGCCAGGAGCAGATCACTGGCCCGTGATTCCGGTGCCCGCCGGACCGGGCCTCCCGTCGCCTCCACCGACACCTCCCCCAAAGTCCGCTGAAGCCACCCGGCCAAACTCAACACCAATAGATTCACCGCTCTGGGGTCCTCCCTGTTCCGGTAAAACTCCAGCATCCGACCCAATGCTTTCTCCGTACCCTCCACCACAGGCCAGACACGATCCTTCATCGGCAACAAGGCCTCCATTTCCCGCGTCTCAAAAGTCACGAACAACCACTGCAAGCTCTCCTTCTCCAAATCAAGGTAGGTGTGAAACTGATAGGGAAACACCAGCAACACCTGGCTGGGCCGGAATGGAAACAGTTGCCCGTCCAAATTAACCAACCCAGCCGTCTCCAGATTGAATATCAAAACAAAGCGACGGTGGGGGCGGCTGGCAAAGGTCCGCTTCTGCAAGTAATCCCGGTCACGCCGCAAAAAAAAGATAATATTCTCAGGCAAAACCAGCTCCGCCGCCGACAGCCCCTGGAAATAATCAGTGGGAGCCCCCAACTCACGGAGATGCTTTTGCAGGCGTGGATTCATCAATCAGCCGAAATTATCAAATACATAGCCATATCTGTATAAAATTGGCGATTCCGTTTCAAGGCCCAATTCACTAGCCTGAGTACATGAATCGAAAATCGGAGTCGGAGCAGTTGGAGAAGATTCAAAGCCTTGTGTTTCCCAATGCGGATGAAGCCTGCCGTCAGGTTGCGGATGCCATTGAGTCATTGATCCTGGAACGCAGTGCCGCTGGCAAGACAGCGGTACTCGGTCTGGCGACCGGCTCCACACCGGTCAAACTTTACCGGGAACTGATCCGCCGCCACCGCGAGGACGGCCTGTCCTTTAAATCCGTTATAAGCTTCAACCTGGACGAATACTACGGGCTCACGGACGACCATCCGGAAAGCTATCACCGCTTCATGCGGGAGCAGTTGTTCGACCATATCGACATCGAGCCAGCCAACACACACCTGCCCAGCGGCATGGTGGACCGTAAGGAGGTCTTCGAATCCTGCCTCGCTTACGAGGAAAAAATCGCCGCCGCCGGAGGTATTGATATCCAGATCCTCGGCATCGGGCGTACCGGCCACATCGGATTCAATGAACCTGGCTCCTCCCGCGATTCCCGCACCCGGTTGATCCCTCTGGACAGCCTGACCCGGCGCGATGCAGCCCGCGACTTCCTCGGGGAGGAAAATGTACCCCGCTACGCCATCACCATGGGTGTCGGCACCATTCTGGAGGCCAAACGTATTTTCCTGCTCGCATGGGGTGAGTCCAAGGCCGAAGTTCTGGCCAAAGCGGTCGAAGGCAATCCGACCGACTCCCTCCCGGCCAGTCTACTGCAGGGACATGCCGATGTCCGCTTCATGGTGGATCAGGCGGCGGCTTCGGAATTGACCCGTTTCAAACACCCCTGGCGTGTTTCATCCGTGCGCTGGACACCGCCCTTGGCACGTCAGGCCGTCCAGTGGCTTTCCCTTTCCGTCAACAAGCCTATCCTCAAGTTGGTGGATGGCCAGTACAGCGAGCACGGTATGGCCGAGCTTTTAACCGAACAGGGGCCTGCCTATGACCTGAACATCAGAATCTTTAACGAAACCCAGCATACCATCACCGGCTGGCCGGGAGGCAAACCGAATGCCGACGACTCCAACCGTCCGGAGAGAGCCTCCCCTCATCCGAAGCGGGTACTTATATTCAGTCCGGAACCCCAGGACGATGTGGTCTGTATGGGCGGAACACTCAACCGCCTCATCCGGCAAGGCCACGAGGTCTCCATCGCCTATATGACCTCAGGCAATCTCGCCGTACCGGATGAGGAAGTCCTGCGCGCCGTACAGTTGATCCTCGATCTGGAAGGTGTCGATCCCGATACCCTCCCGGAAAAAGAAAGCAACCTCGCCGGAAAGGTCTTCCGCCAGTTGCAGCAGAAAGGGGCCTTTGACCTCGACTCCTCCGACACCCGCAGGATCAAGGGACTCATCAGGAGAGGAGAAGCCCGCGCCGCCGGCAAGCTTTGTGGCGTGCTCCCCGGACAAATCACCTTCCTCGATCTCCCCTTCTATGAGAACGGACGCTACCGGCAATTCCGTCTTTCCGAAACCGACATCGAACAGATCCGTGCTCTGCTGGACAAAGTGAAACCACATCAGATTTACGCAACCGGCAGTCTGGCCGATCCGAGTTCCGTGCAGGCCCTCTGCTTTGAGGCTCTGCACAAGGCCATCGCCACCTTTGATCCGTCCGGCTGGGCGCGTGACTGCTATGTCTGGCTCTACCGCGGGGCGGGCCGTGAGTGGGAACCGCATGAGATCGACATGGCGGTGCCGCTCAGCCCGGAAGAACTCGCGATCAAGATCCAGGCCACCTATCAGCACCAGTCACAACGCAGCCAGACCCCCTTCACTGCCGACAACCATCGCGAACTCTGGCAGCAGGCGGAACTGGCCAACCGTTCCACCGCGATCACCTACGACCGTCTCGGACTCGCCGAGTACGAGGCGATTGAAGCCTTCAAGCGTTGGATCCCCTGACAATCCTCTTACCATTCATCTGCCATGCTTAATATCAAGCCATCCATCCAAGCACCACTCGACCCCGGATTCCAGCCTGCGGTTCTCTGGAATGAAGCCTATCAAAAATACGTCGCGGCGGATCCCAGTGCCCGCCCTCTCTCCATCGCCCTGGAACAACGCGACGGCTCGGTTTCCGTATTCAAGACCCGCATCCTGTCCAAGACGCATCCAGAATCAGGCTTCACCTTCACCTACATCGAGCGTCTGGTGAAGACGCTGCTCTGGTGCCGCGGAGGCTGGCGCATCCATATCGGAGGCGACAGTGAACTTGCGAAACGGCTTGGGCAGCACTACAGCCCCGAAGGTCCGCGTGCTTTTGACAACGAGGTAATTGGTCAGAAGGTTTACGGGCAGCCCCTCTGTTTTGTTTCCTGTGCTTACGAAGAGACACCGGAGGACAGCAGTGCATCCAGCACACTGGGCGGACATCTCGACGGCTGCCGCATCGGATTTGACCTCGGCGGCAGTGACCGCAAATGTGCGGCGGTCAAGGATGGCGAAGTCGTCTTCTCGGAGGAAGTGCCTTGGGATCCCTATTTCCAGAGTGATCCCTCCTATCACATTGAAGGGATTCATGAAAGCCTCTCACGGGCCGCCGAGCACCTGCCGCACGTCGATGCCATTGGCGGATCATCAGCCGGTATTTACATCAATAACGAAGTGCGTATTGCCAGTCTTTTTCGGGGGGTTTCGGAAGCCGATTTCGAGCAACATATCCGGCGGATCTTTTTCACGCTGAAACAACGCTGGGATGGCGTGCCTTTTGAGGTCGCCAACGATGGCGATGTTACGGCTCTCGCGGGAGCGATGTCCCTCAAGGATCAGGCGGTTCTCGGTGTCTCCATGGGAACCAGTCAGGCCGGAGGCTACGTCAACCCCCAAGGGCAAATTACGACCTGGCTGAACGAACTGGCTTTCGCTCCGGTTGACTACCAACCCAACGGACCTGTCGATGAATGGTCCGGGGACTATGGCTGCGGGGTTCAGTATTTCTCACAGCAGGGAGTCAACCGTTTGGCCCTCGCCGCCGGGTTCACCTTCTCCGACGACATGGGTCTGCCAGCCCGCTTGGAACGGGTTCAGGAAGCCATGGCCGCCGGAGACCAGCGGGCACAAAGGATTTTTGAAACCATCGGCGTTTATTTCGGCTACACCATCGCCTGGTACGCCCAGCTCTACACCATACGCAACCTGCTTTTCCTCGGGCGCGTCACCAGCGGCCAAGGAGGAGATCTTATCCGGGAAACCGCGACCAAGGTGTTGCAGCAGGCCTTCCCGGCCTTGGCCCAAAGCATACGCATTGTCACTCCCGACGAGAAACAGAAACGCCACGGACAGGCCATCGCCGCCGCCAGTTTACCTCAAATCAAATAATAGCCTCGCTAAAGCTTCAGCCTACTGAAAATCATGAAATTCCATCACCCCCAAGCCGACCTTTTTATTCCCGATAACGCTGCCTCCGAAGAGGCCCTCGCCCGGACCACCCATCTGGGTATCGGAGCCCATCAGGATGACCTGGAGTTTTTTGCTTTCCATGGTATTCAGGCCTGCTACGCCCAAAAGGACCAGTGGTTCACCGGCGTAACCTGCACCGATGGAGCCGGTAGCTCGCGTATCGGCCTGTACGCCGATTTCACCGACGAGGCAATGAAGGAGGTCCGCCAGCAGGAACAACGGAAAGCCGCCATCGTCGGTGACTACGCGGCCATGATCCAACTCGGTTACAGCAGCAAGGAAATCCGGGACAATGCCAATCCCGGGCCAGCCGCTGACTTACAACAGATCCTCGAAGCCACCCGACCCCGCTTCGTTTACGTTCACAATCTGGCAGACAAGCATGACACCCACATTGCCACCGCAGCCCGCTGTCTGCAGGCATTGCGACAGCTCCCTGCGGACAGGCGTCCGGAAAAAGTATGGGGCTGTGAGGTCTGGCGCGACCTTGACTGGCTGCTGGATGACGAGAAAGTGGTGTTACCGGTGAGTGCGCAAACCAATCTGCAAGCCGCATTGAATGGTGTTTTCGATTCCCAGATCAGCGGGGGTAAACGCTACGATCTTGCCGTCATGGGACGCCGGCTGGCCAACGCCACCTTCTTTCAATCCCACGAGTCGGACAGCGAAACCGGCCTGATCTGGGCCATGGACCTCACCCCGCTGGTAAATGATCCCGCCCTCAATCCGATGGATTATGTCCTCGGGCATATTGAGCGCCTCAAAAACGACGTCCGGGACCGCCTCCAGCAATTCATTTAAGGATTGTGGACCGGGTGTGAAGACTGTCCCGGAACGAAATCGATCAACGATCGATATCCACACTGACAATCAGCCACTCGCCATCCCGCTTGATCATCTCCATCGTATAGTCGGCCCGGTGGCGGTCACTTCCTCCGGAATAGACGACATTCGCCGAACCCGTAAAATAGATTCGAGCCCTTAATCCATCCTCGGAAAGATGGATTTGCCGGTTTCGCATGGCCACCTGAATAGAAGAGGCTTGATTACGGGCTACCACCAGGATTCCGGCAACCCTGTCGCGATCATGAGCGACCCCCTGATTCGGCAAAGCACGGACAAGGGGTTGCTCGACAAAAAAAGTACTGATGCGTCGTGCCTTGCCCAAGGCCTCAATCTGCGATTCCGGGCCGTCTTTGTTAACCAGTGAAATCAGGTCGTCCAGCCGACGGTTGATAATACGTTCATCCCCACTGCGCCCGAGCCAGAATAAGGCTAAAGCCACGACGACAATCAACAGCCCGGCCAGCAGTGCTTTCTTTTTATTATTCATACCCTATCGCCGTAGCTGCGGACACCGGAGCATGGACAAGGAGCGGAGAGGCAATGCTCCACGCTCTCACGAACGCGGCCACGTAGCTGCGCTGGTAAGAAAACCAAATCAAAGCTCATCCAGTGTGGGGACATCGCTGGCCAGTTGGATGTCCCACTCATCGACAATAGCTGCCTTCTGCCCATCATCTCCACCCTTGGGGGCTTTGTTAATGATGTATTCGGTAATGGCCCTTTCCATGGCATTCTCCGCCCAGTAGCCGTTTCTCAATTCATAATCCGTGGGTTCGTAACCATATTTCTCCAGAACTCTGAGAATAATGGCAGATTCCGGCTGCCCTCCCTGACCAATGAGGTTTTTCTCCTCATGCTCTCGGATAGCTTCATTCACGATAAACGGAGGCAAGGTTTCCTCATAGCTCGGATGAACCTTATGATTTGAGGCCCAACGAGCCCAAGCATCACGATCAATGGAGCGATGGCTTTGCGTCAGAGCCTCATAGTAGTAAATACGGCGTTTGGAGAGCTTGGTGACAAGCGCAACCATGGACATGCCATCGTGTGAAATCTCAATCCAGTCGAGCGGGCGCGGTTTTTCGATCGGATTTCTTGTTTTCGAGATATCTTCCGGTGCTTCAAGGAAGGGAACCCCGAGTGCACGGGAGTACTTAACAATGGTTTCACCGTTCTTTTCGATACTAAGCTGATCCTTCCGGATCAACTGCTGCTGAAACTTTTCCGCATCCTCGGGGGACTCGGCCCAGACATAGGAGACAATACGGGTGGTAACTTTGAATTTCCTTTGCATAGAGAGTAGAGTTATTGGGTAAACGAAAGGGCATCCAGAGAGTGGCTTGCCCAGCTTGAAGGGCTCTTATGGCAAGGAAGTGGTCAACAATCAAACACAAATCCCCCCATAGAACGTAAAAAAAATATAAAATTAAAGTACCACACACTGAACATGCATTAATGTTTGCACTGACCACCCCTTGCCCATAGACCACGCTTCAGGCTTTCCCTGACCCCAAAAACCCAGGGAAACCACCTGTTTTAGATTTAGCCTCCGGGCCGGATCGGCAAACTGCCTGTTTTTATTCTGGAATTTACAATATCCATCCCCTAACTTGCTTAGCAAATTGACTCAAACTCCTTGCCATCAGCATTTATGCCGCGAAAAATATGTTTCATAAACTATAAAGGAGGCGTCGGGAAAACCTCCTTAGTGGTGAATCTGGCCGCCAGCCTGGCTGAGCGCGGAAAGCGTGTGCTGCTCTTTGATTTGGATACACAATCCAACGCGAGCATCTGGCTGATGCGCCTTGATCGCTGGAACAAGTTGAATATCAACGGTGAAGGTTCGGTCTATTCGATTTTCGATCCGGCTCAATCCACCTTGAAGGATATTGTAGTCAAGAATGTGGTCGAAAGTAAGACCAATGAAAAGATTCTCCCGGGCCTGGATCTGATACCGACTACCTTTAATCTCGTGGACTTGGAAAACGAATACCACCCGGATTCCGCCAAGCCCCACTACAAACTCTTCCATGAGCAACTGAGAGAGATTGAGGACAACTACGATTATGTTCTTTTCGACTGCCCTCCAAATGTCCTGCGGGCCACTCAGTGCGGGGTTTTCACCAGCAGCGAAATTTATGTTCCCTCAAACCCGGACGCGCTCAGCCTGATCGGCCTCACCTTGCTGGTGGAAAAATTGCTGCTCTTCCACAAACGCTCGGCCAGTTTCCGGGAGACAGGCATGGGCAAACCTGCGATGATCCGGGGCGTCATCTTCAACGCGATCAAGGCGAATGTGGATATTGAAGTGCCCAAGATGCGAATGCAACTCCGCCTGAATCAATTCCGGAATCAAAAACGGGTTTCCCCCAATTCAAAAATATTCGAATCCCAGGTGCGCGATGCAACCGTCGTGCGGCGTGCCGTGACCCTGGGGCTACCCTGTAATCTCGTCGGTCAAACCAGCTCGGACGAGGATAGCGTGGTTTCGGACTACCACAAGGTGGCTGCTGAACTTGACCGCCATGTGGACTTGGTTTAACCTGACTATTCACCCGCATATCTCACTGGAGGATAAGCGGGTGAACTGTTATCATGCAGTTTGAAACGTCATTTTCCTATTAGCCATGTCGAATACCCCAACAAGCAGAAAATTTACTGAGAAGGATTGGAACGAGGCCCGCAAGGCCTTCGCCACTTCGCTGATGGTAGATACCAAGTTAACCAGCATGGCACAAAGTCTGGAACTGGGCGACTGGCCGATCAGGGGTGCCGGCGAAACGCCTTCCAAGTACATTGACTTCACTTGGGAGGAGTTGAACGAACTTCCCGGGCTGGCCGACAAACCGGAACGGATCGACCTTCTGATCCACATCCTGAAAGAAACCATCGCCTTCGACGAGCCCTTTGGTGACATGGTTTCCACCGTCGATGCCGCCACGGCGAAAGAGGACGGCCTTCTCCGCAACCTCAAACTGCTCGAAATCCCCACCGACTACCCCATCCGTTTCAGCGGTCTCTCACGCGACACCCGCGAATTCTGTGCCGCCGAAGACATCAAAACCGTCGGCGAGTTCACCAAGTTTTCCCAGAACATGGCTCAGAACATTATTGTTGGAGGCGACTTCCGGGAATTGCTCAATGCCATCACCACACGTGACGAAATCGGGATTGCCCGTTTCCTTCCGTTCCGCCCTTACAGCCGGGGTCTTCACCTTCCGGAAGCAGTCGGCATCATTGTTCAGGAGTTAAGTGAGTCGGAAAAAATCGGCCTCCTCAAACGTTATGGCGCCAAACTGGACAATGCCCAGACCGCCCGCAGTTTCCTGAACAAGGATCAGGTAAGCCGATTGGAAGGTATTCTGGTCGACCATATCCGTGAAAAAGTACGTTACTTCGACAAGGAAATCGTCGAACTCGAGAAGAAGATGGCTCAGGGGATCTCCCTCCAGCGCTACTTTATGGTACTAGACGATCCGGAAAAAGAACTGATCGCGACCAACGCTTTCGCTCTCTACCTTAAAGAACGTCAGTCCTCAGGTCTGCTCCCGGCCTCGGAACAGGAAAATTCATCCCGTGGCGGATTCTTTTCCCGGCTCTTCGGCCGCAAACGCTAATCCGGCATTTCATACGCTCTCTTCCATGCCTAAATTTCCACCTCCGCCCAAGAGGAACCTGTCCCTTCGCAACACCTTAAGCAATCAGGTCAAATCGACCTTGCGCACACGGGAAACGATCGATGCACTCGTTCAGAAAAGCCGTTCCCCTTTCATCGAGGAGCGTCCTCCGGAGCAACAGGAACTTGAGGAACTCGAAACCGCCATGCGGGAACTCGAGGAGAGACTCTACGAACGCGAAAAGAACGCCGATTTCAAAGAGGCCAGTCTGGCGGAAAAGGAACGCGAACTCTGGGAACTGGAAGCCTTGCTCACAGCCAAGGAACAACTCCTTGAGGCCCAGCTCAATCAGAGTAACAACCCGGAGGGACATAGATTCACCGAACAGGAATCTCAGGCTCTCCGCTCCCTGAAGACTGAACTGGCCGAACAGGAGGCCCATTTACGCGAAGCCCGCAAACTCATTCAGGAACGCGAAGCTTTTATCGAGGAATCCGAGAAAATGCTCATGGACAAATTCCTTGAACATCAGGTCCGGGAAAGCGAACTCGAACACCGCGAAGAGGTATTGAAAAACGCGGAAAGGAAAAGCAACCCAACGGCCTGACTGTCCAACCGTCCGACTGCCCGACTCTATTACCGTCCCCCTTTTCTCGCCTGTTTCAAGGTACGCCAATGCTTCAGGCGTTCGGCCACTGAGCTTTCCAGACCAGCCAGCACCGGCCGATAAAAGGTCTTCGGCTCCTGCATGTAATCCTGCCCCGAAATAGCCTCCGGAAATTCATGGCTATAGAGATAACTATCGCCATGCCCAAGCTGTTTGCCAACTTTGCTGTGGCTGTCCCGCAGCCAGGGAGGAATCGCCTGCACCGGCTCTTCACGAATGGCTTTGCGCGCCCGGGCAATCCCCATGGTCGCACTGTTGCTCTTCGGACAGGTCGCCAGAAACAGGGCACAATGGGACAGGTTCAATTGGCATTCCGGCAAGCCGATGATTTCACAGGCCTGGAACGTGGCCACGGCCAGAGGCAGGGCACGGGGATCCGCCAGGCCGATATCCTCCGAAGCCAGGATCACCAGACGGCGGGCAATGAAACGGGGGTCCTCACCACCCTCCAGCATTTTGGCCAGCCAGTATAGGGCCGCATCAGGATCGCCGCCCCGTATGCTCTTGATCAGGGCCGATGCGGTATCATAGTGCTCATCCTCATTCGCATCGTAACGGATCTGCCGCTCCCGGGCAAAACTCTCCAAGGCCTCCCCTCCAATGTTCGATCCATTCGGATAACTCAGGACAAGGGTCTCCAGCGAAGTAAGCGCCCGCCGCATATCCCCGTTGCACAATCTCGCCAGCCCCTGCAACAGCGCCGGATCCACCTTGCAGCGCATCGCCCCAAGACCACGCTCGTGATCTTCCAAGGCCCGCTGCAAAACCTCCACCAGGGCAGACTCCGAAAGGGGCTCCAAACGAAAAAGATGACTGCGGCTGAGAAGCGGGGGAATAATGTAAAACCCCGGATTATGCGTCGTCGCCCCGATCAGACGAACATTCCCCTGTTCCACATCCGGAAGTAACAAATCCTGCTGCGCCTTGTTGAAACGGTGTATTTCGTCGATAAAGAGAATCGTTTTACGCGACAGGTCCTGCCGGGCGAGCTTCAGTATATCCCGTAACTCCGCCACATTGGAAAGCACTGCATTGATCCGGATACAAC
>CAZCJJ010000058.1:3539-18746 GCA_964499045.1 uncultured Opitutales bacterium | reverse complement strand
TCAGACCGCACCTGGGTTTTCTCAAGAAAACGGCGTGGAATCACGTCGAGCGGTGAAATGAAATTGCCCCGTCAAAATACAGGACATCACCCCTGGTGTCCTCTGTGCCGGTGAACTTGTCGATCAGGTTCGAGGGAAGCTGGCGAATGACGGCACTCACCTCATCGTCCAGAACGAGCGTGCTGAACGCCTTCTGAACAAAGAGGGCATGGATTGGAACAGGGTTGACATCGACGAACCCATACACGTTGCCTTGGGGCGGAGGCGGAATCGGTGTCCAGGGCGGCATCTTCTCAAACTCCCATTCAGCCCCTAAGGTCAAACACGCATCAAGAAGGTGGAGAAAGTCGGTTGAGCCGTCGTACCGGTTCATCACTTCAAGGAGTGTGATGAGGCCACCGCGACAGTCGACATGATCTTCATCACGTCCCAGATAAGCGTGCACGGACAGGCGGATGAGATCAATAAAGTCCTCGTTCATGGTCGTCCTCCATGTTGTCTCAGAAGGTGGCCAAGGTCTACCCCCTGACCATCACTTACTCAGGCTGAAAGCGGTTCGGGCTCAGAGGCGTATTTGCGAGCAAGTTCTTCCCGTTTGAGGAGCACGGCGGGATGGTCAGTCGGGAACTGGAGCCAATACCCTCCCTTGATCACGTGTGGCCGCTTGGGCTGACCAAGCGGTCCACCCCACTGCTTGAAAAAAACCTTCACGCCTTGAGCGACGCACTGCTCCAAGAGGGAAACGGCCCATTCCTCATTCATCGGACGCGGCGACAACCCGCTTTCCCCTCCGATGATCACCCAGTCGATGCCAGACAGATTGACCTCACCGAGGTCTTCGATCAGCGGCTCGGCGGAGATGAACTTCACTTTTGCCCTGCTGTTGCGGAGATGGTCGATGTACGAGAGGGCCTTGCGGTCGCCTACGCTCACGCCCTGCCAAACGTTATTCGGCCAATCGATTCCCATGCCGTCGGTGTCCAGACGTTCAGCACGCTTGGTAAGCACCTGAAAGACCTGCTGGGGGCACTGGGCGAAGACGTCAAAGCAGGTCTTAATGCGGCTCAGCGGCACCTTCTCGTGCCAGAGGTCCGACATCGAGTTGACGAACCAAATGGTCGGTTTCTTCCGTTTGGTCGCCTTGGACAGAATCGAGGCGTCGAAGGTAATCTTGCCAGTCCAGTTCCAGCCCTCAGCCGTTTTTTTGGCTACGCCCTTGTAGAGCTGGCGATTCATGTTGTCGAGCCGCCACGCCTGACGCTGAGCGTAGCAGTGGCGGCAGGGCTCACCACGACGGGTGCAACCCGCCTGGGGATTCAGGGTTTGGTCGGCCCATTCAATTTTAGTAGCCATCTTTGACCTCCGTGTTGGATATGGAGATCACCAGGATGGAATTTCCGACCTTTGATTTGGGGAGGTAACTTTGATCCCGTTGTCATTCGTCGAAGTCATCTTGATAATCTCTATGCAAAGACAAACAGGATGGAAATCAACGACATGTCAGACGGCCCCGTCCCAAAAGCATATTTTTCGTTGGCAGCTGCTGTTATCGCTTATTTCGAGCGGATGCCTGCCGACGCAATCAACGGAGAGACGTTCTCAGTTTGGATGCTATTAAGCCTGTCGTATATGAACAGCAAAGATGATTTGCTGTTCAGAGACCGACTTCAAAAACAGAGCGATGCCTATATTGAAATTGAAGTGCCTGTTGCTGTCGCTGAAAACTTTAAGTCGGCCCGACGGCGAAAAGTATTAGAGCGAGCTTTTGGTTTCTACCGTGATGTGATCGTCAAACGGTTAGTTGTCATACCGGCAACAGCGAGGAATGGAGGTCGGACGAAGTCCCACCTTATCTATCAGAAGCTTGTCCGCTGGGCAGAGCAAGATCGGTATCGTAGTGCTTCTGTTAAACGCGGTTACAATCTCGGCGACAGGCTGCCTGACGGACGAACAGAAAAGGCCCTAATGGCACGAATGGAAAATCAGTCCTTCAGCAAAGGAAGTGGCTCGGCGGCCATTGTTGAAAAACTGGGACCATTATGGCTGGTTGCAGCAGACGGTGTGGCCCCGGTAGCCGAGGAATTTAGTCTCAATGACTGCATCGCTTGCCTGCCATTGTTGGCCATACCAAAAACAAAGAGCTTCAACAATGCGATGATCATCCCCCTGGCGGAGCTGCTCGACAGTGCGGGCGATCGATATGGGTATCTTCGTAGATGTGGCCTTGACCCTGACCGCTGGTTCGATGAACCGAAACCAACAACCAACCAACTTCGGGCTCTTGCAAAATTATCTCTGGCAATAAGAAATGACCCCGGATTCCATCCTGATTCTTCCTTATTAGAAGATCTCATTGCGGCTCATTGGGGTCAAACTTCGGTCCCGGCGATAGGGATTGATGATTTCCTTCAGTCGACCTGGGGGCAAGAATTCATCAAAATGTTTCCCGGTACAAAAAAAAGAATAGTCGAAGTCCCCTATTTCGATGACGAGTGCAACGACCTGATCAAAGAGCTTGCAGTGTTGGAAGAGGAATTGGGAGATGAACCCGAGCCAGCCCGTGCGTCCCCTCGCAAGTTACGGGAGATGATCGACGAAATGATCGAAAAGGACTGGTTCTCCGATGCTGAGGCTCTGTATCTGAAGCTATCGGTCATTGAAGGACTATCTGATTGGGACATCATGGAAAATGAGTACATAAAAGCCGCACTAGATACACTGAGCTCAGAATCTGAGGGTGAGCAGGATAGCCGGGCCATCGCCTATGCTCGCCGCCGCTCGGCTTTTAGTAACTTTAAGGCAATATCTCAAGTAAAAATGAGAGAATATATCCGCACCCCGAAAGGAGAACGATAATGTTTAAACGCGGTCAACCCCTTACTGTTTTTGATGAAGACACTAGAGTATTTATGGCGAAGTCTATGCTGCGAGAATTGCTCCGTAGGGAGCTTGCTCAGAAGATAAACCTCTCGACCAATCAACCCGAGTTTTTCAGCGTCAACGAAGTCAACGCACTACACGCAGCAATGCCTGAACGTCAGGTAGACGAACCGATAGATCAGTGGTTGGAACGCGGAATCCGGGCGTTGCAGAAACAGCCTAAGTAAAAATGTGGTGGGGTGTGGTTGAAGTTATTCTTAGACGTTGAGGGAACCCTGATCGTCAATCGACAGGGCGATAGGCGTATCGGCCACGATGCTGCCGATCATCTCGACGAGTTTCTGGGTTGGGCATTGGGGGTGGCCAATTGTCATTGGCTCACGGGGGTTGACTGCTCTGGGTCGAGTGATCGTATTTTACAGGCCTTTCGAACCATCCTGGGACGTCACAGATACCTGCAACTTCAACCACTTCTACTGTCTATTAAGCCAACCCGCTGGGGGCGGTCAAAGCTCCATGCGATCGACCTTGCTGACCCTGAGCCGTGGTTTTGGATTGATGATAATCACGGCAAAGCGGAACTTGCGATCCTGCAATCCTTGGGCCTTGAGGAACGGGCAATTAACTGCCCATACAATGGGTTACGGCAGGTCAGGACGAAGATAGAAGCTTTGACTGCGTCCGCAGAAGAGGTCAAGGGTACCGCTGAATAATTGTTTGGATTTCTTTGATTGCTGCATCTGCGGCACCCTTGCATTCGGCGGCGGGATTTTCCCTCGTCCCAAGAGAATAATTAATCGTCTGGATTACGTCGGCGGCTTTGTAAAAAATACGCTGGATCCGCTTTTCTTCCCGCATAATGATGCCTGATCCGACGTATCCACCGGCCAGTGTCCGATCTCTTTGGTCGAGATAGGCTACGGCACGCCCGTGGGCAGAGCTCACCCTTTGCCGTTCATGGATACAGGCGGCGGCCTGTTCCTTGATCCAGCCTTCCCGTTCTTTTGTTGCTTGCCAGTCTTCCCGGGACAGCTGGTCATGCCAAAATTCTTCTGCATACAAATAAAATGGAAATATCAAAATGGCGGCGACCACAAAAGTCGCCGCCATATAGAAAGCACGTTTCATCACCGCTTTTTGGCCCGCTCACGAGCGGCGTTGATTTGCTGGTCCAGCTCGCCATTTTCGATCATGCCACGAAGAGTGGCCAGCACGGCCAGAACGTCATCGAGGCTTTTCCCGCACTCGATAGTACCTTTTCCTTCAGCGATCTCAATGAGATGGGTGCCGAAACGCGGCTGCAGGAAATAGATGCCGCCTTCGTGCCACCACCAAGGCTTAGGCCGGGCGTTAACGACACTTTTGACCCGCCGATCCCGGCCATTCTCGGTGACGGTAACGTATCGTTGTCGTTCCACCGAAAAATCTGTACCGGCCTTTTCCGCCTGAATGGCCTGCACTTGCAGGTCGATCGTTTCAATAACAACACACCGAGGATCACGCTTCCGTCGCTCAACAGCACTTGGGCGATCTTTTGCAATCAACTTCAGCTTCAAAGAAATAACCTCCATTGTTACTTTGATTGATTCCGTGATTCGCAGTTCATGTCAATAATTATTAGTAAATAAATCTATGATGAGTGCGGGGCAAGGGGTGCCGCCATTCCATTCATTGTCTTTATCAATTATGGTGAATCCGACCTTTGGCACTTCACCCCACCAAAGTTCTTTTTCAATCACTTCATTGACGGAATTATTATTCACTATTCTGTTTCCCAACCACCGCAAACTTTCCCTCTCCTGTGGTCGCAGGAAGATCGGGTGTTCATAGGGGCCGATGATGGTTGCCCTGAGACCGCGAAGGGCGATGGTTGCCAACGCATTAACGAGCAATTTTGTTCGTGTGCTGACTAGAGGTAAAGCGGGAACATTCAGTTGGGAAGCATTCGCCATGGACATTGGGATCTGGTCCTCTGGGTCATCAATCAGACCAACCAGCTCAACCATCCGAAAGCCACCGCCGACGGATTGACCAAATTCAGTCAAATTTTCTTTACCAACCACATCGATCAGGTCATGAAGAGCCGGATCGTCATAATCGAGTTCGATCGGGTGATTTTCTGCCTCGACGCACTCAATACGGGGGCGTCGCCGCACGTGCCACATGTCAACAGATGGTGGTAGCCCCCCGATCATATCGGGCATCAAGAACAGCGGATTTTGTCTATGTTTCATGGTATTGGATCCTTCTGGTTAGTTCACTTTCAATCGCCTGAATCCAACCTTGCAGGATCGCAGCACCAGCCCGATAGGCATCGCTTTGTGCTATGTCATCGGTCTCATTCGCCGCACTGATGGTTTTGGATGCAATCTCCTTGAGGTTGTGGGTGATAGTAAGCAGGGCAGATGTACTTGGTCGGCGTCCGTGGGCAAGTGTTGACGACAGCCATGACGGTCTACGCCCTGCGAGGGCGGACACTCCCTGTTGATTTCTGACGGCTCCGACTGATTGCAGTGATTCGGATAATTCCTTTAGATTCAGCATGATTGTATTTATCAAACATGCTGCAAATGCAGTTCACGGGGTGCATAAGGACATGCCGTTTTCGAAAATCACTCCCATCTCGCCCTTCTAATAGATTTTTATTAGGACCTGGAGATCGGGGGGATTTTTTCAGCATCACGATTGCACCCCACCATTTTTCGGTCGTTTGTCAGCCGTTCCGTACGACTGAGCCTCGCTCGCACATGGCACAGCATGCCTGAAAATACGTTCCCGATGCGTTCGCATGCAGTTGCGGCATCACGAGGCGTCGGATCATTCACAGCCTGACCTCAAAGTGGAGATCGAACGGACCCTGATCCGCCTGCTGTTCCCAAATCAGCGTTGGAATACCCAGTGTGTCCGTAATGGTCCCGGCGTTGCTTTCAATGACCGTGGCTCCTTCGGGCAGATAGAGTCTGAACGCCAGCTTCGGGACGTAATCGGACATTTCGGTCACGAATTGCGGCGGCAACTTCGCCAAATCATCCGAAAAATCGCGAAAAAAGCGAAATTTGCACTGCGTCCAGAGCAGGCGATTTGAACACGACCAGTCATTGCTCAGCGGCATGCCGTCTTGATCCCACGAAGCAACGAAGTACCCATCTGCCCGCGTAGTGACCGCAACGTCTATTCCTTTGCTGCGAACATTGCGGGCAAATTTCTGCAACTCGTCCAGATAGATAGGTAATACCGCTATTTCGGTGTGACTGGTGACAGAGCCGTCGTCGTGTACCTCCGACGATGCATCAATTTCGAAGCAGGCAGACAGCAACAAACACAGGGCGACCACCACCATTCGCCCAACCATTACAGGATGCCCCATCGCTTTTTTGCGGCGACGGTGTCTTCGGCCTCGGGGTCCGCAAAGTCATAGCCATTCTTGAGCAAATGTTTGACGTAGTGCTGCCGACCGGTGAAGCCCAAATACAAACCAAAGCCCAGGCAAAAGAGCAGTTGAAACAGTGCGATTACAAGCACTTCACCCTCTGAGAATGACCCTGACGATTGGTACAGGAACAGGACATTCAGGGCGATCAGGACGCCGCCAATCGGGTACATTCCCCGCAGAAAATGCGGGATGCCAAAGATCAGCGGCGAGAAAAACGCGGGCCAATCAAAGGAGGTCGCGACCCCCTTCACGTCTCGGCTGGTCGTATTCTGCAATATGACGAACATGATCTTCCCCTACCGGGTGGTCGGCGAAACACGTTTGGGGGGAGATTCAACGTAGACCATGCAACCTGGATACCGTTTTTTCATCACTTGGATGGCCTGAGACTGCGTTCCCGCCCCGATTTGCTCGATAATCTTGGGTTGTCCTGGGCATGAAATAGAAACGCTGTAGGTTTGCGTTGAGGCCATTGCATTCGCCCCCACGCCAATTGACGCAACCGCACCCAACGCCACGAAGATCTTCTTTGAAATAATCATGCATTACCCCGGCTATGTGTGTTTAGAGTCCCGAAACATAATAAGAAGTGACCTCACCAAGGATCGATCACTTCCACAATTCTCATAGTTGATTGTGAAGATAATTTTCAATCCTGTTCGATTGAACTATCTTTCTTCGCGTTGAAAATATGTCGGCATCTTTCATTGGATCATGATGTGATCTAATGCTGTTCTATAAATCCAATGTGATTGCTTTAAGATTTTGAAAATGGTTTGTGAAACAGCAGCCTTATAAGCGTGTTACCTGATGTGATCTTTGGTCACCTTTGAACCTTTGACCGTTCTCACAAACACCAGGATGAAAACGGCCCAGCGGCACGATGGCATTTGGTCCATCCGCAGCATCACAGACGGCGATAACCTTTGCTCTTTGCGGCGAGCCTTTGCAGATCAAAGGTTGTTCATTCTGCTTGGCGAGGATTTAACGTTTGCGGTAGGGTTCAGCCCACCGTTTAAGCTGCCCCTATCTGAGATGAAGGATTTTCCAACCATGGCTCGTTCGCCCCGTCCGTCCAGTAACGGAGCCACCATTGGCTTTGAAAAAGAACTCTGGACCGCAGCGGATAAGATGCGGGGCAACATGGAGCCTTCGGAGTACAAGCACGTCGCCTTGGGGCTGATCTTCCTGAAGTTCATCAGCGAGGCGTTCGAAGCCAAGTACGCCGAACTGCAAGCGGACGACCTGTCCGACCCCGAAGACATCGACGAATACCTCGCCGCCAACATCTTTTTCGTGCCCGAAGAGTCCCGCTGGTCAAAGCTGCAAGCCAACGCCAAGCAACCGACCATCGGCACGCTGATTGATGACGCCATGCGGGGCCTGGAATCCGCCAACCCCAGCCTAAAGGGCGTCCTGTCCAAAGACTACGCACGCCCCAGCCTGAACAAAACCATGCTGGGCGAGCTGATTGACGCGTTTTCCAAGCTGACCATGACCGGCGACGACGGCAAAGGCCGCGACGTGTTCGGGCGGGTTTATGAGTACTTCCTGAACGGCTTTGCGGGCGTCGAAGGCCGCCGGGGGGGCGAGTTTTACACGCCGCAATCGGTGGTTAAGCTGCTGGTGGAAATGGTCGAGCCCTACAAGGGCCGCGTCTATGATCCCTGCTGTGGGTCGGGGGGGATGTTCGTTCAGTCGGACAAGTTCCTGCGGCACCACGGCGGACGCATTGGCGACCTCGCCATCTATGGCCAGGAGTCGAATAACACCACCTGGAAACTCGCCCGAATGAACATGGCGGTGCGGCGGATTGATGCCGACATTCGGTGGAACAACGAAGGCTCGTTCCACGCCGACGAATTCAAGGCGATGAAATTTGACACCATCCTCGCCAACCCACCGTTTAACAGCTCCGACTGGGGCGGCGATCGACTGGCCGAGGATGTCCGTTGGAAGTATGGGGCACCCCCGGCGGGCAACGCCAACTTTGCCTGGCTGCAACATATCGTCCATCACTTAAAGCCCACCGGAGCAGCAGGGGTGGTGCTGGCCAACGGCTCGATGTCGTCGCAGCAGTCGGGCGAAGGCGACATCCGTAAGGCAATGGTCGAGGATGATATCGTCGATTGCATGGTCGCCCTGCCGGGGCAGTTGTTCTATTCGACGCAAATTCCCGCCTGCCTGTGGTTCCTCAGCCGCAGCAAGAAACAAAACGGCTTCCGGGGCCGCGAGGGGCAAGTGCTGTTCATCGACGCCCGCCAAATGGGCCATCTGGTCGACCGCACCCGGCGGGAATTGTCCGACGAGGATATCCAAAAGATTTCCGACACCTACCACGCATGGCGGGGTGAAAAGGACGCCATAGACCGGCGGGGTGAGTACGAGGATGTCCCGGGATTCTGCAAGGCCGCCAGCCTGGAGGAAATCCGCGAGCACGGGCATGTCCTGACGCCAGGGCGATATGTCGGGGCTGCTGAAGCAGAAGAGGATGACGTGCCGTTTGAAGAGCGGTTTGAGGCTCTGCGAGAGCAACTGGCGGCACAATTCGAACAGGCATCTGACCTGCAAGATTGCATCATGGCCAATTTGAAGAGAGTGGAGAGCCCGTAATGAATTGGCCGGTAGTGCAGCTTGGTGATGTCGTAGACCTTCAGACGGGATGGCCATTCAAGAGCAAGTCCTATACCGCCGATGTTGAGGCCGTGAAACTGCTTCGTGGGGATAATATCGGCCAAGGAACCTTGAAGTGGGAGGGTGTGAGACGCTGGCCCGCCAATATGACGCATGATGTTACTAATTACTGGCTTGAAGAGAATGATGTTGTCCTGGCTATGGACCGCCCTTGGATTGAGGCCGGGCTAAAATATGCTGCCGTCACGAACTCTGATCTCCCATGCCTCCTTGTACAACGAGTTGCTCGCCTTAGGGGCAGTAAATATTTAAGAACGCAATATCTTAAGTACATAGTCGGCAGCAAATCGTTCACCGACTATGTACTTGGCACCCAGACCGGTACAGCCGTTCCCCACATCAGTGGGCGGCAGATCAAAGAGTTTAGGCTCTCTCTACCGCCGTTGGCCGTACAAGACGCCATAGTCGAAATTCTAGGTCCCCTAGACGACAAGATCGACCTAAACCGCCGCATGAGCGAGACGCTGGAGGCGATGGCTCGGGCGGTGTTTAAGTCGTGGTTTATCGACTTTGACCCCGTTCATGCCAAGGCCGCAGGCAAGGCCCCCACCCACATGGACGCCCAAACCGCCGCCCTGTTCCCCGATGCCTTCGGGGACGATGGGCTGCCGGTGGGGTGGCGTGAGGAGTCACTTGATCACATTGCAGACTTCCTAAATGGCCTTGCTCTCCAAAAATACCCGGCAGAATCTGATGAGCCATCACTGCCTGTAATCAAGATTTCTGAACTTCGGTCAGGTCCATCAGCGAAGACAGGCCGGGCGGCATTGAGTGTTCCCGAGAAATACATCATTACAGATGGCGACGTTCTTTTTTCGTGGTCAGGGACGCTCATGACGACCCTATGGTCATATGGAGCGGGTGCCTTAAACCAACACCTTTTTAAGGTGACATCCGATAGATACCCAAAATGGTTCTATTATCTTTGGGTTAATCATCATCTTCCTGAATTTCAGCGGATCGCCGCATCAAAGGCTACAACGATGGGCCATATTCAGCGAGGGCATCTTGCGGCTGCAAAAGTAGTGATTCCGAGTGCTCCTCTCTTATCGGCCATGTCGAGCATTCTGCAGCCGCTAATAGACAAGCAGATAGCTAACAGCATTGAAAACCAAACCCTAGCCGCCCTCCGCGACCTGCTTTTACCGAAGTTGATGTCCGGAGAACTCCGGCTTCGCGATGGCGAAGCCATCCTGCGGGGGGTTGGGCAATGAAGTATCTGTATGAGAGATTTGAAGAAGAACTGACTGCTTCGGTCAGTGAAGAAACGGGGAATGTTTGTATTGGAACGCTGGAGTTAGAACCCCTCTCCATCCTTCTGGGTGATGATATTGCTTACAAAGATTCCTTTGTGCAATGGAACGCGGATCGCGAGCGGTCTCTTATTGATGATACCGTCGCCATGCTGGAAGATGATCGTTCGAACAACGATGCCTTTAATGCTCTCTGCCTGGCCTTTCGGACTCAGCGGGTCTTGCCATTTCTGGGGGCGGGCATTTCTAAACCAAGTGGCTATCCGCTATGGACGGAGTTTCTCTATCATCTTTGCGACCAAGCCGAATGCTCCGAAGATACAATAAATGAATATATAAAAAATGGAGACTATGAAGAAGCCGCTCAGTATTTATATGAAAATCTTCCAGAGCAGGCATTTGATATAGAAATAGAGATGACCTTTGGGCCAAGGCCACGGATTGATGGTGTGGTTCGGTCATTCCCCAGGTTCTTTCAGGGAAGTGTCATAACGACAAACTTTGACCGCGTTATTCAAGACGTTTATCGCGAAGCAGAAATTCCTTTCGAAGATACCCTGGTCGGTCAGCAAGCAGAAGAACTTCCCAAACGTCTGATCGCAGAGGAAAGGGTCCTTCTCTATTTGCATGGGAAAGCGGCCACGGCTCGCAATCGCGTGCTGACCAAAAGCGAATATGACCGTGCCTATGAAAATAATCAGGCGGTCATAGACGCCATCTCGGCTATTACACAAAACCCTCTTCTCTTTATAGGGTGCAGCTTAAATATTGACCGGACTATCAAAGCAATGCGTCAAATCCACAGCGATAGGCGGAGGCAAGATTTCTGCCGACACTTTGCTTTTCTACCGCACTATGAAGGCGTCAATGTAAGGCATGTAAAAAGAGAGCTGGCTCAGGCTAACATTGTACCAATTTGGTACAATGGAGACCATGACCAGTGCATTGAAGGCCTTCTCCTTGCGATAGAAGAACGTCTAAAAACAACCAAATAGCCTGCCGCGTTTTTTTGGGTGGCCCCTATTGGAAAGGTCCATTATGCAGATCATCACCGAAAACGCGATTGAAGACCTCGCCCTGGAATGGTTGCAGGCGTTGGGCTATACGGTCCTATCTGGCCCCCAGATTGCCCCTGAAGGCCCAACCCCGGAACGGCGGTCTTACAGCGACGTAATCTTGGTTGACCGGTTGCGGGATGCCCTAGTGCGGATCAATCCCCACCTGCCCGAAGAAGCCATCGAGGAGGTGATCAACGCCGTTCACGATACCGCCTCGCCGTCGTTGATCGAGGAAAACCGCCGCCTGCATTTGATGTTCAGCAATGGCGTGGACGTTGAAGTGATGCAGGCCGATGGGGCCATTGCGGGGCAAACGGCGTTTCTGGTCGATTTCACCAACCCCTCGGCTAACGACTGGCTGGCGGTGAACCAGTTTACCATCATCGAAAATAAGCATAATCGCCGCCCCGACGTATTAGTCTTTGTGAATGGTCTACCGCTGGGGGTAATCGAACTGAAAAACCCCGGCAGTGAAGAGGCGACCATTCAGGCGGCCTTTCAGCAACTACAGACCTATAAGGCCGAAATCCCTAGCCTGTTCCGCACAAACTTGTTCCTGGTCACCTCTGATGGCCTACAGGCCCGCGTTGGCTCGCTGACGGCGGACGAAGAACGCTTTATGCCCTGGCGGACCACCGACGGCTCGGCCATCCTGGGCAAGGGAGCCCCTGAACTCGAAACCTTGTTAGCGGGGATTTTCCATCCGCAAAGGTTACTGGCCTTCCTACAGGGCTATGTGGTTTTCGAGAATGACGGCTCGAAGCTTATTAAGAAAATCGCCGGTTATCACCAATTCCACGCCGTCCGCCATGCCCTCGCCAAGACGATAGAGGCCTCGGCCCGCCAAGGGAACCGCAAGGTTGGTGTCATCTGGCACACCCAGGGGTCAGGGAAGAGCCTGCTGATGGCCTTTTACGCCGGGCGGGTGATCACTGAACCGGCGATGGTCAACCCGACGCTGGTGGTGATCACCGACCGCAACGACCTTGATGACCAGCTTTTCCGCACCTTTAGCGGCTGTAAAGACCTGCTCCGGCAGACGCCGCAACAGGCCAGCAACCGGGCGGACTTGCGAACTCTGCTGGCGGTTCCGTCGGGTGGGGTGATCTTTACCACCCTGCAAAAGTTCATGCCCGAAGACGGCGATGCTCACCCGATGCTAACCGACCGCCACAACGTGGTGGTGATTGCCGACGAAGCCCACCGCAGCCAATACGGCCTGAAAGCCAAAGTGCGACAAAAAACCGGTGAAATAGCCTATGGCTACGCGAAGCACCTGCGGGATGCTTTGCCCAATGCCTCATATATCGGCTTTACCGGCACGCCGATTGAGGCCGCCGACGTCAATACGCCTGCCGTTTTTGGCGACTATATCGACATCTACGACATTCAGCGGGCGGTCGAAGACGGGGCGACAGTGCCCATCTATTACGAAAGCCGCCTTGCCCGGATCGAACTGGACTCCGACGAAGACCTCGACATCGACGCTGAAATCGACGCGTTGATCGACGATGAAGACGACGAGGAAGCAGAAAAGCTAAAAGGCAAGTGGAGCCGGGTTGAGGCTCTGGTGGGGACGGAAAAACGGCTGGCGATGGTCGCTCAGGATATCGTCGAGCACTTCGAGGCTCGTCTTGCTGGGCTGGACGGCAAGGGGATGATCGTCTGCATGAGCCGCCGGATCTGCGTTGATCTTTACGACCAGATCATCACGCTACGGCCCGACTGGCACAGCGACGATGACGATAAAGGCGTGTTGAAAATCGTTATGACCGGCACCGCCAGTGATCCGGCCCCTTGGCAGCAGCATGTGGGCGGCAAAAAACGGCGGGAATTGTTGGCCGAGCGGGCCCGTGATAGCAAAGATCCGCTCAAGCTGGTGATCGTTCGCGATATGTGGCTCACCGGCTTTGATGCCCCGTCCATGCACACCATGTATCTGGACAAACCGATGAAGGGGCACGGTCTGATGCAGGCCATTGCTCGGGTGAACCGGGTCTTTCGCGACAAGCCCGGCGGGCTGATCGTTGACTACATCGGGCTTGCTCAAAATCTGAAAAATGCTTTGGCCGAATATTCCGAAGGCGACCGGGATAACGCCGGGATTGACGAGGCCGAAGCCATCGCGGTGATGTTGGAAACCTACGAGATCGTCCGCGATATCTATCATGGCTTTGACTATAGCTTGGGCGTGACAGGCACCCCTGGTCAGCGGTTGCACGCCATTGCTGGGGCGATGGAATGGGTCCTAGAGATCCAACGGCAGCAGGCCGAAAAGGCCAAAACCGACAAAGAGAAAAAAGCAGCCTGGCGGCTTTATGCCGATGCGGTGGTGGCCTTGTCCAAGGCCTTTGCCCTGGCAGCGGCCAGCGATGAGGCAAGGGAAATCCGCGACGAAGTCGGCTTTTTCCAGGCCGTGCGGGCGGCTTTGGTCAAGACGGATAGCAGCAGCAAGAAAAGCCCACGGGAAACCGAGTTCGCCGTTCAGCAGATCATCAGCCGGGCGGTCGTTTCCACCGAGATTGTCGATATCCTAGAGGCCGCCGGTCTGGATAGCCCCGACATTTCCATTTTGTCCGACGAATTTCTCGAAGACGTCCGGCAAATGGAAAAGAAAAACCTCGCCCTGGAAGCCCTGCGAAAGCTGATCAACGGACAAATTCGCTCACGCTTGAAAACCAACGTGGTGGAGCAAAGAGCCTTTACCGACCGCCTGCAGGCTGCCATCGCCCGCTATCACAACAACGCCTTGACCACGGTGCAGGTGCTGGAAGAGCTGATCCAGCTTGCCAAAGACCTGAAGGCTGCCAACGCCAAAGGGGAAGCATTGGGGCTAACGCCCGATGAGTGGGCCTTTTACCAAGCCCTGGCCGAAAACAACTCTGCCCGCGACGTGATGGGCGACCAGAGTCTCGCCGTGATTGCCCAGGAGCTTTTGAACGGCGTTCGCAGTTCAACCAGCGTCGATTGGATGCACAGCGACGCGGCCCGAGCCCGTATCCGATTGCTGGTAAAGAAGATTTTAAAGAAATACGGCTATCCGCCCGACCTGGCCGATGGGGCCATTAAGTTGGTTCTGGAGCAAGCCGAAGCCCTGGCCGGAGAGTGGGCTGGGCAGCCTGTTTAATTCTGTCGAGGCGGTAAATGTGACGCTACCACTAAAGCAAATGGTTGGCTGAGTTGCCGAACTTCATGTAGAGCAGGGGCTAACAAGAAACGGGTGGCTGTGCGGAACTTTTAACAACTCAGTTGAAAACTCTGCTGCTGGGATTGGTTCGCAAGGAAAGGCTCTGAAAACAGAGTGCTGCGGGTGAAGGGTGCCAGCGGCACCGACGTAACATGGGCATACCCAGCGGCCCGCAGAGCCCGTTACCAGGCTTCAGCTCCGATGATCACTCTGATTGGACTGCTGTAGTTGTGAACATAGCATCCGAAATGGAGGCGTATTTGTTCCCTACATTAAGTTTGGTTGAGCATATATCGATGAGCGGGTTTCCAGATTCGTGGCGTTTGCTGCACTTACATTTCCACAATCACAAGAAGAAGGTCAATTTTCCGGGGCAGTATGGGCTCATACGAAAAGCTCAAACAATACAGGGAAAAATGGGAGATGCCGGTTCCATGACGGTTCCCGACTTTCAGACCCTTGTGCTGCCGGTGCTCCGGGCCGCCGCCGACGGGGAGTTCGGATAAGCGATGTGGTGGAACGGCTCGCCAGCGACCTGAAACTGACGGAGGAGGAGCGAACCCAGCGGTTAGTCGCCGCCTGATCTTCAATACTTTTTAAGTACGTCCCCCTCCGAATTCCACATATTCAGCTACGCTAAAAGGTCGGAGTCAGTTTCGACGGCGGTCGGAAGAGGACGCGGTCATCAGCATTGGCCGTCGG
>CAZCJJ010000058.1:0-3529 GCA_964499045.1 uncultured Opitutales bacterium | reverse complement strand
AGCAATATTCATGGCGTCCCCCTCAGAACTTCAGGCGGACCAGAAGAGCAAGCTCCTTATCGTCCGTCGCCATGGTGATCGTGCCGCCCCCCTCATAAAGGACGGTCTTGCCGTTGGGTGGGCAGGCAACCACACCCCGATCTTTCAGCCACATCAGAGCTTTGGCGACCATGATCACTTGCACACGGACAAGGCACTCCCGCAGTTCCATTTCATTCACCCGATAGAGCTGAGCCACATGCTTGAGGGTCCGGCCATGGTCCCGCTGGCTATACGGCCATTTTGCGGATGGCGGACGGATGCCGATGCAGCAAACAGAACATTCGTCGTCGGCGAGGTACCAGCGAGATCCATCCCACCTGCCCTGCGGGTGGGAGATTCCGAGCTTCCGGCGGAGGTATTCCTCCGCCGCATTGAGTTCTTTGGACTTTTGAGAAGTCATCCTGCTATCTCCTTGGTGGATATGGAGACAACCAGGATGGAATCTTTGACCGGTTTCGGTGCCCGGCTGACATGCGAGGAACCTTGGTCGTGTTTAAGCCATCAGAACGTCCGTGTTCTGAAGCAGACGCTTACCAGGGGCGGTATCGGCTCCTCATCGTTAGCGTCACGCCGATCTCACGCCAGAGGTTCGGCGACATGACTGCATACGTAGGCGTGCCACACGAATACCTGAATCCGAGCGTTCTGCCACAGGTTTGGTTAAAGCGGTCGAGGTACCAGAGTCGCGTCATGTCTGAGCGATGGGTGAAGGCGTTCTCGATGAGAAGGTTGGAATACTGTGGGACGGACAGATAGGTGTAGATGCTGACAGTTGTGACACCGGAACATGTGAAGGCATTACTCCCTTTGGCTTTCTCGTGCGTCGTGATGTCAGCACCCTTCGCCATATCCGTGATGAACAGGCATCCTGGATAGGTCCGTCGAAGATCGTCGATGAGATCGTTAAGCTTGTCCTTGCTCGCCCTCGGATCCTGTTGAAGTCCCACCTTGATGGTCTCCGATGGAAACACTTCCGGCAGGTCGAAGTTGAACAAACAGATAGGAGGTTTGGTTTTCATAGTGGCGGGCACCGCCATCATCCCTCCACCAGAAACCAATTCTGACGTCCTGGTCGGTTCTTCTACCTGCTGACTGGCGGTTATCTTCGTGGCCAGCGAATCAAGGATGGCGAAGATGCGGTGCTCTGTGGTCAACAAAGTGGTTCGCTCATGATTGGCAAACCAATCTCTCTGTTTTACATATGCTTTTTGTCCCGTCGCCTTGGCGTATGCATTTTGTGTCCCTCGACCGAAAGGCTCCGTCGCGGCATTTGCGACGTAGATATCATCAGGTGTGAACCCAGTATCAAGAATGCTTGAACATCGCTCAAAACTTATTTTGACTGCGAGGTCTACCTGCTGCTGCTGATAGGCTGCGAGACGCTGTTGGGGGGATGCCTGTTGCCAGCTCCCCTCAAGCCTCTGCTCTGCCGATTTGCACCATCCAACCTCTGTCTCCGATGCTCGGAACAGAAGGTCGTCTGCAGAAACCTCATCGTGGATAAGCCATTGCAGCCGGGTAAAGGCCTCGATTTGTTGCCGCAGTGCCTCCCGATGCTCGCCTGATGCCTCCTGGAAATTTTTATACTTTGGATGCAGCCAGAATCGTGTTCCGCCGGATTGGTGCCACTTTTGTGCCACCGAATGGACAGTAAAGAAAACAGGCACCTTCTTCAGGGTACGGGTCTTGCCCGCGATTGTCTTTGGTGGAAGTTTTAATGCGTCCCAAAATGCCTTTTTATGCTGCTCCAACAGACTTACCACCTCTGGGTCTGTGGCATAGATATGCCGAAGAAGCGACGATGCACCAGCCGCCGCAGCATCCAAAGCGGTCACCCGGCGACCCTCTGGAACCAAAGAGGTGTAGGTGTCGCTGAAGGAACGAAGAACGATGCCGTGGAAACCAGAGTTCGGGAACATCCGGTTGAACTGATCGCACTTCTCCTCGGCTTGCTCGTAGCTCCGGGCAGCGAACATCATGAAGCCTTTTTCGGGCTCATGGTACGTGATCATGGCGTTGAGCAACGATGTGGTCTTGCCTGCTCCTTCGGGGGTCAAGATAGCTGAAAATGAGTTGGCCAGGGCGACAACCGGAATGGCCTGCGAAATAGCCGCCCGCAGAGCCTCGGGCGTGTCTGGCGGCTTCCGAGATGGCTTCCATACATCCGGGTTATCGGGGCCTAGAGCCATCTGCTCGATCAGTTTGCGTGATCGCTGCTGGATGAGGTCACCGCCCAGGTCGCCGGTTCGGAGAAACGCTTCAACGAGTTCGTCCGCCGACAGCGGCAACAGGTAATTGCGGCATCGCATTTTGGGATCGGAACTATGGATGAGCAATTTGTTGTGATCGCCGCTCATGACCGATGAGGGCGTCTGATCGTGCTCATTATTGAAAAAACGGACTTCGAACCCAGTTGAACCGCTGTGTAGGCTGGCGGGTCGGGGATGGTCAACCGGGCTTCCCCAACTCCGGTAACAGAGACCGGAGAGGGCTTCGAGAAAACTGTTTTGCTCGTCTGCTGTCAGAGTGTTCGTCGTAGTTCGGGTGGACCTGCGGGGACGAGACAGTGGCCCTCTCGCAGCAAGATTAAAAAAAGCCTCAGCCCGATGCAGACAGCGATACTCGTTGGGGGCTTTGGCGTGACTGCGAAACATCGAGAATAGGACGATTTGCGGAATCGGCGTCCCTTCCGAAAAACCAAAGAAGTTGTTTTTTTCAGCCAATCGAATCCCCCACGGCAATCGTCTGAAACTTTCTGGCTGACGGAGGGCTGGGTCAGCTGACAGTCCAATGTCCAAGATGCCCTCAACCTGTGGAGCAAGACGATCCCAGGCATCTTGCAGCCCAGGGCGGAGCAAGTCGTCAGGCACATCAAGTGTATCGGCGGACACGAGCTCATGGCCCCGGTTGTCAAACTTGGTCGGAGCAAGATGCTTCAGATCAAACAAAAAGTGAATATGAAGTGATTTGTTCCCACTCCATACGGCCTCGACACCTCGGAAATCGGGGTATGAGCATAACTCTTGGTATAATTGCCCGATGGTCGTGTGCGTGGGCTTTTTTCCGCCGAAGCACCAGCCAATTTGCTCGGCTAATACCTCCTTGATCTCGTCCACTGTCCCCTTCGGGTCGAACTCAAAGGTATGAACATATAGGCCGCAATTGGTGATTCTCTGGCTGGGTGGAGGCTGGAATGTCGCAGTTCCGGCAAGCATAACAATATCTGGCCGTTTCATCGAATTAGTGAAGAACATCATGCCATGTTCGCCAAGATCAGTAAGCCAAAGCCCTTGATCAAGGTGCTTTTTGATCAACAAATGAGATCGTCCAGTCACTTTTTTACGGTCAGCGATGCATAGATGGATGCCACGCTCCACGTCATGGGCATGTGGCCACAGCCTTACCATCAGCCCGTTCTGCGGCTTCCTGAGACACCGCTCGACGTGATTCCACGCCGTTTTCTTGAGAAAACCCAGGTGCGGTCTGA
>CAZCJJ010000057.1:0-18754 GCA_964499045.1 uncultured Opitutales bacterium | reverse complement strand
TCCTTTGTCCGCAGCCTGGTCGGTAGTTCAGCGTAGCCTCCATCCAAGCCACGCTGCTCACCCTTCGACCTTTTCGGCTTCGCACGGGACAGGCTCAGCGCTGGCGAGCGTAGCTACGTAGCCGCCTTTCCCGCCCCGAGTTTATCGAAGGGGTAGGAAGGTGGAGCATTGCCTCTCAGTGAATAACCCGTTCCTACCGCAATTCATTCTTCCTCAATTGGTTTGAGTGAGGATTAGGATTAGAATTAAGACGAATGACACTTAGTTATTCAGGAATCTTTAATATAGACACCTCAAAACTCCACCCCCTGGGGCATTACATCTCCCTTCTGGAGCAAGTCCCTACAGCCTACCCCTTCACCCGTTCAACAGCTTCTCATCTATGTCGTAATTCGACCAGACCGCTTTAACATCATCCAGATCCTCAAGATTCTCGGTCAAGCGGAGTACTTGTTTGACGACTTCGGGATCACTGACTTCCACCAGATTGTTGGGGAGGTAAGCCAGTTCAGAGGAATCGGGCTCAATCTGTTTGTCTTCGAAAGCCTTGTTGAGTTGATCATAATCGTTGATCTCGCAAATCACCTCAAAATGGTCGCCTTCATTACGGATGTCCTCCGCTCCGGCTTCAATGGCCAGTTCCATCAAAGCCTCTTCACTTATCTTTTCCGATGCGATCAGGAATTGCCCCTTACGCTGAAAATTGAATGCCAAAGCACCGGCACCGGCGAGATTACCACCAGCCTTGGTGAAAGTACTGCGAACCTCGGAGGCACTGCGGTTCTTGTTGTCGGTGGTCACTTCCACAATGACGCCGACACCACCCGGACCATAGCCTTCATAAACAAGTTCCTCATAAACCGCACCTGGCAGTTCCCCGGTTCCCTTCTTGATCGCCCGGTCAATATTATCTGCGGGCATATTAGCAGACTTCGCCTTCTGCAAGGCCGTACGCAATCGGGGGTTGGAGGCAGGGTCTCCCCCACTAATGCGTGCGGAAATAGTGATTTCCTTGGATATAACGCTGAAGATCTTGCCACGTTTGGCGTCAATGACCGCCTTGTGCCTTTTCGTATTAGCCCACTTGGAATGTCCTGCCATGGTAATGATTCGTTGAAATGAATAACCGTTCCCGAAAAACCCTTAAAACGGCCTGATGCAAGCCTTAGTTTTTCTTCCTGGCTCCCTTGCCTGCTTTGCCTCCTCCGGATTTAGCAGGGGTAGCCGCGGCAATCTCCACCGCCGGTTCCTCGTCCTTGCGACGATTGGTCAGCCACTGCTGGAGAATAGTCAGTAGATTCTGACAGGTCCAGTAGAGCACCAGACCAGCCGGGAAGTTGTAACAGAAAATCAGGAAGATGAATGGCATGAACTGGAAAAGCGTCCGCTGGAAATTATCCGCCGTCGGCATCGGAGTCATCCGCATCTGAAAGAACATACTGAATGCCATCATGATCGGCAGCGGATTCAACGGGAACCCGGCGATATGCGTCAAGGTGTCGGACACGGACAGGTCCTGAATCCAGAGGAACGGGGCAAAACGCAATTCGGAAGCCGTTCGCAGCATATAGAAAAGTGCAATGAAGATCGGGATCTGAATCAGAAGGGGCAGACAACCGGCCGCCGGGTTCACCTTGTGCTCGCGGAAGAGCTTCATGGTTTCCTGCTGCATTCTCTGCGGGTTGTCCTTGTACTTCTCCCGCAACTCCTTCATCGGCTGTTGGATTTTCGCCATCCGCTTGGCCGAGCGCACCTGAACTTGAGTCAGAGGCCAGAGACAAAGTTTGATCAGCACGGTGACCAGAATAATCGTGAAACCCCAAGCCCAAAGCGGGGCTACCGGAACAAGCATGCTGTGGACCCCGATCATGATCACGAGCAGGATTTTGGAGATCATCCCAAAGAAACCAAACTGCATCACCAAGTCCTGTTGCTGCCCGAGGCTTTGCAGGCGGGTGTATTCCTTCGGTCCGACGTAATAACTCATGCGGACCACCTTCTCCTCTCCGGAAGGGATACGGCCCAGATTGAACTCAAGACTGCCAGTCAGGCCTTCACGCATGGTCGGATCTTCAATGGAAGGCCCGAAATCAACCAAGCGCATGAAAATACCCGAGCCGAGGGTCTGAGAATCGGGAGTCAGGACCGCAGCAAAAAACTGGTTCTTCACGGAAGCCCAGACGATATTTGAGGGAACATCCTCCTTCTGATTGGGCAAGGGGTAATAAGGCTGCTCAGTTTTACCAAAAAAACCGAGAAACCCTTTGCTGCCGGTCAGTTCCTTGATCTTGATGAATTTGGATTTGCGCCCATCGAAATACCCGAAGTTCACGTACTCACGCCAAATATCACCTTCAGTGGGCGGAGCACTCCCGAGGTTCACATAAAGACGGCTAAGGTTCAGCGGGCTCTCCGTTTTGTTAATAAAACGGGTAGCATGGGTGATGACGTAAGGGTCAATTTCCTGCTCAGCAGTCGGCACTTCATAGCCACGGATAATCGTACCGCCCTCAGGGGAGGTGTAAGCAAACTGGATCGTCGTTCCCGTTTGATTGACCATCCGGAAATTCGGATCATAAGGAATCGGCTGCCCTTCCGGAGTTGAGAGTGCAATCGACAATGCGGGGCGGTCTGCCATGTCGTTGAATGCATACGGTTCATCGGAGCCCAAGGTCGCGGGGTACTGGAGACGGCCATCCGCCGCACGCCCGATAAACTCAACTTTCTTGATCGCCCCACCCTGAGTGGTGAAAGTCACCCGGATATAGTCGTTGGCAATGACATAGAGGGACTCGTCCCCCGATCTGGCCGCCTCCAAGGGCACTGCAATCTCTTCAGCCGTTTCAACCGTGAAGAGCCCGGGCTCATCGGAAGCGGCTGCTGGAGCCGGGCTTACCACTTCTTCGGCGGAAAAAGTGCTTTCCTGATAGGCGGCAGGGGCCTCACGAATTTCAGGAGCTTCCGCAGGCAGCGGCTCGCGGGCCAGTTCACGGGTTTCCTGTTGCTCGGAAACCATCTCCTGTTCTTG
Source organism: uncultured Opitutales bacterium (assembly GCA_964499045.1). GTDB lineage: Bacteria > Verrucomicrobiota > Verrucomicrobiia > Opitutales > CAZCJJ01 > CAZCJJ01. Next base: position 15,726 of record CAZCJJ010000057.1, on the reverse strand, counting down.
TTCCTGTACCAGCGATGCCTGCCAGAACATCAGTCCGAAGGCGCCAATAATCATCAGGATACCTATGATCGTATTCTTTTTGTCCATGGAGAAAATTGAAAGAAAGAGGAAAAACGCACTTCAGCGCCCCCGGTGCAATGTTTAATTATGAGGATCGACTGGGGACGCACCGGATTCACCGGGCTTCCTGTTGGCGGAGCAAGAGCAGGAAGACTTGGCGGGAGGCACCGGATCTTCCCCTCCGGGATGAAAGGGATGGCATTTTAAAAGACGAAACAAACTCAAGTAAAACCCTTTCCAGAAACCATGCCGGAGAAAAGCCTGCCGGGCATATTCTGAGCAGGTCGGATAAAAACGACAGCCCGCATGCGGGCCGAAAAGCAACTTCTTGACCGGAGACAGTACGAGCTGATAAGCCCGCACGCACCCGGCCGCGAAACGCCGGGGCCCGTTCCTTATTTTTCCAGACATGGCGGACAGCGGCGGCAGGCTTCAAGAAAACGCCTGCTCAAAGTCGCAAAGGTGTATTCCGGAAAACGGGCACGGACGATCAGTAAGACATCGCAATCGAGCGGTAACCGATCCTGATGCAGACGGAAGAGTTCGCGACAAACACGCTTGGCCCGATTGCGGGCTACCGCATTTCCCACTTTCCGGGAGGCGATTACCCCAAGGCGCCTCAAAGGCGGGCCACCGGCTGATAAAGAACCCGGCAGTACCCGCATTAAAAAGCCCCCGCAATCAAAATGCCGCCCGAGGTCGCGGGGGCGCTTGAAATCAGCCTGCTTTCGCAGGTGCTGACAGGCCCGGTAGCGCATGAGCGGCAAGGGTGTGAAGCCTTAATTAACGACGAGCGCGAGACGATGGCGGCCCTTGGCGCGGCGGGCTTTGATGACCTTGCGGCCACCACGGGTGCTGGTACGGGCACGGAATCCGCATTTGCGGACGCGTTTGATTTTATGTGGTCTGTAGGTAGGTCCCATGGTAATTCAAGGTTTGCTATGAAAAATGGATGAAAGGGAGGGGAGCAAAACAACTTTGCCACCGGTGTCAAGCACGCTCGACAAAGCAATGCTTTTTATCCACGGTAGCCTATCCATTTGGATTTTGTCCGCAATCATTCATTTGTAATCATTCATTCGTAATCCATGCCGATAACGAAACGTCTTGAACGCCTCCGTGCCGTTTCCCTTCTCTACTCGCATTTACTGGACCAGGAACCGGGTTACGCGGACTGGCTGGAGGATCCGGCCCATCGGGATGCGGTGTTTCATTCGGGCATTTTTCAGCATCAGTGGCAGCAAATGGCACCGGTGGGTGCCGATGGTGATCCGGTTTTCGATCTACCTTCTCTCCAGCGCTTTCGCCGTAAAATGTCCCTGCGTATCGCTTATAGGGAAATCAACGAACTCGCCAGCCCCACACAGTCTTTTAAGGAGCTGACCCTTCTGGCCGAATTCTGTCTGCGGCAACTGCTGGATACCCTCTACCAGCGCTGGTGCGAACGGCTCGGCACCCCCACCCATCCGGGTACCGGCAAAGCCAACCGCTACTGCATCCTCGGTCTGGGAAAATTCGGGGGGCGCGAATTGAATTTCTGTTCCGACCTCGACTTGATTTATTTTATCGATGCGGACGGTGTCTGTGTGAAGGGCGGACGGGAAACACGCACTTCTAGCAGCGAATGGTTCGGACGTTTTCTGCGGGATTTTTCCAGCATGTTAAGTGAGCGCAGTGAGCACGGCTTTCTCTACAACCTGGATCTGCGGCTGCGGCCCGAAGGTGACAGCGGGCCACTCGTCCGTACCTTCAATGGCATGGCCAATTACTACTGGGCCGCAGGTCAAACCTGGGAACGTCTGGCTCTGATCAAGGCCCGTCCGGTCGGGGGCGACCAGTCGCTCGGTCTGGAACTGCTGGAAGAACTCAATCCTTTCCGCTATCCCCGCTTCCCGCCGCCGAACTTGCTCAAGGAGGTCGCGGGGGTCAAAATACGCACCGAAAAAGAGGTGCTCGGGGATACCCGCCTGGAACTGGATATCAAATCCGGGTTCGGTGGCATACGGGAAATTGAGTTCAGTGTTCAGGCCCTGCAACTCATCAACGGCGGCAAAAACCCGTTCCTGCAATCCGGCTCCACCCTGGAAGCTCTGGAGAAAATGGAACGCTATGGTGTATTCGACCCCCGCAAGGCCGGGTTTCTCAAAGATGCTTACCTGTTTCTACGTCTGGTGGAAAATCGCCTGCAAATGCGGCAGGAGGCCCAGTGCCATGCCCTGCCTGAATCGATGAAAGAACGGTCTATTCTGGCCGAATCCCTCGGTTTCGACTCCTTTGAATCCCTGCAGGAACGTCTGCAACCCCTGCGTGAACAGGTCCGTCTGTATTACCGCGACTTATTCAAGGAAAGCCAGGCGGAAGAGGAAATCCAGGACTGGACGCTCTACCTCGGCGGCAAAAACCCTTCGCCCGAAGTCGAATCCAAACTCGCCCGATGGTTCGACCAGAACGAGGAAAATCGCGATGAACGCCTGCGCAACTTCGCACTCGGGGCCTCCCGCCACCTCGTCACCCGGGAACAGGTACAACTCTTTCTGGATGTATCAGGAAACTTCGACGCCATGATGCCGACTCTGGCCTGGCCTTTGCGCACCCTGGAACGGGTCGGTAAATTTGCCGAATCCTACGGCGCCCGCAAACAGTTCTTCAAGGCCTCGGCCAATGTCGGCTTCTTCAAGGCTCTCTGCCTGCTTTTCGACCGCAGCACCTTCCTCTTCGAACTCCTATGCCAGCATCCCGGCATCATGGAGGAGTTACTCTATGAGGCACCCAACCGCCAGAAAACGGTGGAGGAAATCCGCGCCGAGATCGACAATCTGCCCAGAGGAGATAACTTCCTTCACCTGCTTTGGCTCTACGTCAAGGCGGAACAGGTCCGCATTGCGATGGGTGAAACGCTGTACGATCTGCCGACCGAAGCCGTGGAAATCAATCTCAGCCGTCTGGCGGAAACCACGGTTCAGGCTGTTCTCGAATGCATCGACCCTGAAAAGGACCTTTGTATCGTCGCCCTCGGGAAATTCGGCGGAGGCGAACTGAGTTTCGGGTCGGATCTGGACCTGCTGATTCTGGGCGAAGGCGCCGATTCTTCCCGTACCATCCGGAAAGCCCAACAATTCCGGAAATGGCTCCAACACAGCGAGACGCTGGGCATGATCTACGAAGTGGACCTGCGCCTGCGCCCGCACGGACAGGATGGCCCCTTGGTCACCACCCTCCCCGCCTTCCGTAGTTACCATAGCGGAGGAGGAGGGGAACTCTGGGAAAAACAGCTCCTCACCCGCGCGCGCGTTCTAGCCGGAAATGAACAATTGGGCCGGGAGTTTGTCGCTACAGTGGAATCCATCCTCTTCTCGGAAAACCTGACAACGGAGCAAGTCGAAGCGATTTGGGACATGCGCAGCCGCGTGGAAAAAGAAAAAGCAAAAATAAAGCCTCCGGAACGCTGCTTTAAGGCTGGTCCCGGTGGGCTGCTTGATGTGGAGTTTCTGGCGCAGATCCTCTACCTGTGGAAAGGGAAAGACACAGCGTCTCTTCGGACGCCCAATACCCGCACCCTGCTGAAGCAGGCCACCGACCATCAACTCATTTCCGCTCAAGTTGCCAGCCAACTGACCGATAACTATAATTTCCTCAGACGGATCGAAATGCACTTGCGAAGAAAACGCTTCCAAAGCGAATCCGAACTTCCGGAAGATTCCCACCGCGAAGCCGCCCTGGCCCGCTGGATGGGCTTTGCCTCCTTCGATGCGCTCTTCACCCGGCAGTCAGAGCTCATGCACCAAAACCGCACCCTCTTCCAAGCCTTTCTCCGTGAAAACTTCAACTTTGGTTAGACTTCTTCTCATTACCAACACATTGTCTTATACACTCTCCCTATGATGCGTTATATAAAACCGTTCACTATTCTCGCCCTGACTCTGGGGGCCCTCGTACTGCAGTCCCCTACGGGAACCGCCCAAAGCTCCAGTGCTCCTTATGAAACCACCACCGGGATGCGCCAGGAAACGCGGGGTGTGGTGCATTTTCTCGAAAAAATCCACTATGCTGGCCGCCCGGTAGTCGAAATGGACCACGAGGCCTTTATCGACGATTACATGCAAAATCTGGACAACCACCGCCTGCTCTTTCTTCAGGAGGATGCGGACACATTCAAGGAACGCTTTGCCCCCCTCATGCCCCGTTTCCTGAATCAGGGCGAACTCTACCCGGCTTTTGTTATTTTCGATACTTACAAGCAACGCCTGAGCGAACGAATGGAGTGGCTCAACCAACGACTGGAAGAGCGCATTGACCTCGGTACGGAACTGAGTTTTGCCCCGGATCGCAGCGAGGCCACCTGGCCCGTCGATGCCGCTGAAACAGACGCACTCTGGCACCAACGCCTCAAATACGAACTTATCAATGAAATCCTCGGACGTATCGGCCGTGAAGAGAAAGCACTGAAAAACGAAGCCGCGGAACAGGAATCCGGCGACACTCCCGATACTATAGATTACACAGTGCTCAATGAAACACTGGATTGGGAAGAGGTCTATGCGGAGGCAAAGGATAAAATCCGCGAGCGTTATGAGACCATGCAACGAAGGATTGATGAGATGGAGCCGGGAGAAGTTCAGGAAATGTTCCTCACCACCCTCGCGCGACGCTATGATCCCCATTCCAACTTCCTTTCCGCCGATTCACTCGAAGAGTTTTCCATTGCCATGCGCAACTCGCTGGTCGGCATCGGAGCCGTCCTTTCCGACAAGGATGGCTATTGCACCATTCAGGAACTGCTCCCCGGCGGCCCGGCAGAACGCAGCAAGGAAATCAAACCCGGCGACGCCATCGTCGGGGTCGGCCAGGAAAAAGACGGCGAAATCGTCGACACCATCGGCATGAAACTCCGCCGCATTGTCAAAATGATCCGTGGCAAACAGGGCAGCACCGTCCGGCTCCTGATCCGCCCCGCCGACGGCGACCCTTCCGAAAGGCGTGAGATCCTGCTTGTTCGCGATGAAATCAAGCTGACCGCCAACCTCGCCAAAGCCGAGGTCTTTGAAGTCCCGGGTGAGGAAAGTACGATCACCATCGGCGTCATCGATCTGCCAGCCTTTTACGGGTCCGGTCAGGATGACGACAAATCCAGTACCACCCGCGATGTCGAGGAACTGATTGAAAAACTGAAGACCTTCAATGTCGAAGGGATCGTCCTCGACCTGCGTCGCAACGGTGGGGGGCTCCTTTCCGAGGCGATTGACCTGACCGGCCTCTTCATTCCGGTCGGTCCGGTTGTTCAGGTCAGAAATCCTCTCGGCCAGGTACAGGAATACCTCGACAATGACCCCAAGGTCGTCTGGAACGGCCCCTTGGTGGTGCTGGTTTCCCGCTACAGTGCCTCCGCATCGGAAATTGTCGCCGGAGCCCTTAAAGTGCACGGGCGAGCCATTGTGGTGGGAGATGAGGAAACCCACGGCAAGGGAACGGTTCAGGCGGTCTATGAAATGGATCGTGGCGGCTTTCTCTCCGCCCTCAGGCCCCAACGCGGAGCAGCTAAAGTCACTGTCCAGAAATACTACCTGCCCGACGGCACCTCCACTCAGATCAAGGGTGTACGCTCCGATATCCCCCTACCTTCCATCAATGCATTCCTTCCCATTGGGGAAAGTGATCTGCCCAACGCCATGGAATGGGATACGATTGACTCTCTCGAATGGGACTACGGTATCGACTTCGCCCCACGCGGACTGGCCATTGATGAATCGCTCATCAGCCAGCTTTCCCTGCGCAGCCAGGAACGTCAGGAAACCCTCCCCGAATTCCAGCACTTGAAGAAGAACATCGAATGGTTCCGGAATCGGCAGGAACAGAAAACCTTTTCCCTCAATCTCGAAAAACGGCGGGAACAGCGGACTGCCGATGTCGAGTTCCGCCGCACCATACGGGAACGGCTGCTTGAACTCGCCAACGACAACTTTGCTTCCAGCGAAGTCCTGCTCAAGGTCACCGAAGAGCAGGATGCCGAGCACCGCGCCATCATCGCCGAAATTCGCTCATCCGAAGAAGACAGTGATGCCGGGACTGAAGGCTTGCCTGAAGAAAATACCGTAGAGGAAGAAGAGTCCTTACCCGATTTCGATATCCACCTCCGTGAAAGCCTCCGCATCATGGTTGATTGGATCGACCTCAACCGCCGCTCCAAAATCGCCGAGTCCAAGGAAAGCGTCGCTGTCACCGACCCCGCCCCGAGAAGTTAACTCCTCTTAAAATCGAAATCGAAATCGACGGAGCGTACTTGTGCGTCGTAGCCTTGGCGAAGTCGTAAGCGCAGATGGCGAAGCAAAGCAAAATCTCCACCACCAATCAAACAAAGCTCCCATTCTGACCATGAGCGCACCCAACGATTGGCTGGAGGAACGGTTTGAATCCCTCGGGGAAAGGGAATTCCTTGTCACTGAACAAGGCAGGAGCGGCTACCGCGAATTACTCGCCCGGATCAGGGAACTGCGACAATACTTTCTCACAGAACAGCTTCCCAGGGGTTCAGTGGTCGCACTGCTGGGGGATTACTCACTCAATGGTATTGCCGGGCTCCTTGCCCTGACCAGCCACGCCTGCGTCGCCGCCCCCATAACCGCACTCCCGGAGGAAGAAACCAAAGTTCGCCTGCAGGAAGGCAGAATCGGGCATATCCTGGATTTCGATGACACAGGGAAGCCCCGCCTCCGGAAAATATCCGGACAACCGGCTGATCCCCACCCGCTCATCAATCAACTCCGGACAAGTGGACAAGGCGGGCTCATCCTTTTCAGCAGTGGCAGCAGCGGCAAACCCAAAGCCATGGTCCATGACTGGCAACGCCTTTCCTCTCCCTTCAAGGAAAGGAAACTGCGCAATCTCACCTTCCTGATCTTTCTCCTTTTCGATCACATCGGCGGACTCAACACTCTCCTCAATGCCCTTTCCAGTGGCGGCAAAATCGTTTACCCACCGAAACGGGACCCCATGGAAGTTGCCCGGTTGATCGAAAAAGAAAAAGTCAGCCTGCTGCCGACCTCCCCTACTTTCCTCAATCTCCTCCTGATGAGCGGGGCCGCCGAAAGATACGATCTCAGCTCATTGAAGATCATCAGCTATGGCACCGAGCCCATGCCGGAAAGCCTCCTGCTCCGCCTCAAGAATACCTTTCCCAAAACACGTTTCCTCCAGACATTCGGGACCAGTGAAACCGGCATCACCCAGACAACCAGCCTGTCTTCCGGCAGTAACTTCATGAAGCTGGACGATCCGAACCTGGAATACCGCATCGTCAACGGCGAACTCTGGATGCGCAGTGCCACCCGCATCCTCGGCTACCTCAACCATTCCATGGAAGCCTTCACCGAAGACGGATGGTTCAAGACCGGAGACCTGGTGGAAGAAACCGGCGACGGTTACCTGCGCATCCGCGGGCGCGTGTCCGAACTGATCAATGTCGGCGGCGAAAAAGTATTACCCGGCGAAGTCGAATCCGTGCTGCTGGAAATACCATCCATCCGGGACTGCCTCGTTTACGGCGAACCCAACGCCTTGACCGGTCAAAGCGTGGCTGTTCGTGTGGTGGCTGCCCCCGGAACCGACATGCAGTCAATCAAACGCGAAATCCGGACCCATTGCCGCACACGGCTGGACCCCTATAAAATTCCCGTCCGCGTGAAACTGGTGGACAGCACCGATCACACCGAACGCTTTAAGAAGGCAAGAAGTAAGGGGAGTTGAGCATTTCGGCTTCCTCGATGACTTTTGACCCCATGGAGACGGCGTGACCTCACGCCGTATGAGCCTCAATACCGGGGGTGAGGTCACCCCCGCTCCTTGGGTACCTGACGCTGCCATCTGAATTTTGTGATTAAGATTTGCTCCCGGGGAGATTTCGCTTTTTTCTCCTCCTTCGATGAGCAAGGAGGCGAAACGCATTGATCACAAGGCCATTGAAGAGGCGATTGAGAAAATAGCCCGGGAAGTGGCACAAACGTATGCCCCCTCCGAACGCTTCCTCATCGTCGGCATCGCCAACGGCGGCATCGCCAGTGCCCGCAAAGTGGCCAAGGCCTTGGAAAAAATCTGGGGGAAAGCCCCGCCAGTCGGATTGGTAAACATCACCTTCCACCGCGATGACATCGCGGAAAATCCGATTCCCTCCCTGAAATCCAATACCGACCTGCCCCTCTCCGTGGACGACCTGACCATTCTCATGGTCGATGATGTGGTTTATTCCGGACGCAGCGCCCGGGCCGCACTCAATGAGATTTTTGATCTCGGCCGCCCTCAGTCCGTCGCCTTGGCCGCACTCTGTGACCGGGGACACCGCAAACTTCCCATCCAACCCGATTTCACCGGCATACAGCTCACCACGCAAGCGGAGCAAAAGGTCCTTGTTCAACTTGATCTTGATAACCCAAGCTCCGATTCCATAATCCTTCTGAACCCATGAGCAAACAGCTCTCCTGGAACCGCAAAGACCTCATCGGCATCGAGGACCTTTCCCCCGATGAACTGGAAACTATTTTCAGTACCGCCGAAAACTTCAAAGCCACGCTCGACCGCAGCAACAAAAAGCTTCCTTCCCTTCGTGGACGAACGCTGGTCAATCTCTTCATGGAGCCGAGCACACGGACACGGATTGCCTTCGAAATTGCAGCCACTCGTCTCAGTGCGGATGTCATCTCCATCACCGGCAGTGCCAGTAGCCTGGTCAAAGGCGAAACCCTGCGCGATACCGCCCTCAATATCCAGGCCCTCAATGCCGACGTCATCGTCATACGGCATTCCGCCGCCGGCTCCGCCAAATACTTGAGCGAATGTATCCAGATCCCCGTCATCAACGCCGGCGATGGAGCACACGAACATCCCACCCAGGCTTTACTCGACGCCTACACCCTCAGAGAACATCTGGGGCGTGACCTGCGGGGCCGCAAAATCACCATCCTCGGTGATATCCTTTTCAGCCGCGTCGCCCGCTCCAATATCTGGCTCCTGACCAAGCTCGGGGCCAATGTAACCCTCGCAGGGCCCTCCACCCTCGTCCCGCAGGCCTTCGAAAAACTTGGGGTCACCGTTTGCCATGATCTTCAGCCGGCCCTGAAGGATGCCGACGCTGTCATGCTGTTGCGCATTCAGCACGAGCGCCAAACATCCACCCACTTTCCTTCCCTTGGGGAATACACCAGCATGTTCGGTCTCAACAAACTGCGGGCCAGTTGGCTCAAAGACGACGCCATCATCATGCACCCCGGGCCCATCAATCGCGGAGTGGAGGTGGACAGTGAGCTGGCCGACTCCCCCCGCTCTGTCATTTTAAACCAAGTAACCAACGGTATCGCCGTTCGCATGGCGGTCATTTACCTCTGCGCCACTTACGCCGAGCACACATCACCCGCATTATGAACAAGCCCCTCTGGATACAGGATGGCCAAATCATCGACCCCGCCAACGGACGCAACGAGCGCGGAGACCTCTTTGTGCTTGAGGGTAAAATCGTAGCGGAACTTTCGGCCAAAGAAAAAAAACAGGCCACCGTTTTACCAGGCAAGGGACGAGTCGTCTGCCCGGGATTCATCGACTTGCACACCCATTTGCGCGAACCGGGAGACACCCATAAGGAAACCATTGAAACCGGTACCCGGGCCGCAGCCGCCGGAGGCTATACCAGCCTGGTCTGCCAATCCAACACCAAGCCCCCTGCCGATAACGCCGGAACCATCCAGCTGATCAAGGACTCCATCGCAAGGACTGCCTGTGTTCACGTTTTCCCCACCGGATGCCTGACCATCAATCGGGAGGGCAAATCGCTCGCCCCGATCGGCTCTCTCAAAAAAGCGGGCGTCGTCGCCGTTAGCGACGGGGGACATTGCATCCAGAACAACGAGATCATGCGGCGGGCAGCCGAATATGCCCACATGTTCGGCCTGTCCGTGCTGGATCACTGTCAGGATGCAGGCATGACCGACGGCTGTGTAATGCACGAAGGCGAATGGTCCCTCCGCCTCGGGCTCCGGGGTATCCCCTCCGCAGCCGAGGATATCATGGTCTCCCGCAATGTGATCCTCTCCTCCCACCATGGGGTCCATATTCACCTACAACACATTAGTTCCAGCTATTCCGTCGATACCATCCGGCGGGCTAAACAGCGCAAAATCAATATTACCGCCGAAGCCACCCCGCATCACCTCGCCCTGACAGACGAGGCGCTCAAAAGCTACAACACCCACTGTAAAATGGTTCCTCCCCTGCGGGGCGAAGAAGACCGCCAAAGCCTGATTGCCGGTTTGCTCGACGGCGCGATTGACTGCATCGCCACCGCTCATGCACCTCATACTTCTACCGAAAAAGACCGCGAATTTGATTTTGCCCCCTTTGGAGCCGCCGGACTCGAAACCGCCTTTTCCGTCTGCTACGAGAGTCTCGTCCAGGCCGGCCACTGCGATCTCCCCTTCCTCATCGGCTGCCTTACCTATCGGGCGGCCAATGTCCTGAAACTTCCGAAAGGGACGCTTTCCCCCGGTGCGGATGCTGACATCACGATCCTCGATCCCGACGAAACCTGGAAGGTCACCCCGGAGGCATTCTTCAGCAGTTCCCACAATTCTCCCTGGTTGGGCAGAACCTTGCCCGGCAAGGTAAAGGCCACCCTTGTCAACGGACGTCCGGTTTACTCCGAAGGTGCATTCCTCCCGCTGGAAAGCTGAGCGATCACGTACGATTCATGCCTGATTCCCCCCCGCCGACTTTCCCTGTCCTGCTTGGGTTCTACCTTGCCGTCATTCTGATTGCGGCCTTGATCTGCCTGATACTCGATTTCAGCAGAGACCGGGAGTGCAGGCAGGGAGTCCTTTCTGTTTGGCCCATCCCCTGGTCCGATTTCATTTTTTTCCTCTGGCTTATTTTTGTGGCCTTTATCGGGGCCAACCTCGTGGCCCCTCAGGTGGCCCCGCTCATCGCTGCTCCAGATCAGCCTGACTACTGGGCCTGGGCCTCCTCCATCATGGGGCTGTTTGTCCATGCCCTGTTCATCCTCATCCTTATCTACACCCGGGTCAGGTCGCCGGTGGCAACCCGGTTTCCCCTCAACATGGGTCCGGAAGCATGGACCCGTTCCCTCGCGCGGGGAATTTTCTACTACCTTGCCGCATTGCCTTTCATTCTGGCAGGTAGCCTCCTGTGGCATGGCGCCTTCCTCCTCTGGAAAGAGCTTGGGGTCGAGGTGTATGTGCAGACCCAGGAAATCGCCACCCTGATCGCCCGCACTGAAAACACGGGGGCCCTCATCCTTCTGGTTTTACTTGCAGTGGTAATCGCCCCGATCTCCGAGGAATGGCTCTTCCGCGCCAATATTTACCGTTTCCTCAAAGGCCGGATCTCCCCAGTCTTTGCAATGACGGTCAGCTCACTCCTGTTTGCCTTAATTCATTTCAACCTGAAGGCCTTCCTACCACTGTTCATTGTCGGCATCCTTCTCTGCCGTGCCTATGAAAAGAGTGGACGCCTCATGGTCCCCATCGTGTTTCACGCCTGCTTCAACGCCAACACCACCATGATCCTCCTCGTCGCTCCCGAGTTGGAGCAAGGGATGGGTAGCTTCCTGCCACTCCATTGGCTACGCTTGTTCTTATAGCCCGAAAGAGCCACAACTCAAAGGTGTGCGGGCATCTTGCCCGCAAGCATCAGCCATCACGGGCGGGACGCCCGTGCTCCTTTAACTATCATCATCCCATACAAATCTCAATCGCATCACCCAATAATCCCAGCAAGATTACTCAATTCCAGTTGTTTAAGGTCCATATTTCCCATGTCACCATTTTCCAGTCATTCCTCCGAAACCATCGCCACTGTCGGTGAGGTGCAACTGATCGAATCCATACGCCAGTGGTTGGCGGAACTCACCCCGGCCCCACCCTGGGGGATCGGCGATGATTGCGCCGTGATTGAAACCGGGGCCGGCAGCATTCTCGTAACCGTCGATGCCGTCATTTACGGACGCCATTTTGACGACCAGTTCACCCCGGAAGAAGCCGGAGCCAAACTGGTCAAAAGAAATCTCAGCGACATCGCCGCCATGGGCGGGGTGCCCGGACCCGCCGTCATCGCATTGGTCCTGCCCCGCAACCTGAGGCTTGATTGGATCCGTGGCTTCTATCAAGGCATCGCCCAAGTCTGCCGCCAGTATGGCGTCAGCGTGGTCGGAGGTGATATCACCGAAGGACCGGAAAGCTTTTTCTCCGCTCACATGACTTTAAACGGAGCCGCTCACCGGGCCGTACGCCGCCAGGGGGGATCCGTAGGAGACTGGCTCATGGTCACTGGCTCCCTTGGTGGCAGTCTCAGCGGCAAACAAAAATCATTTGAACCCCGTCTGGATGAGGGGGCATGGTTGGCCAATCAAGTTGTGGTCAAAAGCATGATTGATGTCACCGACGGACTGGCCAAAGACCTCCTCCCGCTCCTCCCACACGGAACCCGGGCGGAAATCGATCTGGAGGCCCTACCCTTGAGTGAGGCCTGTCTGCAGGCCGCGACTCAATCCGGTCAAGCCCCCTATGCTCATGCCTTGGGAGATGGCGAGGATTACGAACTACTCTTCACCCTCCGGGGTGACATCCCCCTTGAGCAATTCACGCACGAATGGGCACGTCACTTCAAAACACCGATCACTTGCATTGGACAAATCAAGGATACCGATCCCAACACACCGGACATACGCCTATTCGACCGGAAGAATGGCCAGCCTCTCAGTTGCCACGGATTTGAGCATCTCCGCTGAATGCATGCTTTGGCTGGAGCAAGTCCCGGATTTATCCGGTCTTCGCGTTTTGGCTGGAGTTTCGACCCGCGTCTGCGGGACGGTCCCCCATCTGCCTGAAAACCGCCTGAAGGCGGGATCTGCCCCAGCGGAGTTCCGACCCGGTTCACATTAAAGACTTCACGGGGCCATTTCTTTTTCATAGGTTGGCCAGCAGGATGGCTGGTTACATAGATGCTCACAATCACCTGCACGACGCCCGTCTGGACGCGGTTCGGCAGGAGGCACTGAATGCACTGGAAGGCGATGACTGGCAAGGCATGGTTGTTAACGGAACTTGCGAAGACGACTGGGCGGAAGTGGCACGGTTAGCGGAAGCCCATCCCAAAATTATTCCCGCTTTCGGCTTGCATCCATGGAAGTGTGACGGACGTAGCCCCGCCTGGTTTGAAAAGCTTGAGACATGGATGAATACACCCCGGGCCACGCTTGGCGAGGTGGGGTTGGACAAGTGGATGCGCAACCCAAACATCAATGACCAGCGCGATGTGTTTCAGCAGCAACTTGCTTTGGCTGGCAAATTGAACCGTCCGGTCAGCATTCATTGCCTGCAAGCCTGGGGACACCTGAAAGAGATTCTGGCACAGACCAACTTGCCCCCCTGCGGCTTTTTGCTCCACGCTTATTCAGGGCCCCGGGAGATGGTGTCGACTTTCCTCGACTACGGTGCCCTGTTTTCGTTTTCAGGCTATTTTCTCCATGATCGCAAAGAAAACCGGAGAAGCCTCTTTGCCAAACTGCCGGAATCCTGTCTTCTGGTTGAGACCGATGCACCGGATATGTGCCTTCCAGACAAGCTCGACCCCTACCGACAGCGCTTTTCTGCCGCAGTCAATCACCCCTGCAACATCGAAATCAACTACCGGGAATTAGCCGAAATACGGGGCTGCCCCCTCACCGAATTGAAAGAAACCGTGGCGGCAAACTTTCGCCGGCTTTTTCATTAAAGGATTGCCGCAGCCACCCTTTTTCTGATTAAATTCAAACATCAAAATAAGAGAAAAAACAGACCCTTTATTATGAAACGCCCGATCCTATATATCAAAAACGGCTGTCCCTGGTGTGACGAGGCCATGTCCTGGTTTCAACAACATGCGGTCGATCTGGAGGTGCGTGACGTATCCAAGAGTTCAGCCAGCATGCAACGCATGATTGAAGTCAGTGGCCAAAGCCTGACTCCCACGTTCGAGTATGAAGATCTCATCGTTGCGGATTTCAGCATAGATGAATTTCTCGACGAACTGGCGGAGCATCCGGAAATCCGTCGGAAGTTGGGCTTGAGCGACTACATCGACGAAGAATAACCCGCGCACCATGGCACAGGAGTCTTTGCTCAATCCGCTGCAGAAGAAACTGGCAGCGACGGCCTTGGGCGCATTATCGGTTATTGTTATTCTTACCACTTTGTTTGGTGCGTTCTGGCTCTTGAGGGCCTTTACCGTTACCTTCAGTAATGTGCTGCTTCCCTTGGCCATAGCCGGAATACTGGCCATGCTGCTCCGCCCCGCGATCGTTCTTTTTCAGAGCAAACTGAAACTCGGTCGAAACTCCTCCATCCTTCTGCTCTTTGTCCTTGTAGCAGGGATCCTGGCTGCCTTCGGCGCATGGGTCCTGCCGGAACTCCTGCGTCAAATACAGGACTTGGTTGTATTTACTGCAGGTCGTCTCGAAGAGGTCATTCCTTCAATCAGGGAAAGGTTCCCTGCCTTGATTGACTTCATCAAGTCCCGCCTGGGAGAAGAAAAGTTTAATGAATACCTTGGACAGGCAGGCGATCTGATGCATTCCCTCCTCATGACGATGCTGGAGGCCATCCCCCGCGCTGGGGCCCGGGCCATGCACATGGTGGGACTCGCCGCCGCTTATGCGGTGATCCCAATTTATTTATTCTATCTACTCGGCTCCGACCGGGACTTCAGCCATGACCTGGACCGGGAGCTTGATTTCATCCCGGAGCGCTGGCGCAAGGATATGATCTTTCTGATCCGCGAGTTCATCGGCATCATGGTCGCTTTCTTCCGCGGTCAGATCATCATCGGCTTGCTTGTTGCCCTTATGCTGGCAATCGGATTCTCCCTAGCCGGTCTCCACTTTGGCCTGATCCTGGGAATCATCATTGGTCTGTTGAACATCGTGCCCTATCTGGGTACCGTGATTGGGATCGGTGTCGTGCTCCCAATCGCATTTTTTCAACCTGAAGGGGGTTGGCCGCTCGTCGGCCTTTGTACCGCTGTCTTTCTTGTGGCCCAAATGATAAGCGACTACGTCCTGACTCCCAAAATTATGGGAGAAAGAACGGGGATGAGCCCCATGCTGATTATATTCTCAATCTTCTTCTGGGGCGTCGCACTGGATGGCATTCTGGGAATGGTTCTGGCCATCCCGCTCTCCGCCTTCTTCCTCGTATTCTGGCGCCTGGCGCGCACCCATTATCTCCCGGCACTCAGAACCTGATCACTTTATACCTTCTGCGAACCTGAATTCCGCAGATAAATAAAAAAACGTGCTGATTTCGGCGCGTCGTGCTTCTGGAACCTGCATGGTTAAAGGGTATGGGGTGTCAGAATGGCTTGTAGTGGAGAAGAGGCTCTTGTTTTACGGCAACCGGCGTGGGATAATGGCTCCATGTTTCTGCGCAAAAACCGCAAGCGTTTCGATGGCGAGGTTTACGAGTATTGGACCCTGTGTGAATCGGTGCGCACGGAGCGCGGCCCGCGCCAGCGAGTGGTGGCCTCTCTGGGAAAGCTGGCAAAACTCGTCTATGAAAAGCCTCTCTCCCGGCTCGCAAAGGACCTCGGGTGCTCCGACAATGCCATCCGCAAGCATTGCCTCAAGCAGGGCATAGA
>CAZCJJ010000056.1:0-19053 GCA_964499045.1 uncultured Opitutales bacterium | reverse complement strand
TGGCTGCGGATTTGCGGTCGGCGATTGATTTTGCCCAGAAGCATCCGGCAACGGACCCTCAGTCTAATCTACTGCTGGAACAGTCGGTGCAGAAGTTGTTGGAGCTGCACCAGCAGGGAGGCAAACGTTGTGCCTTTGAACACTGTGATTTGAGTACACTGGAGGATGATCCCCTCTGGATTCGGGCTCACCTGCTGCGCCATCTTCGTCGTCTGGCTGGTGCCGGTGAGGGGCTTTTGCTCGTTACCGGTCTGCGGCGCGTCGTCTGCCCTGCAGGCAAACGGTGGACCGAACAGCGCAAAGGCCTTTACCGCCAGCGTCTTCGCTACTGTCAGCAATTGGTGGCCTGTTACGCATCTCCGGGATTACGCCTGCAATTGATTTTCCTGTAGAAGTCCGTGGGAATCAGCCACGCTCTTACGAGCGCAGCTACGTAGCCGCCTTCGTGAGAAGGTGGCTGGGGTCAGCTGTGTTCGGCCAGCCAGCGTTCGGCTTCGATGGCGGCGCGGCAGCCCATACCGGCGGCAGTGATGGCTTGCCGGTAAACATGGTCGGAGCAATCGCCGGCGACATAGACCCCGGGTATGTCGGTCAGGACTCCGCTGGGGTGGTCGGAAACAAGATAACCCTCATCATCGAGTTTCAGGACACCCTTGGCAAAGGCGGTATTGGGGATATGGCCGATGGCGATGAAAAAGCCTTTGCCTTCGAGCTCCCGGGTTTCACCGCTTTTCACATTACGGATCATCGCGGCACGCATCATACCGCTGTCATCGGTCAGCAGGGATTCCGGTACCGCGTTCCAGAGAATTTCAATCTTCGGATGTGCGATGGCTCGTTCGGCCATGATTCTGGAGGCCCGGAATTCATCCCGGCGGTGCAGCATGGTGACCTTGGAGCAAAAACGGGTAAGGAAGAGTGCCTCTTCGCAAGCGGAATCGCCGCCACCGACGACGATCACATCCATATTCCGGTAAAAGGCACCATCACAGGTTGCGCAGGTAGTCACCCCCTTGCCGCCGAAAAGTTCTTTTTCGCCGGGGATACCGAGCAGGCGGGGTGAGGCACCGGTGGCGATGATGACCGTGCGGGCCTCGAGGGTTTTTTCGGCACTTGTCACGAGTTTTTTGACCTCTCCGCTGAAATCAACCTGCTCAATCAGTTCGCTGGCAAAGCGTGCCCCAAAACGGGTGGCCTGTTTGCGGATATTGTCCATCAGCAGGAAACCATCAATGCCCTCGGGAAAGCCGGGGAAATTTTCGACTTCGGAAGTCGTGGTCAGTTGGCCGCCCGGCTGGGTGCCTTCGAGTACCAGTGGTTCAAGATTGGCGCGTGCGGCATAGACTGCGGCAGTCAACCCGGCGCAACCGGTTCCTAAAATAATGACGTTTTCCATGTGATTTCTTGCTGTCAGTGATTGATTTCAAAAAAGGAGAACTAAGTCGCCTTGTCCGGAGAATTCAACCTTCAAACCAATATTTCAGATTCCCGGGGTGGGGGGCGCTTGCAGGCGGGCGATATGTTCCATGATAACGTCCACCGCGATCTGGTAGCGCTCCTTGCTTTTGCTGTCCGGGTCAAAGTCTTTGGCTAACAACGGGGGGCCGTAGCAAATATTGATCACGGGGCGCCAGTCGGGAAACCTGGCATGGCGGTTAAAGGCTTCGAAACTGCCGTAGATCCGGGCCGGTACCACCGGGACACCCGCCTTGCAGGCGATCAGCCCGACGCCCTTGCGTCCTCCTTGCAGTTTGCCATCCCGGGTCCGCGTGCCTTCCGGGAATACCAGCAGACCGCCTCCCTGCTTGAGCACCCGGAAAACCTGCTTGAAGGCGGCGAAGTCGGAGTCCCCGTCGCGGTCGATCGGGATCGAGTTCAGATCCCGGATCAGTTTTCCAAACCAGCCGACGAAGAGGGTCTTGCGGGCAAAGAAATGCAGTTCACGCGGGCAGTTGCCTCCGAATGCGGGGGGATCAATAAAGCTGGCATGGTTACATGCCAGCAAAAATCCTCCTTCCCGGGGAACGTGTTCTTCGCCGTAAGTTTCGCAGCGATAGAACAGCGAGGTAGTATGCCGGGATAAGCTCCAGGCGATTTTATAGGCGAGGGTATGTCCCGGATTTTTCATGCTGATGGAACGGGTTTGAGGCCGGTTTGTCGCGTGATGGTTTCGGCGATTTGTTGAACAACCTCTTCGAGGGAAAGCTCGGAGGAGTCGATGCGGATGGCTCCATCCGGACAGTGGAGGGGAGCGGCTTTACGTGCGGAATCAAGTTGATCGCGTGTGATGATGGAATCCTGCTGCCCTTCCAGTTCCCGGCGGCGGGCACGGGTGGCCGGGTCGGCTTCCAGAAAGATTCGCAGGTCCGCATTGGGGAAAATAACAGATCCGATGTCACGACCTTCCATAATGAGGCCGTGGAATCCGCGTTCACGGGCGGTCCGCACCTGGGCACGCTGGTAGTCGAAAAGAAATTTCCGGACTTCAGGCAGCGCAGCAAAATGGGAAACTGCCTGATTCACTGCATCGGACCGAAGTTGGTCTGCTCCCGGAGTTTGACTGTTGATCCGGATGCGGGCCATGTTGCCGTCAATCTCGCTCCCGAGCGGAACTTTGTGTAGGAAAGTCTGCACCGCCTCCGGTTTTTCCGGGGAGACCCCTGCCTCGAGCAGGCAATGGGTGACGGCCCGGTAGTGGGATCCGGTATCCACATGCAACAAATGAAAATGCGCCGCCAGCAGGCGGGACGTGGAGGATTTTCCGGAGGCGGCCCCACCATCAACCGCAATAACGACAAAAGTGGAAGAGTCTTTCATTTTAGATAGCATGTTGCATGGTCGACATTGTTGCGGCCATCCGTAGCCGCGCTCGTAAGCGCGTGGATGAACCCGTCGGGCAGGCAGCCCACTTTCTTACGAAAGCGGCTACGAAGAATCGCGTGCCGCTCCTGTGTGCCATCTGACTTCTGCTTTTCATCACGGACATCATACCTCGCGGAGGGATTCCAGGGTTTCGAAGAAATGGGGAAAGGTTTTGGCGCAGCAGGCCGGGTTTCTGATCGCCAACCAAGGGCGGCCATCGCCATGGAGGTCGTGGCTACCCAGGATGGCAAAACTCATCGCCACGCGGTGATCCTCATAGGTATCCACAGCGACGGGAGCATTTCGGCTCACCCGCTGCAATGCCTCGTAATCGGGTTCCACCTTGAGGGTATCTTCGGTTTGGATGATCCTTTGCCCAAGCCGTTTCAGTTCGGTCGCCATGGCGTGGATGCGGTCGGTTTCCTGTTTGCGGGTGTGGGCGATGCCGCGGATCTCCGTTGGGCCATCGAGCAGTGGGGTTACCGCTGCCAAGGTGAGAAAGGTATCGGAAATGGCATTGAAATCGGCCTTTATTCCGCTTTTCTTGCCGGGCTTGTAGGTGGCAACGAGATCGCGTCCCTCGACACTGAAGAAGGCCCCGAGGGGGTCCAATTCTTCGATGAAGCGGATATCGCCCTGCAGGCTGATGCCATAGGTGTCCTTGACCCGCAGGCTGCCGCCGGTGATCCAGGGAAGCATGAAAAAATAGCTGGCGGCGGTGGCATCGGGTTCGATGAGGTAGGCGGGTTTACGGTAGTAGTAGGCACTCTGTCCCTTGAAGGTAAAAGGCCCGGTGTCGCTGGTCGCCTGGGGGATCTGGCCAAACTGTTCCATCATCGCCAAGGTCATGCTGACAAAAGGCAAAGAGACCGTTGTCCCGTCGAGGTGAAGGGAGAGGGGGGATTGTGCGCAGGGGGCGATCATCAGCAATGCAGAGAGTAGCTGACTGCTGGAGGTGGCATTGACGCGGAGTTCCCCGCCGGCCAATCCCCGTGTTTTCAGGGTGAAAGGGAAATGCCCCGCTTCACCATGGTAACGGACCTCCACGGCACCACTGTTAGTCAATGCATCCAACAAGCCCTGCATGGGGCGTTTGCGCATGGCTTCGGTACCGTCGAGGTGGTATTCCCCCTCTGGATGGAGAGCAAGAAAGGCGGTCAGGAAGCGGGCTGCGGTTCCGGCATTGCCGACAAACAGACTGGCCTTGGACCTGGGGATCTTTCCGGCCTGACCTACGATAAAGACTGAGGCGCCTCCTTCATCCGGGCGGACGGTGAAGCCGAGTTCCTGCAGGCAGGCGATCATGATCCGGGTATCGTCGGAAAATAAGGCTCCCTCCAGGGTAAGGGATTCTCTGGATAGCGCGGCCAACAGCAAAGCACGGTTGGTAATGCTCTTGGAACCGGGCAGGCGCACCTGACTGTTCAGTTTGTGACGGAAAGGACGGATGGGAAGAATGTCGGGAAGGGACATGAATGAAAAAAATATCAGATGCGGCGGAGACCGTCGCGGTAATGTTTGCCTGCTTCAAGCAGTTGTTTGAGGGCTGTGCTGTTCTGCTGGCGTAGACTGTCCTGCAGGTGTTGCAATTCCTTGCTGAAACCCTCGAGGGCACGCAACAGTTCTTCCCGGTTCTGATTCGCGATGGATTGCCAAAGTCCGGGATCTCCGGCCGCGATACGGGTGGTGTCGCGCAGACCTCCGCCCGCAAAGTGTTTCCAGTCCCCGGGTTGACGACTGAGGTACGCGCAGAGGGCGGAAGCAAGAAAGTGGGGCAGGTGGCTGATGTTGGCCACAATCCGGTCATGCTCATCCGGTGACGTTGTTGTTACCTCCATTTCAAGTGCCTGCCAGAAGGCGATTGCCCGTTCGCTGGCGGAGGGAGGTGTTTCAGCCAGCGGGGTGACAAAGCAAGTCTGATGGCGAAACAGATCGGGGGTGGCGTATTCCAACCCGGTTTTCTCTGATCCGGCCATCGGGTGGGAACCGATAAAGTCGACCCCTGCTGGTGCAGCGGTATGGCTTTGGTGGCAGATCAGGCCTTTGGTACTGCCGACATCCGTGACGAGTGTCCCCTTTTTTAAGGCAGGGCCAATCTCTTTCAGCAAGGGGACGATGGTTTCAACCGGGGTGCAAAGCACCACGAGATCGGCATCCCGGACGGCGTCGGATGCCTGATCGGAAACGCGATCACACCAAGGCTGTTTTTCGCACTTGAGACGTGTCTCCATCCGGCGGGACCAGGCACCCGTACGGGAGCAAAGTCCACGGGCTTTTGCCGCCATGAGCAGAGAGGCACCGAGGAGCCCGGGTCCGAGGACGGTAATATGCTTGAACATACTGGCCATGAGAGGGTCAAAAGCTGTGTCAAAGCCCGGGTTTTGGCGAGGGAAAAATCGGGTTTGCCTTTTCCACAGCCTTCATGTGATCTAGCCCCCTTTCCAGTTGGATAGTTGAACAGTCTGACCGTCTGGCGGGAAGGGATACCCCATCCGGTCCTGTATAGACCGGGTTTCACAATTTTTTTCAGATATCGAACAACATGGCATCAGGTGAATCAGGTTTTTTCTACCGTTTCGGAGGCATTCTCAAGGTCATTGGCGTTTTGCTGTTGATCACCTTATGTTTGACCGGCTTTTATTTACTGACCTACCTGGGGCCCGGCAAGGTGGCGGATCGTCGTCAGATAGCGCGTGAGGTCCCCGCTGAAGCGGAAGAATGGCGTACAAAGAGTGGGGAGCTGGAGGCCCGTTTTCGCGAGGTGTTGGGACTACGGTCGGCGAACGAACAGGATCTGGCCTTGTTGCAGGAGGCGATTCAGCTCCAGCGTCAGTATTTACAGGCTCTGGGTGGAATTGACCGGGCTTCCACCGATAGGCTTAACCAATTGGAGATACTCCTGCACACCGAGAGCGTGCGCCCTCTGGCGCAGCGCAGCCGCGAAATTGAACGTGATGCATTGGCGGCTCGTGATGCGGGAAATGCGGATGAGGCTTTGCGCCTGATGCGGGAGGTTGAAGGTTTGGAGCGCCGGATTCACGATGACTTTTCAAAGGCGGAAAACCGGAACGCTGTCCGTTTCCGGGAAATTGAACGCCGGGTACATGAGATGGAGGCACGTCCGTTTTACCAGCAGACCCTTGCCGAGGAAGAGGAAGCACTGCAGGCTGTGGAGACAGGGGATTGGGCCAAGGCTCGTCACCATTATGAGGAGGCCATACGCCTGCAACGACATCTGAATATGGAATACCGCGGGCTGCGCTATGCGGATGCGCAGCGCCTGAGCCGATTGGAAGCGGATTATTTCTCACTGGAGTCCAGTCCGCTGTTTGATGAAATCCAGACGCTGCTTGCCCGGGCAGAGGAACACTTTGAGCAGGCACGCTATCGTGAGGCTGCGGCCGATTTTCAGTCAGCCAGCCGTCTGCAGCGTCGTTTGAATGAGCAATTTCCCCGCAGCCGATTTGCCTCGGTTCCGAAAGTGGATGAGTTATTGGCGAAGTCCCGTTCTTCCCTGAGTCGTGAATTGGGAGAGGAAATTCTGTCCAAGGGCGATGAATTGAATCAACGGCTTCTGCAACGGGAAATTTGGCAGGCGATCACCTTGATCAATCAATTGTTTCCGATGTCCGAACGGTTTCGCGAAACTTATGGAGCGACGGCTTTGCTGGACGAGCGTTTTTTCCGCCGCATACAATATCTGCATTTTGTACAGGAAGATTTGGACCTGTTGCAGGATCGCATTTATGGCCAATTGATCCCGCTTCCCGGTCAGACGGAACAATTCATGTACCGGGTGGAAGTTCCGCAGGCATTATACAGCAGCGTGATGCTGAATAACCCAAGCAGACAGCAAGGTGAGCGCCTGCCGGTTGATTCGGTAACCTGGTCCGAGGCGAAGGAGTTTTGCGACAAGGTTTCCTGGATACTGGGCCGTCCGGTCCGTTTGCCGACCTTGGCGGAGTTTTACGAGGCACTTGGCAGCCTGCGCTACGTGAACCTCGATGAAGTCAGCTGGAATCTGGAAAACAGCAGTAACCGCACGCATGAAGTGGGAACCAAGCAGGCGAATGAGGCAGGCTTTCATGATTTGCTCGGGAATGTTGCGGAGTGGCTGGAGGCCGAATCCCTGACCTCCGATCTGGAGGTTCCTTTGGCCGGAGGCAGCGCGGAGACTTCCATTGATCGCTTGGCGGAGAGTCCGTTGGAAAACCTGGACCGGCGTACGCGTAACCGCATGATCGGATTTCGTTTCGTTGTCGATATGAGCGAGGGGACGGAAGCGAATTGATTGTTCAACCCCGGGAAGGGGATACCCCGGATAATGAGCGAGATAACTATGGATAGAAAACAGACCGAGGAAACATCGGATCGAAATCGCCAGGAGGTGGATCCGGAAACTCAGGCCAAGGCCGATCGTACCATCTGGATCATTAACGGGGTCATGATACTTTTTATCGGCGCTCCTTTTGTTGTTTGGTACTTTATCCGCTGAGCGACATCCCTTTATCACTTCTCGACTTTATGGCCGGACAGGCTAGCCTACCATCCCAGTGAGTAAAACTATTTTCATTATCCGGATATTTTTCATCGCCCTTTCATTGTCCGGGGCTTGGTTGATCTGGTACACCAATCCGGACTTTGAAGACTATCTGCCGCGCATACTCATTATAGGGGGGCTTCTGGGGGTTTTTACCGTTCTCGTTGATATTTTCCTCAAAGGTTTTTCGTTGCGCGGTCTGACCGCTTTGACCTTCGGGCTTTTGATGGGGCTGGTCATCGCCATGCTTATATCGGCATCGCCCCTCTTTGAACAGGGAGACCCCGAAGTTCTTTTTATGAGCCGTCTGGTCCTCTTTATTGTCTGTATGTATTTGGGGACCGTTATTGCCCTGCGGGGTAAGGACGAATTTAATCTGGTTATTCCCTATGTGCGATTTCTGCCACAGAAGGTTGATAGCCCGGTGATTGTGATGGATGCGAGTGCTCTCATTGATGGGCGGATTGTCGGGGTATGCGGCAGTCGTTTCCTGCTCGGTGAGATTGTCATTCCACGCTTTGTGCTGGATGAATTACAGCGCATTGCTGATGCCACCGACCCTGCCCGCAAGGCCAAGGGCCGTAAAGGCCTTCAGGTGTTGAACGAGCTTAAAAAACTGGATGGCGTTCACATCACTATTCAGGAAAGTGATCTCGGTCAGCGGCATCAAATGGATGCCAAATTGATTTTTCTTGCAAAATCACTCAATGCGAAACTGCTGACGACAGACTACAACTTGGCGAAGTTGGCAGAATTTCAGGGGGTGGAGTGGCTTAATCTGAGCGGCTTGGCGAAGGCGCTGAATGCGGAAATTACGGTCGGGGAACGTTTTGACGTGGAGTTGGTTCGCCCTGGGAAGGATACGGGTCAGGCCGTCGGATTCCTCAGTGACGGTTCCATGGTGGTTGTAACCGATGCCGAGGATTTTATCGGCCAAAGTATTCATGTGGAGGCTGTCAGCATCATCCCTTCCGCCGGAGGCAAAATGGTTTTTGCGCGGTTGGCGCGCTAATAGTTGAGACACCCATGCCCTCCAACGCCCTGACGGGCGCGGCTATATTGTGCTGCCCGTTTGGTAACCGCTGAGCAACTCTCTCTGTATGGATTCGTTCAGTTGGTTGAGGTCGAAGGGCTTGTTGAGACTGGTAAAAGGCAGTGCTTGGTCCGGCTTCATGCGTAACCCTTCCAGCTCCTTGCTGTAGGCGCTCATAACTATAAAACGGCAACGGATGTTCTTCTCGTGAATCTTTTCGATCAGCTTGATGCCGCTCATGTTCGGCATCACCATATCGGTGATCACCAGATCAAGTTTACCCCGTTGCTCGGCAAGGATTTCGAGGGCTTCTTCGCCGGATGCGGCGGTGAAGACACGGTGCCCCTGTTCGCTTAAAGAGCTGGTCAGCAGGCTGCGGATAAGCACCTCGTCATCCACCACCAGGATGCGGGCGCTGAGGGTGTTGCTTTTGAGTGAGAAGGGATGTTTTGAAATTAACGGCTTTTTCTGTGAGGCTGGTAAATACAGACGGAAAGTGGAACCGGATCCCAGTTGACTTTCGACTTCCACCCAGCCCTGCATCCTTTCTATGATATTCATGACAGTTGGCAGGCCGAGACCGGTACCTTCTTCTGCCGATTTGGTGCTGAAAAAGGGCTCAAAAATCTTTGACCGGGTTTCCTCTGACATGCCGGTTCCGGTGTCAGAAAATTCAAAGCAGATAAAATCTCCCCCGCGTTCGGTATCGTGATGGGGGAAGGTCCGCAATTCCATATTACCGCCGTCCGGCATGGCATGGCGGGCATTGATCAGCAGATTGATGGTGGCCTGTTCAATCAGGTTGCGATCCCCGTCAATGATGGGGTCTCCTTTTTCGCAGGAAAAAGAAAGTTGAATATTTTCACCCAGTGTCTTGGAGAAAAGTATCCTGTTGTCCGAAACCAGTTCCCTGATGTCCAGCGGCTCAATACGGATACCTTGCTGGCGGCTCAGGTTCATGAGTTTGCGAACCAGGTCAAGAGATCGCTTAACCTCACCCAGCATGGCGTTGAGGTGCCCTTTCTTTTCCTCTTCCGTGGTTTCCTTGAAGAGAAGCAGTTCCGCCGTCATGCGGATGATAGCGAGAGCATTGTTGAACTCGTGGGCGATTGCGGCGGCCAGTTGGTCAACGGCTTCCTGCCTTTGTGCCTTGAGAAAACGCTCCTGAAACAGGTGACGGTCAGTGACGTCCCGCAAGACAATCAGGTTCATCCCTTTGCCTTCCCATATCGTTTGGCTCGAACGGATTTCCGCATAGCGCCTGTGCCCCGGTGCGCGGAGATCCTTGAAACTGATTTCCATGCT
Organism: uncultured Opitutales bacterium; assembly: GCA_964499045.1. Taxonomy (GTDB): domain Bacteria; phylum Verrucomicrobiota; class Verrucomicrobiia; order Opitutales; family CAZCJJ01; genus CAZCJJ01. The sequence continues at coordinate 9,313 of CAZCJJ010000056.1, read as the reverse complement.
TTCCCGATCTATTTTCGGGAGAATAAAAGCCTCCTTGTAAATCTCATCCTGCGGCTTGCCCATCAATTCACAGGCTGCCGGATTGGCATACTGTACCTTGCCGTTGTCATCCACCGCAATGATACCGTCCGAAACCCCGTTCAGAATTAGCTTCAGTCGTCTTTCCTGCTGAAAGATCTGCTCCGCCATTTGCTTTTCCTTCTGCGCAAAAGAGTGCCGGGCAATGGCGAAAGTGACCAGATGGTCAAGAGGAAGGAAAAAGAGCTTAGCTTTTTCAAAGAAATCCTGGGCACCATGTTGGATCGCCTCCTTGATCACGGCACTGTCATCATGGCCAGTCAGAACAATAAATGGAATATCCAGTCCCAGTTGCTGGAATTGTTTGACCGTCTCCAAGCCTTGCGAACCCGGCAGGCTTAAATCAAGCAAGGCAATCTCGGGTTTGGGCTCCAGGGCCAGTCCCCTTACTTTGCTGATATCATCGAAATGCTGGATATGGAAACGCTGAGGCCCCAGTTGTTGGAAAATTTCTTTTACCAGGACCGCATCGCCTTCTGAATCTTCAAGCAGGAGAATCTGGACTGGTGGCTCACCTGTTCGATCAAGTGTGGGCATTGCTTACTGATGGGAGAAAAAATGAAGCCGGCATAAGGGCCGGGGAGGGGGATGATTGTTTGCTAATCGGATTATGAAGATGTTTCCCGGTCAACCAGACCTTGGGCAATGGCATAGCGGGTGAGTCCAACGGCATCGTGGATGTTCAGTTTCTTCATAATATTATTTCGATGGGTTTCTGCGGTTTTCACACTGATGTGCAGCTTTTCCGCGATGCTCTTGTTACTGTGGCTTTCCGCGATCAACTGCAGAATCTCCCGCTCACGGGTGCTGAGTCCTTCCAACGAAGTGGCTTCCTCCGGATGTAGCATGATGTCACGTAACATGGACACGATATTAGGACTGAAAAAAGTCTGACCGGAGGCAACCTGCTCAATGGCTTTTTCGAGAACTTCCAGACTTTCCGACTTTTGAACCAGACCATCCGCACCGCCCTCAACCATCTGCTTTAGTATTTGTTTATTGGGAAAGGCGGAAAAGCCGAGAACCAGCACCCCGGGGAGGTCTCTTTTCAGACGCCGGAGGACTTCTACGCCGTTTAGCCCGGGGAGCATGACATCAAGGACCACCATGTCCGGTTTTTTCTGCAGACACTCCCGGCAGCCATTTTGACCATCTTCACTGGAACCGACGAGTTTGAGAGTGGGGAATTCGCTGACCAGACGGATAATAAAATCTTTTAGAACGACCTGGTCCTCAATAACATAGACTGTTTTCATTAAATAGCTTGCGCGCAATTACCAGACAGAAAAGATAAGAATATCTAATATAAAAAACAGTTCAACCGGAAGGTCAAGGCGTAAAGATTCTGTTAAGAAAATAGTCAAATTTGCATTGACGTATCGCGCGTGGCCCTGTTTCTTCCAACTTTCTTTTTTGGTAGGGGGCCGTAGCTCAGTTGGAAGAGCGCTTGCATGGCATGCAAGAGGTCGTCGGTTCGATCCCGATCGGCTCCACCAGTCTCCGTTTCGAGCGGAGCGAGGAAACGGAGACTGCCTCGGCGTACAGGTGCTTGCACCGGGAGCCGGGCCTGTTTCGGCCAATTAACGAATCCGCTCTACTCTACGCCTTGGCAAGCCATTTATGTTTGTGTATGTATATATACTAAAGAGTCGCTTAGGAAATCATTACTATGTGGGATTGACTGAGGATCTTGGCAATCGGCTGAGGAAGCACAATGAGGGTGGTGTGGCACACACATCAAAGTACCGTCCCTGGCAAATCGAGACAGCCATATCGTTTCGTGACAGAGAGAAGGCGGCCCGCTATGAGCGCTACCTTAAGAGTCACTCTGGTCGTGAGTATGCCAAACGGCATTTTTCACTGTTTGGTCGTGATGGCCTTCCGGCTTTCGATCTCGTACTGTTTGGGCGAAATTCCGTAGGTTGCCTTGAAGAGGCGGGAAAACGAATGGATGGAGGAGAATCCCAGCTTTTGAGATATTTGAGTGATGTTGTGGTCCGTGGTTTGTATCAGACGGGCGGCTGCACTGATTCGTCTGCTGCGGATATAGCTTCCCAAGCTCGTATGGTGAATATGTTTCCGAAAAAGGGTGCGTAACTGGCTGGCGGTATAGCCCATGGATTGGGCCATGGTTTCAATCGTAAAAGATTGTTCCCTGTTGTTGTACAGATAGCTATTGATTTGCTCCAGCAGGAGGTCGCGGGACGGGTTGTTTGGGGGTATCCGTTGCCGCTTGGCCGGGATTTCCGTCGCCTGACAAAGTGAAAGCAGCAGACGCGAAAGGTGATGGGCCAGAGCGAGGGGAGAGGATTGTCTGTAGGCCATGATGACCTCCCGCAGGATCTGGATATCGCATGGACGCAAACGGCGGGGATGATCCCGCAAGCTTGCGATGGGTTTAGGGTTGGCCAGTTCGAAGGTGATGGTTAACAGTCCGGGAGAATCATCCCCGTTCGGTTGTTCGACAGTGCCGTAATTGAACTGGTGCGGAAAAATGAGTGCACACTCGTCGGCCTCGAGCAAGTAGTGGTGTTCCCCAATCCTCAGGTTGTGCGTTGTCTTGGTGACGATATCCAGCACAAAGCGGGGATGGAATGTGCCCAGGTTACGGCTGAGCGACCTCCGGCTAACCGGGAAGATCAGGATATTGTCCGGTACGAGATCCTGCTGAATCTGTTGTCCAATCCAGTAGTTGGTGGGGAGTTTTATGCCCTCAATCAAGGGCCAAAGCTCCCTTGCCCGCCGCGGTTGCCGCGGGCTCTTGCTGTCAGGAGTAGGTGTTTTCTTCATAGAAACTCAGTTTAGGTTTATCGGAAGAGAAAAGGTGCGCGGGCATCTTCCGACTACTCCAAGGCTACGCTGGGCAAGTGCCTGCATAGGCCAAGGTTTACACCATAGTCAAAACGCCCGTGTTCCTTTCCTTTATAAGCGGTTCATGAGAAAATTTAGCTTAAGCAAAGTTTAGCAAATCTTGACAATTTGCTTTGCTTTCCACGGTGGCAATCCAAAAGGTCGAGGATCGAATATCGTTTAAGAGTTCGGGGGGGCGATATCGTCGGTCTACAGCCTTTCCGCTAAATGGCAAAATCGCTAAACCCCGCCTTTCACTATGGTGCCATGTAATTCCAGCAGGTTCGGGCAAGTTGAGCAATATGGTTGGCGGTGACGTACCAGCCGCTGGCGTGTGGATAGTTTACCGGAGCATTATCAGTGAAAACAGCCAGAATAAACAGTGGCTGATTGTCCTGATAGACCACGCCGGCATCATGACATTGGGTTGAGCCCCGGCCTGTTTTGGAGGCGACTTTTGTGTCCGTCGGCAACATCATCCTTATCCGGCTAAATTTCTGCCAGCTTAGGATTTCGAGTGCCTTTGAGCAAAGTTCGGTTGTGCAACCAAGGCTCTCTGCGGCTTTCCCGTCGGACGCCTCCCGTACCATCTGGTCGAGCAGGTGGCCCACGTCATTTGCGGTGGTCGTGTTCGATTGCAGCACATATTCCTCCGGCGACAGAGTGAGGTCAGGCTTATTCTGTCGATGCGTTGTGCTGGCCATGCCTATGCGCTGTGTATAATCGTTGAGCTTGTTAAGGCCGAGCATGTCAACGATTGAGGCGGTGCATGTGTTATCACTGACCATAATCATCATGCTGAGTGCATCAAAAAGCGTTATCCGGAATCCGGGCCTGAGATGTTGAAAGCAACCGCTGACGTTATCCTGATATTTTGATTCAACGATGAACGGATCATCCAGTGACATCAGTTCCTTGTTGATCTCGTGCATGACTGCCATCATGATCACTATCTTGCGTACGCTGGCAGAGTAGATAACAGTATCACCTCCGGAATGGGCCCATTGGCCGGTTTTCAAATCCTTGAAGTGCCAGAGTGTTCTAAACGAATGCATCTGGCACTGCTTATTGAGTTGGTCGACGAGGTCTTGCATCGACCCGGAATGATGATGGGTGTTTTCCATGAGATGGCTTGGTTTGCTCGGTATTAATATCTTTTTATTTTAATAGCAGTCACGAGTGCATTCTCCAAAATATCCTTCTGGACAGGTAGCAGCATATCGTGCGATTGCCGGAATTTCTGTATTTTGACTGGAACGTACGGAGACGTTCTTGATAGATTTGGGCTGCTCTCATGTTAGAGTTGCTTCTTGTTAATAAAGCAACACCCGATTTTTATTGATTCGTTAACTTTTTAGTTTTTTAACTATACTTATGGAAAATCAAAAACCGATCAAAACAGCGGTGATTGGGATGGGGCGGTCCGGATGGGGGATCCATGCCAAACAATTGAAAGAACGCGGTGACTACCAGATCGTTTCGGTGGCCGATCCGAATGAGGCGGTGCGCCAGCGCTTTGCCAAGGAACTGGGCTGTGAGGTCTTTGACGGGATCGACTCCCTGCTGAAGGCGACCGACGCGGAATTGGTGGTGGTGGCCACTCCCAACCACCTTCATGTCGAGGACACGCTCAAGGTCATTGAGACCGGCAGGCATTGTGTGGTGGAGAAACCGATTGCATTCGACTACGCCGGAGGCAAGAAACTGATTGAGGGGGCCAAACGGACCGGAATGAAGGTCTTTGCCCATCATCAGCGCCGCTTTAGCGACGAGTTTCTATTCCTCAAGGAAATTATCGGAAGCGGAATCCTGGGACAGGTATTTGAAATTCGCTTGTCCTGGGGGGGCTATGCCCGGCGCAACGACTGGCAAACATTGGCCAAGTATGATGGTGGACTTCTGAATAACCATGGACCTCATGCTATGGATATGATCCTGAATATCGTGGATTCCCCCGTGCTTTCGGTCTGTGGTGATCTCAAACATGTCAAGGATGCGGGTGATGTGGATGATCACTTTCATCTCTTCATGAAGACAGGGAAGGGGCAGGTTCTGGATGTGATGGTTTCCAGCTCCCAAGCCTTGGCCATGCCACGCACTTTGATTCTGGGTAGCTGCGGCACCCTTTTGGCGGATAACGACAAGGAGGCGAAGCTTCGATACTATGACCCGAAAGCAGTGGAACCGCGCCAGGTGATTGAAGGTTTTGGTCCCGGAACCCCCGAGGAACTGCCTTGGGTGGAAGAGGTGCGTCCGATGAAGCCGAAGGATAGCATCGGCGGTTTTTACGATGATGTGGCGGCCTGCCTGCGGAAGGGGAAAGCTATGCATATTTCGCTGGAAAGTGCCGTTGAGGTCGTCCGCGTTCTGGAGGAAGCCCGCAAATCAACCAATCTGGTGACTTTGTGAGCGAAATTGAGTCAAAGGAGCGTGGGCATCTTGCCCGCGTACTTGGGAAATCACGGGCGGGACGCCCGTGCTCCTATCGCTTCGAAATATGGTCATTCAAAATCGTTTCAAACCTACCCCCCAAAAAACCAAAACAGCCAACCCCCTAAACCGCTAAACAGCTACCGCCTACAGCCTAAAAACCTACCGCATCTCCCCGAAGGGCCTCACTGAAGTTTCAGCCTACTATAATATCCAAACAGTAAACAAATGAGTGATTCCACGACACCGGTTATTATGCACATCAATTATTGCGAGCAGGGGCAAAGCCTGCCTGACGCAATAGCCAAAGCAGCCCGATGGGGCTTTGATGGCATTGAACTGCGGGGGCGCTGCCGACAGGGGACTCCGCAGAAGGAGTACATTCAGGGAGCGATTGAGGCCTTGAAGGCGTCCGGTTTGAAGGTTCCGGTAGTTGCTTTGAGCTATCGGGTGGATTTGGAGGATACCGCCGCCAAGGCCCGGGAGTTGGAGGAGACGCTGATGTCGGTTAAGATGCTGGGAGAGGCTTTTCCTGGCATGCTTTTTAACGCTTTCTCGAGCCCGGTTCTGAATCCCTCCAATGCGGCGGAGCCGACGCAATATGAATACCATGGGTCCGCGATTGCAACGGACAAGGTGTTTCAGGCAAACGTGGAGTATTACCAGGCGGTTGCCGATGCGGTGAAGGCTTTTGACGGTACGATTGCCTTTGAAACGCATGGTTTTTATTTGCACGACACGATTGCCGCCTCGGTCCGTCTGGTGGAAAGCATCGGACGCGACAATGTGGGGATTAATTTGGATTTGGCCAATCAGTATTATTTCCCCAAGGCTCCTGCTATCGATGACTGCCTGCAGGGCATAAAACAGCACCTGAAGTATGTTCACCTGAAAAATCACTTCATAGCAGGTGGTGTTCGCAAGCCGATCCCGTGTAGTTTAGCCGATGGAGTGATCAATAACCGAATCCTGCTGAATGCATGTTGGCAGGCGGGCTATAAGGGCCCTGTTTGCATCGAATCCCCCCGTCCCGGTGACCGGGAGTTCTTTGCCCGTGAAGACCTGGCCTATGTCCGTTCGTTGCTGGAAGAACGTAGCGTGAAGCTTTAGCGAGCGTATCATCGAATACGGATGAATGATGGCGGATGAATGATTTGTTAAACTTCTTGAAAACCACGGGCGGGACGCCCGTGCTCCTTCCGTCTCGAAGTATGGTTATTCAAAAATCGTTGCAAACCTATAGCCTAAACCGCTACAGCCTAAATTGCTAAACTGCTAAACACCTAAAAACCTACCGCCTCTCCCCATAGGGCCTCACTAAAGTTTCAGCCTACTGGATCCGCCCTCATTCCTCATTCATCCGCCATCCGATTCCCATGCCTGCTTCTCAAACACTCACACTCTCTGCGACCGGGGACAGTTTTGTTGCCCGTCGCTTAAAGGCCGGGGATCCGGATGCAGCGGCTATTGCCGGACTGATTGGGGAGGACGATGTCCGTATATCCAATCTGGAAGTGGTGGTCAGGGAGCAGGAAGGGTTTCCCTCGGCCCAGAGCGGGGGTACTTGGGCGACCACCTCTCCGGCATCGCTGGAGGACCTGAAGTCCTATGCATTCAATGTCCTGACCTGGGCCAATAACCATACCTTGGATTACTCCTATGGAGGTCTGGAGGCCACCGCAAAATACCTCAACCAGTCGGGATGGGCACATGCGGGGGCGGGACAGGATCTCCCGGAAGCCTCGGCACCCTGCTATCTGGAAACAAAGGCTGGCCGGGTGGCCTGTTTGGCTGTGACCTCCTCTTTCCATGAATCCTGGATCGCCGGGAATCCGCGTCCGGGGGTCTCTGGGCGTCCGGGGGTGAATCCTCTGCGTTTTGGTACGATCTACCGGGTTTCTCCCCAACAGCTTGAGGAATTAAAGGCGGTAGCGCAGGCTTCGGGTATCAATGCCGCACACGATCTGCATGTGAAGGAAGGCTTTGGGCGTCCGGACCCGGAGGGGACCGTCAGGTTGGGAAGCAATCTATTCAGAGCTGTTGAGGAAGGAGAGTCGGAAGGAGAGTTTACGTATGCCCATCCAGCGGACTTGGAGCGTATGGAAAAAGCCATTGCCGAAGCAGGCAGTCAAGCTGACTGGGTGCTGGTGACGGTCCACAGTCATGAGATGAAAAGCGGCCGCAAGGACCTTTCCGCTGATTTCTTTGTTCAGTATGCCCGAGCCTGCATTGATGCTGGAGCCCATGCTGTGATTGGCCATGGCCCCCATATTTTGCGTGGTATTGAAATCTACAAGCAACGCCCCATTTTCCACAGTTTGGGCAATTTCATTTTTCAAAATGAGTCGGTTGCTTATCTGCCCGCTGATTTTTACGAGAAATACGGCATTGATCTGGAGGCCGGAACGGATGAGGCCTTGGATATACGTACGCAGAACGGACGTATTGGCCTCGGGGTGAATCCCAAGGTCTGGCATTCGGTTATTGCCCGCTGGTCCATGCGCGATGGGGTATTGGATCATTTGGAACTCCATCCGGTTACACTCGGCTTCGGTTTACCCCGTGACCAGATAGGCTGGCCCCGGCTGACAGATAACACGGAGCCGTTGAGGGAGATTGCGGAATTAAGTCGCCCATTGGGCGTGGAATTTGTGGTGAAGGAAGGAGTGGCTACGTGGCTGCGCTCGTGAGAGCGTGGCTTGCTAAGGAGCAATTTTAATTATTATGGACTGGAATACCTGGAAACAAACACCTCCGGACTATCCTGAGGATTTTCCTGAACTGCTTGATGCACTGACACGGATCGGGGCTCCGACAGGGGCGGAGAAACGGAGGGTGGACTTTATTGAGTCCTGGATCCGGAAGGAAACCGGCCTTGTTTGCGGGCGGGATGCCATCGACAATCTGTGGGTGGATCTTTCCGGCGGGGACTCAGGGATATTCCTGCTTGATGCACATACGGATATCGTGTTTGCCGATGAGACTCTTGATGTGGTGAAGGATGGCGACCGCTGGCGTGCCCCCGGCATCTACGATAATACGGCCTGTTGTGTCCAGCTCATGCTTCTATTGCGTGAGTTCGCACGTCTGAAAACCACCTTGCCTTTCATGGTTTCGTTTACGGTCGGGGAAGAGGGAACAGGAGACCTTCGGGGCATCCGTGAAATCGTACGGCAACATGGTTCCCGTTTGGCTGAGGTCTGTGCCTTCGATCTGGGGCTGGACAAAATCACGGTTCAAGCGGTGGGCAGTGTTCGCTGGAAAGTGACTTTCCGGGGTAAAGGGGGACATAGCTGGGGGGATTTTGGAACGGCCAGTGCGATTCATGCTGCTGCTGAGTGGATTCACAGTCTGGCGACCCGTTTCCCATGGGAACGCTATACCCATTCCTACAATGCGGGGGTGATTCAAGGGGGGACCGGAGTGAATGCTATTGCCGAAGTCACGGAAGTCCTGCTTGACCTGCGCTCCACCGATGCGGAAGCCTTAAAAGAACGGGCGGCCGCCATTGAGAAGGACCTTGAAGTGCTGAGTGGAAAAGGGGGTGTTCAGATCCTGTTTGAACGTATCGGATATCGTCCGGCGGGGAAAACACCGCGCGAAAGCAAGGCTTTGGCGGCTATTCATGTTGCGTTGAAACACCTGGGAATGGAAGCGAAGGAGCGGGCAAGCAGCAACAACGCCAATGCCCCGTTGGATGCGGGCATTCCGGCCACCTGTACCGGACTGGCCAGCGGTGAAGGCATTCATACCCGGGAGGAGTTTCTTTACCTCTCCAGCACCCGTCCAGGCTGGCAGAAGCTCTGCCTTATTGTCGCGGAACTCGGCTTACAATTTCGGTAGCGCGCAGATCTCACCGGCTTGTTGGCGAAATTCACCAAGTTGGTCAGGCTCTGACACAGGAGCGTGGGCATCCTGCCCACGAACTTGGAAGAACACGGGCAAGATGCCCGTG
>CAZCJJ010000055.1:3780-19728 GCA_964499045.1 uncultured Opitutales bacterium | reverse complement strand
CATACGAAAATAAAATGCAAGATAAACTGACAGTATTGGGCGGGACGCCCGTGTTTTCATTCGTAAGCGGGCAAGATGCCCGCTCTCCTTTTGCTTTCGGCTAACCGGATTATGAAATCGAGATTAAGTTGAATCCTTGAAAGGAGTCCTTAATTTGACCCGCCATGGACATCGCCGATTTACGCCGCAATTACACCCGGGGGGGCTTGAGTGAGACTGAGGCTCTGCCGGATCCGGTCGAACAGTTTCGCCTTTGGTTCAAACAAGCCATGGAGGCCGAGCTGTGGGAACCGAATGCCATGACACTCTCCACGGTGGACTTCACTTTACTCCCCAATGTCCGCATTGTCCTGCTCAAGGCCTTTGATGAGCGAGGCTTCGTTTTTTATACCAATTACGAAAGCCAGAAGGGAGAAGAACTGAAAGCCAATCCGCAGGCCGCTCTCCATTTTGCCTGGTTACCCCTTGAACGACAGGTCAAGTTGCGCGGACGGATCGAAAAGATCAGTCACCAAGAATCTCTGAGCTATTTCCTCAGCCGTCCCTGGGGCAACCGTCTTGGTGCCTGGGTTTCCCAGCAAAGCAAGGTAATCTCCTCGCGTAAGCTGCTGGAAATGAAATGGGATGAGATGAAGGCCAAGTTTGGCCAAGGGGAAATCCCCCTGCCCTCCTTTTGGGGAGGCTATCGACTGATACCCTCCACCTTCGAATTCTGGCAAGGGCGCGAAAACCGTCTGCACGATCGCATCGCCTATACCCCTAATGATGAGGCACCCGGCTGGATCCGTTCCCGTCTGAGCCCGTGAGGACGTAGCTGCGCTCGTAAGAGCGTGGCTTGGTAGACTCAACCACCTTCTCACGAAGGCGGCTACGTAGCTGCGCTCGTGAGAGCGTGGCGGCCAGTTGCTTCCGGTTGATCATGAGAGGTTTCGGCCAAGAGATGGAAAATACGCCAAAAATGATCCCAATAAGATTCGTCGTGAACATCGACTCTGGGATAGCCTGGCAGAATAGCACCGCTATAGGGGTAGTCTTCTGGCTTTGAACATAATTTGGCACGAAGAGGATTTTCAAGTATATACCGGATCACCGCAGCAAAGGCACTACGCGTCAGCTCCCTATCTCTGAGAACATGATCATACGCCTGTTTCTGGTAAAAGGCTGACCGCAGCGCGACAGAAGTTTCCCGCCTCACAAAACGGATTGCAGGCAACAGTCTGGCTTCCTGCCGATAACCTCGCAGTAATATATGCATATGATCCGGCATCAGACAATAGACCGGACACAGGCAATGGTAACGCATACTCATATGCAAAAGTGCCTCCCGCAACTGCCAGTGAAAAAAATCATTCAACCAACCTGTTTTTCGCTCAGCAATCGATAGTGTCCAATGCACGGCAACCATGCCCTGATAATGTTCCTCCGGCAATCGTGGCAAGTGGCGAGGTTTCTTCACAAACAAAATCGTATCATTAAATAACTTCCTGTAAATGATATTCTTTATCAACCTGTTCAACCACCTTCTCACGAAGGCGGCTACGTAGCTGCGCTCGTAAGAGCGTGGCTTGGGCTCATCCACCTTCTTACGAAGGCGGCTACGGTATAAGGCGGCTACTCCTCACTCCCCATGGATGGGCATTTCTCCCATCAACTTTGCTTTAAAGGCCTCGAGTGTGGTCAAAATCTTTTGCGGATCCTGCTCTTTTAGTACTCCCTTAGTCAAGTCCTTGACCTCCTTCATACTGATTTGGCGGATGGCATGCTTGATTTCGGGCAATGAACCGGCTGAGGCACTGAGACTGTCAACCCCCATACCTACAAGCAGGGGGACGAAATTCAGGTCGGCGGCCAATTCACCGCAGACACCGACCTTGATTTTGGCATCATTCGCGGCCGTTATAATTTGGGATAGCGTACGAATAACAGCTGGATGGGTCGGTTCATATAAATGTGCCACCCGGTCGTTCACACGGTCCACCGCCAACAAGTACTGAATCAGGTCGTTAGTACCGATGCTGAAAAAATCGCAATGACTAGCCAAGACATCCGCGATAACCGCGGCGCTGGGGATTTCAATCATGACCCCCACCTGCAAGTCGGATTCAAAAGCAGCTCCTCTATCCTTAAGCTCCTTCTTTGCCTCTTCCAGGACTGCTTTTGCCTCCAACAGCTCCTGCAATCCACTGATCATGGGGAACATCACCCGCACCTCCCCATAGGCAGTTGCCCGCAGGATGGCCCGCAGTTGATCCTTGAACAGGGAGCGGTGCTCCAGGCAGAAACGGATCGCCCGGAATCCGAGGAAAGGATTTTCCTCTTCTTCCACGTGGTAAAGACTGTCCATTTGTTTATCGCCGCCGAGGTCCAAGGTACGGATAATAACCGGGCAGCCTTTCATGGCACTCGCCACCTTGTGATAAACCTGAAATTGCTCCTCTTCCGTCGGGAAGCGGTCATGACGGATAAAGAGCGCTTCCGTCCGGAAGAGACCCACGGCCTCGGCTCCCCGCTTCAAGGCAGGCTCGCAATCTTCCAATCCGCCGATATTGGCCCCTGCTTCTACCCGCACCCCCTCTTTCGTTTCCGCCGGAAGGTGTGAGCTTTTACGGTAAACCTGCTCGATATGCTGGCGCTCCTTCTTAAGCTGACCGTAGCGAAAAAGTGTTTGCTCGCTGGGATTGATGATGACCAGCCCATCGTAGCCGTCAATTAACAGATAATCGTCATTCTCAATCGTATCGGTGGCATCATGCAGACCGACAACCGCAGGAATCCCGATTGAACGGGCCATGATCACGATATGGCTGGTCCGGCTGCCTGCATTGGTTACGATTCCGAGAATCTTATTTTTCTCCAGTTCGGCTGCCTCGGAGGGAGTGATGTCTTCCGACACGATAATGCGTCGGGAAGACAGCTCCAGAATATTGCAGCAGGCATGGCCGAGCAGATTGCGCAAAACACGTTTGGCCACATCACGGATGTCGGAAGCCCGTTCCTTGATGTACTCGTCTTCAAGTGACTCAAAAGCCTCGATGAAGCGATCGGAAACAGATTTAAAGCAATACTCGATATTGTAACCGCTTTCCTCGTGCTCCCGGATGGTTTCATTGATTAACACCTTGTCCTCAAGAACCAAAAGGTGAGCATCGAAGATACGGGCTTCATCCTCGCCCAGTCGAAGTGCCACCTCGGACCTGACGGTCGCCACTTGCTGGCGTGTCTCCATCAAGGCGTCTTCAAAGCGAGTGACCTCATGATTGCGCTTGGACGGATCCACCTGATAGATAGGAACATCCAATTCTTTTTGCAGCAGTACAAAGGGATGCCCATGGGCCACCCCTGGCGAGGCGGCTATGCCTTCCAGTACAACTTCTTCCCGCTCAGGGTGATCAGCCATTAATCATGAGGATACTTTGATTCCAATTGTGCCCAAGGGCATACTTTACCGCATAAGTCGAAAAGGAATCGACTCTCATAGCAAGCCTTATTCGTTGCTTGAAGAGAAGTAGCTGCGCTCAAGAGCGTGGCCGGGTGGGTTATTCAGCTTCTACCCCCTTCGACAGGTCCAGGGCGGGAAAGGCGACTGCACCACTTACTGAATCGGGAAATTCACCGTTTCCGCAACCATCTTCTTCGGTGGTACGGTCATGACACCGGAAACACCGGCCGATGCGACGGTGGCATCGGCACCCAGACGGTCAAAAGCCGCATAACGGGTGGCCCAGCCGGGATTGAAGGCGATAAAGGTGGTATCCACCGACAGACCGTCTTCCGCCAGCTTCGAGAATGCGGCGAGAAACAGGATTGAGTCGTTGTCATCCCCTCCCCCGCTGTTCGTCGCCCGGCCACGATAGCTCCAGTCGGGGGTCCCGTAAATATCCAGTGCGTGCATGAAATGCAGAACCGAGGTACTGCTGAAAGCCGGTTGACGGGATGCCTCGCGACCAGCCACGCCATCCAACGAGGCCCAACTGGCCCAGAGGCGCTTGACGTATTCAGCCGGACCATTCGGATCCAGTGCGGTACCGGCTTCGTTTAAGGGCTGGTCACCGGGATTGTAAGGCACCCCGCTGAGGGCAGCGGTCATCGCCATTCCAAGCCAGTTACCAGGCTGGAAGAGTGCAGAATCGCGCGCCTCGCGCCACTCCTCCCGTACGGTCGCACCATAGCGGGCGCGCACAAAATCGGAGTTCCGGGAAATACCCAGGGTCCATGCGGTCGGCGGATAGGCCAGGATAAACATCGACCCGGTCGGGAACGCATAAAAGAAGTTGTTCAGCGTTGGCCCGAATTTCCGGTAGAGCGAGACACCGGGCGAAGATTCACCACCGAAATACGGCTTCGAGACGTAAAAGGCTTCTCTCGCCCCCGTGTTGTAACTGGAGTTCGCCGGATAGGAGTTATTTCCTCCGTTGTTCGGCACAGAGGAGGAGGCCACGGTGGTGACCGGTATCCAGGAATACTGGTTGAGTGCCGGGTTATCCGAGAGATTGAAGTTCTTGTCCGCGAAATAAATGTCATTCGCAGCCATCCCGGTTGCGAGCATGTAAAGGCCAACGTCTGTCAGCGACTTCCGGTCGGTGCCAGCCCCCCAGAGAATCGCGGCGCTGAAGGCCTGGAGGCCTTCCCAGATCGAGTTCTCATTTTCGTCACCATAGCCGAAATTACCGGTGCCGGAGCTGACTGCTACATTCCAGTTCACAGCCGGATCACGCAAGCCAGCCGGACCCGGCGGAACCCCCGTTGCCCAGCCGTGACCGGTCCACTGGTCAAAGAAGGGAAGCTTCTGGTAGCTGAATTCAGGCACCGTGTAGAGGTCTTGCAATAATTCAGGATTGTCGGGGTCATAGGCCACCGAAAGGAACCATTGGTCCAGCCCAGTCCCCATTTGCCCCGGACCAGCCCAAAGGTCAATCGGCTGAGCCGTGATTTCAGACTCCCAGGAACGGTCGAAGATCGCAGCCCATCCGGCCACGCCGAGGTAGTAGCCGAAGAAATAATGCTGGTCATTCCATTGGTCAGAAACACCAAACCCACTCCAAAGCTTGCCCGGCTTCCATTCGTTGAGACCGGTCTTGCCGTCGTTGCCAGCAGGTGTCGGCGGGTTGTGAACCGAACTGACCACTCCATAGACCGGGATCGTCGCCGAGGGATTGATCAGAATACGCCCGGCATTGTCGTCGTAGAGCGAGAAATAGTCCATTTGCCAGACCTCCGGATCTTCCGGACTGTTGCCGTAGAGGGGATCCGCATGGAGCAGGCTCAGCGTGCGCTGCATCATTTGAACCGAACTCTCCAGGGCTCCGCGCAGGGTGAAGATCGGATTATGGTCGCGCAGGATCGGCAGGCCCCGTTCGTAAGTGTATTTTTCACCGGGGGCCGGATTTTCGATGAAGGGAGTGTTCCCCTGAATCATCGCCCAGCGGCTCGGAGTGACGGAGGGCCGGTCTTCTTCGGCATAGGCTTGTTGCAGGTGGTAAAGCGCATTCACGGTCTTTACCGTGGCGGAAAGCTGATTTCCCAAACCGTAGCCATCCGGCGCGGAATTGCCCCCGAAGGCACCACCAAAGGGACGGACTCCGTCCGACATACCAATGGTATATTCCCCGATGATGTTATCAAAGAGGGTCTGCTCCACATTGATTGTGGTCGGCACAGACTGGGTCAAATAACCTGCTCCCTGGCTGGAAGCCGAAAGAACCTGCCGGTTTTCGACATCAAAGTACTTCAGGTAAAGGCGTCCCGTCAGGTCGGAGGTTTCGCCGTCTGAATCCGGCAAGTAACCCGCTTGCTCTGTGGGTCCCGAATCATTGCGGATAACCGGGTTCATCAGCCCCCCATTGCCATCCGGCTGCGCGGTAATTTCCGCATAGGGACCGCGTGGCGGGCTGGCATCGGCACTGTCGCCGCCGGGTGCCACAAACTCCACACTGACACTGCTGCCGGGGGTATAGCCACTGCCTCCGCTGTTTACGTCGATGGAACCAATGGTGCCGTCCGGATTGACGTTTACCGCCACATTGGCATTCGTCCCGCTGCCTGGAGCGCGGATGATGGCCTCAACGGCACCGGGTGTTGTCGGGTAGTTGCTGCCGGAACGAAGGACTTCGACTGAGGTAATGACTCCGCTCTCATTCGCTGTAGCGCGTGCGGCGGCGGCGTGTCCCCGGCCCCCGCGGACCTGAAAGAGGGCGGGGCCCCAGAAACCGGAGCCATTCTGGTTATCTTTAAAGCCGTTGAGCACCAGCTTGCCATCGACATCGACATGCCAGTCGAAGACCGGCATGGCAAAGCTATTATCGCCGGAGCCGGGCCCCACATCGCCGCCAGTGAAAACGACCTCCATCGGCCCATCGTAAACAGCACCTTCCATACCACCGGTCAGCACCACAGTCTGGATCGCGGTACCGGGATAGGCCCAGGCCACGGCCTCATCACCTGTGCCACCGACAAAGACCACCTGTTTCCGGGTGGTGATGTCACCCGAACTCTGTTCCGGGGCCAAATCGATCTTTCGGATCTGTCCATCGACAAATTCGGGTATCGCCAGTTGAATCTGGACGTTATTGTCGTTCAAATAGTAGGCGGAAGTCGGCTTTACCGTGTAATCACCCGGATTCTCAATTTGAATACCGATCAGCGTACCGATGTTTTCCATCACCACTTCGGCGGTTGGTGCGGTACCCCCACCGGGAGGCGGTGGAATTTCCACGCGGATGTTGGCGGCAGTGGCCTCCAGGCTGTCCTGAAGCAGGGGGTAGAATCCGGCACTGTCGAAACCGCCGATGGTGCTTGTTTCAATGGCAAAGATTTCTCCGGGCCGGGTGATGGTTGCCACCGCCCCCGTACCGTTGCCAATAACCGTGGCGTTGATGGGCTGGCTGAAGTCGAAGCCAGAACCTCCGGAAATGATGCGAGCCTTGCCGGGGAGCATGGCGTACGGGGGTTCTCCGTCGAAAACAGGAACCACAATCGGCGGATCGAAGCTGGTGTTACCCGGCTGGTCAATCTGGATGGTGGTCTGGTAGCCCGAACCTTTGTCATTCATGAACACCGCCAGTACCCGACCATCGCCATCGGTCTGAATGCGGGCCTTGGCCTGCTGTCCTCCGGCAATGGGAGGGGTCGAAATAATCAGTTCCGCTTCTTCCGTGGGAGGCGGATTGCCCACCGGATAGCCAATGCCCGGGTTAACTACATCAACCTGCATCACGCGTCCGGTATAAGGCTCAAGCAGGACCTTGAATTCGGCCCCGCTGCCCTGGGGTTCCCCGCGTTTGTCCACCAGCGTGGCGGTGGGCACATCGGTGATCCGGGTGTAACCCTCCACATTGGAAAGCACCACCTGCTGGATACCGGTTTGTTCGTAATTGTGTTCCCATTTGGGCTCCGGCATGGCGGGCAGGAAATTCTGGAAGGGATACACTACGGTAAACCCGTCTGTGACAACCGACTTCAGGTTGCCCCGGGGATGCCAGTAATCCCAGCGGGAGGGACTGGCCGGATCGCTCTTGTTGGCGTTAGGGGGTCCTGTTAACCCCGGAAAGTCAATGCCAGTGGTAGTCAGTGGCTCCCAGACTACTTGCGGACGCGAAGGATTCGTTAAGTCCGGTCCAAGTGTGAGAGGCTGGTAGTGGTGAGGGAAAAGCGCCCACACGGTCTTGTCCGGATCCGCCGTCATGGCAGCAGCATTGGTTGCTCCCGCTACAACATAGGGGTTTTGAAAGGCCGCATTGAAGTGGGTCGTGACCTGATACATGTTAGTCACTTCGTAGTCGATCACCGTATCGGTGAGAAAGTTGAAGGCGTATTGACCCATTTCCTCCGCCCATTCACGCGCTGCGGCATCGCGGACGCTTTGCGAGTCCTGAGCCACCCCGGTATGGTAGTAGCGCATCACCGGCACCTGGCCGACGACAAACCAGTTTTTCCCAGTCTGGGTGAAGCTATCATTGTCGTTGAATTCCAGATAAAAATAAGGGTTCCCCTGCGCATCGGTCCCGCTGTTGGCAGCCGTTATTTCCTCGACGGTATCAGTGCGGTAGAAAACGGCAAAGTAGGTATGGTTACTCTGCTCACCCGGAGGATTGAAGCCCCCCGGCAAGACATTGTCCGGATTGCCCACCGGATCCGGCCGGTAATTGAACTCCGGATCAACCTCATGGAACCATTGGTTCGGATTGTTCTGGTCTCCATAGAGAAGGACATAGCTGACCCCCTCCACTCCCGGAACGGCCCAGGGACCACCCGCCACCGTGCCTGCATCGGTGCCGGTGTTGTTGTCGATCGAATTCTGCAGGTTCTGGCGGATCAGGTTGTAGAAAATCATATAACGGCTGTCATCTCCGGTACCCGTCTGACTGGCATTGAACTCACACCAGATAAAGGGGGATCCTTGCGCCACGGTCATTTTCAAATAGTTCCCCTGCCCGGCCTGTGAATAGGCCGTGCGGTGGTAACGGCGGTTATTATAGCCCGGCACCCCCGGATGCGTCCCCTCCCAGATCAAGTCGGCATGCCAGTCGCCCATCCGATCTGTCAGGATGCTAAAGGGGGTCTGCATTTGCGGTGACTCGCCGGAGTTGAATACAGGGTATGGAAACGCTTCGTGCTCCGGCGCCTGCGTTGTACCGACATTGTTCCAAGCGCCTTCACTGAGCAGTTGTGAAGGCGGCAAAACAGACGGAACCAGCACCAGTGTTTCCAGCGGACGCACCTTGACCCGCAGCCAGGACTCGCGCCAGACATCCGGATAGGAGTCGCCGTCACCAAAATTGATCCGGTTGCCATACTGCACAAAATAGGGATAGTTCGGAGAAAGGTTCACTCCGCGGACAATCTTCTTGTCCTGCCAGTATTTTGCTTCACCCGGAAAGTGCACCATCGGTTGCGTTTCATAACCAAATTTGCCCGCTGGCCAATTATAGTTAAGGCGTAAGGGCTGCATGTACAGAGGCTGCTGGTCCACCCGGACCGGCGTCCATGCGCCATTGTCAATCCCCTCGGTCGGTGTGTACTGCCAAACATAGAAGTCCCACGGCGTCACACTGTCATCTTCCGGGTCTTTATAGGGAAACCCGGCAAAATGACCGGGGGGCGGTTCACCGTTCCCCCAGAGAAACCACCCCATCCAACTGCGCTTGCGCGGGCGCTCCGCCAGGCTGGCATAGTCCTGCAACAGGTTTTGGGAAAAAGAAACCTGTGAAGCCCCGACAACCCGGGGGTATTTGCTGTTTTCCTCAAGATCGTCCGTGTCGCTGACCGGCGGGTTCAACTGGTAAACATAAGCGTTGAGCATCGGATCGATGCCCTCCCAGGCACTGCCGACCTGAGCACCTACCTCAATCTTGGCCGCCATGTCCGGGCTGTAGGGAACAATGGCAGTCAGGCGGTAAAACAACGGATTCTCACCGTCTTCCATCAGTTGGTTAAAGATCAGAATATCCGGATTCTCCGGATCCGGGACCCCCGTCGCAGTCTGCGGCACCTCGGTCCAGGAGCCTGGCATCAGCGTTTCCGATTTCTCAAGACCGATGATCACCTCCGGGTCCAAGTCATTGTACAGGCGATAAACAAAATAACGGTCCGTTTCATCTGTCACGATACGCGGCCCGACGACCTCGCGTGAATCCGGTAACAAAGGATGGCTGCCGAAAATAAATTCCAGCGAGTTTGGATAGCCGTCCTGATCCGGATCATCCAAGGGACCATCCTGACCTTCCGGAAAGGTATATCCCTCCAGCCATTCGGCGTAAGTCAAGGCATGGGTGGCTGTGTAGCTGAGTAGCAGTATCCCCAGCGGGAGAAATATTTTTTTAAGAGCAGCTGTTTTCATATGAAGATTTGGCAGTTGGATTTCTTTCTGTTCCCCTACAGTTAGCTATTTTACTAATAGCCAAAGAAAGTAATTATAATATACACCCCGTTAAAAGTGGCGAGCACTTTTTTCCCGGGACACGGGATAGCCCAGGGCGAATGGCACTGGTTAATGTGGACTATCTCCGCCTGAAGACCGGCTGAAGCCGGGACTCCAACAGAAAAAAAGTCCGGCCCCCAAACTTACCGATGATGTGCCTCTACCCGGAAACAAATACATTTCATCTCGCGTTTTGGCTGGAGCAAGTTCCGGATTTATCCGGTCTTCAGACGGATAAGACCGGCTGAAGCCGGGACTCCAACAGAAAAAAGTCCGGCCCCCCTTGGGAGGCCGGACTACTAACTTAACCAAACTTAGTCTGTATAAATCGATTTGCCTTAGAACAGAAGCTGAAGACGTACGCGAATCGCGTTGTCATCCACCTTGTCCTTGTTGGCAAAGCCGGCGCCACGGTCTGAGAACTGGGCGTACTCGTAACCGGCGGAGAGCTTAATGTCGTTGCCCTTGATATACCAGTTCCCCCCGAAGTAGAAGGAATTAGCGACGTTGAAGGTAGGATTGGCGGTGGGATTCGGTGAATTCCGGATACCATCCGACGGATTGATGCCCCGGCCGTTGGTCCGGAGGTGACTGTAACGGAAGACCGCCTCAAGTTCATCCGTGATCTTATAGGAAGGAATCACGTTAAACCCAATCGGTGTGGCTGAGCCACCCGTTCCGCCAGGCCCCTTGCCATCCTTGATGTCGGCACCCAGTACCTCGGCCATCAGGCTGGCCCGGTCATAGTTGAGTTCGACATAGGGATTCCAGCCGAAGGTCGCGCCCCCGATACCGGCAGCGGTGTCACGCAGTTCAGTCTGATAGCCCATGTTGACGCCAAGCTTGTACTTCAATTGGTCAAACGCACCACTGTATGCAACATTCCAGTAGTAGCCCATCTGGTTATTGACTCCGAGGTTACTGAAACTACCCCCCCCCTGACTATTGACGAGTTCCAGTCCATAGCTCAACCCGTCCAATCCGGGAACATAGCCTTTCCAGAAAATGCCGACATGGCGGCTGCCGAAACCGAGACGACGGTTATTGAAACCTTCAGCCCAGTAGCGGCTGGCGAGCGAACGCTCCACCGCCTTGATCCGGGATGAAGAGGTGTTTTCCTCGAAGCCGAAGGTCACTTTCTGGTAGCCAAGGGTCGCACTCCCATAGTCATCGAATTTCTTGGTGATAATGGCATCGCTCAAACGCGCGTTGTCATCACCGAATTCGGTGTTAATGAAACCGCTCCAGCCATTGCCGAGATCCGCCTTGGCGCCCAGACGGACGCGACGCAGCAGGAACTGGTTGACTGCCGCCGGATTGACCGCCGGGCTCTTGTCGTTCAAAGACAGGTAATCATACTGCAGGTGCAGACGACCGGAGATGGTCAGCGACTGAACACTGCTGCCTGCTGGTTTGATTACCGGTGCCTTCTCCGAGCTGGCAATCTGTTCGGCTTCCGCCTGAGTCAGATACCCCTTTTGCACCAGGGTGTTAAGAAGCTCGTTCTTCTGGGCCTGCACAGGTGCAGCCAAAAGCATACCGGCAGTCAGGAGACCGAGCGCTTTGAAACAATGTTGTATGTTCATCAGTTTGTTATTTTTAGGTTTGATTGTGGACAGCAACAGGAGCTGTAACCAACGCCTTCCGGTATACCTCTCTTGTGTGCCAAATCAGCGACCTCTTTGTCACAAATCGGTTAATTCGCCAAATATTCATACCCTATGGATAATAATCAGTAATCAGACTAATTTTGCCTGTAAACAAGCTTATTTATGTGGGTTTGGTCTTGAGTATTTATGCTGTGGGAAAAATCATGCCCTCACGATCATGAAAACCATCAAGTATCTACTCCCGGACTCAGAATTGCCTAAAGCCTGGTACAACCTCGCGGCCGATTTTCCCAAGCCCTTGTCCCCGGTACTGCACCCGGGAACCGGTGCCCCGATTACGGCCGATGATCTCGCTCCGCTGTTTGCCGGGGAACTCATCCGCCAGGAGGTCTCCACCGAACGGTGGATCGATATACCGGAGGAAGTGCGCCAGATTCTGCTCCAATGGAGACCGGCCCCGCTCTTCCGCGCCCGCAGACTGGAGGCGGCTCTCGATACACCCGCCAAAATTTATTATAAATACGAGGGCGTCAGCCCTGCCGGTTCTCACAAGCCCAACACCGCGATCCCGCAGGCATTCTACAACGCCGCCGAGGGTGTCCGCAAAATCAGCACGGAAACGGGGGCCGGCCAGTGGGGTTCATCCATGTCCCTCGCCTGTTCGTTTTTCAACATGGAGTGCCTCGTCTTCATGGTAAAGGTGAGTTACAACCACAAACCTTACCGCCGTGCATTGATGGAAAGCTACGGTGCCCGCTGCGTGGCCAGCCCCAGTGAGGAGACCGAAGCAGGCCGTGCGATTCTGGCAAACGATCCCAACTGCTCGGGATCCCTTGGTATCGCCATTTCCGAGGCGGTGGAAGTCGCGGTCAAAAATGACGATACGCGTTACTGTCTGGGCAGTGTCCTGAATCACGTGCTGCTCCACCAGACCGTCATTGGTCTGGAAAGTATGAAGCAGATGGAAATGGCAGGCGACTATCCGGATTTGATCATCGGTTGCACCGGGGGCGGTTCCAATTTTGCCGGTATTGCCTTTCCCTACATCGGGGAACAACTTCGTGGGGGCAAGGCGACCCGCATTCTCGCCGTGGAACCGGCGGCCTGCCCTTCCCTCAACAAGGGGAAATATGCCTATGATTACGGCGACACCGCACACCTGACTCCTCTGGTGAAAATGCATACCTTGGGCAGCAGTTTCATCCCACCAGCTTTTCATACAGGCGGTCTCCGCTACCACGGCATGGCGCCGATGGTTAGTCATGCCCTTGACCTCGGTCTGATGGAGGCCACCACCGTGCAGCAGTTGGAATTGTTTGCCGCCGGGCTCCAGTTTGCCCGCTCCGAGGGCATACTTCCGGCTCCCGAGGCCAATCACGCCGTGGCCGTGGCGGTCCGGGAGGCCTTGCGCTGCAAGGAAGAGGGGCGCGCCGAAACCATCCTTTTCAACCTCTGCGGTCATGGTCACTTCGACATGCAGGCCTACACCGACTACCTTGAGGGCAAATTACAGGACTACGAATATCCGGAAGAGGAAGTCGCCATGGCCCTCGCCGGCCTGCCGCCCTATGGCAATGAAGGTTTGTAACCCGAATGTGTAATCCGAATCTTTAGGCTGAAAATTTAACGGTATATTCCAGATTAGTTCAGGGTTCCCCCCTTGGACTGAACAAATATTGAATCATAATGAGAGGGGTTCCGAGCGACATCTCGCATAACAATCTGCGGGTGGGTATGATTGAAGGCGTCATGGCGACGCCTTGGGTTTACATGAGTGTTCCGGCGAACTTCATCATGGTGGCCCTGTTGACACATTATTATGGGATAGGGCCGGGTATTTACGGTTTTATCGCCAGCACCCCGGCCTGGAGCAATGCATTGCAGATCCTTCTGGTTCCGTTCATGGCCCGGTTCCTCACGGCACGGGATCTGACGCTCAGTATGTCATGGCTGAACCTTGGTCTATGGATCATGATGGCGGCCAGCCTCTCCTTTATTCCCAATGATGTAGCCGGTCCGGCAGCCCGTATCTTCGTCATTTTCTTTATTCTGGCCAGTATCAGCGGGGCCTTTATCGGCGTCGGCTGGCTGAACTGGATTCAGCATTGGGTTCCCTCGCGGATCCGGGGCAAATATTTCGGGCGACGCAACCGCTTGCTGAGTATCACCACGATGGCTTTACTGATTCTCAGCATGATCCTGCTCGAAGGCCGCGGGGATTCCGTCTGGCCCTATCAGGTCATTATTCTGCTGGCTGTCCTGATGCGCTTTGGATCCTGCCTGTTTAACCATCTCATTGTCAGCCCAAGCGCCGAGCACGAATCGCTCATCCAGAAAAACTGGTTCCGCGAACTGGCCGGACTCACCCGCCACAGGAACTTCCTGCTGTTTGTCCTTTTTGCCGCCTGGGTTAATTTCTGGATGAGCCTGACCGGTCCCTTTGCCCCGGTTTTTGTCTATCAGCACCTTGGATTCACCCCCTTCCAATTCGCAATTCTGATCATTGCGGCCACCATCAGCGGAGCCTTCGCCATGCCGATCTGGGGCAAGTTCATTGACCGCCATGGCAGTATCCCTGTTATTGCGGCCAGCCTCTTGCTATGGCAGGGTCAGAACTACATGTGGGTTATTCTCACCCCCGATATCTCCTGGCTTCTTTACGCCATGTGGTTCTGGGGCGGCCTGACCTCACCCGGTTTCATTCTGGGCTCCTTTACCCTGCTCTTGAAGCTGATTCCAAAGAATATGAAAACAGCCGGGATCAGCCTGAACCTCGCAATCAGCTCGATCGCAGCGGGCCTCTCTCCGGTGTTGGGTGGGCTACTCCTCGCCTATTACCGGCATCACGGACTGGACGAAGTAATGCTCTACCGTATCGGATTTTTCCTCTCCCCCTCTGCCATCCTTCTAAGCATTTTCCTGCTTCGCAGAATCAAGGAGCCCGAAGTCGCCCATTTCCTTTCCGTCGGAGGCGCCATGCGCATCATGCGACAGTCCATGCAAATACAGGGACTGGCCTTTCTGGCCAATGTCAGCCCCTTCAACCGTTTCCTTGAAAGAAAGAACAAGGATCCCAAAGCATAGCCTGAAAATTCAGGACCCCCATAATCTCAAAGAGCCGTGGGCTCAAACGATGGATGTCCCGGATTTTCCTGCATACGTGAAGGGGAAGCGCTACCCGGAGTTGTCGTCTCCCGACGGATTCTCACTTTATTTGATTAATTGGTCGTATTCAGCATGGGTGCCAATCCACATCCAGATAATACCCTCTTCTCTTTCCTTACCAAGTGCCCTATAACTTATTCCTACTCTCGCAGACCAATAAGGCCCTACTTTCTTCAATCTTAGAGATGGGTGACTGGAATTCGCTTTCAGGAGCGAAAAATTTTTATCCGCGAGGTCCTGTATATTCTCTGGAAGTAGTCTGTAGTAGAACCAAAAATCCGGGGATGCGTAGTGCTTCATAGCTCCGTGCACTGACCGGATTCAAAGGCCGCATCCGCTTTCTTTCCGAGTTTGTCGAGTTTTCCTTCGGCCACGTCCTGTTCAAACTGTGCGTCCCAGCGATTCGCAGCGTAGGCATCCAACCATCTCGTAAATGCCTCAAAATCAGCAGAATCCAAACGTTCTACCTCTTTTTCTAATTCAGCTAAGCTCATGATTCGTCAGTCTTGGCAATTTTTCGACAACTGGCAAATTTTTTCCTGAGATTAAGGTAGGGCATAATCTGGGGCTGGCATAATCTGGACACCCATAATCCCCAAGGACAGCAGGCTCAAACGATGGGTGTCCCGAATTATGCATCCCGAATTATGCATTCCGAATTATGCACGCTCGTCGGCGGCGGAATACCTCACCTTTGTCGCGGCCAGCGGCCAGGGCGGCGTCGAAGCCGTTTACGCGGATGAGAACGTCTGGCTCAGCCAGAAGATGATGGGAGTGCTTTACGACGTGGAGACCCACACGGTGAACTACCACCTCAAAAAAGTTTTTGCGGACAATGAGTTGCAGGAGGATTCAGTTCTTCGAAATTTTCGAATAACTGCCGCCGACGGCAAAACCTACGACACGCAGCACTACAACCTCTCCGCCATCATCGCCGTCGGCTACAAGGTAAACTCGGAGCGTGCGGTGCAGTTCCGCAAGTGGGCCACGAGCATCATCGAGTCCTTCACCATCAAGGGCTACGCGATGGATGATGAGCGCCTGAAAAACGACGGCTCCAACCATCACCCGGTAAAAATAAGAGCCCCACTGACTGTTTTAGCCAATTCTGGCCGGCTTTTTGTTTTTAACCACTGATGGACACTGATAATTTCATCTGAGAATTCTTTTTACTATAATTCCGGGGTCCCTGAAATTCTTACTATTGTGGCTTTGCCATGTAACGCGGCTTATCCCATCAGTGTCCATCAGTGTTGA
>CAZCJJ010000055.1:0-3680 GCA_964499045.1 uncultured Opitutales bacterium | reverse complement strand
TTGCTTACGCCTAGGATTCACCCATAACACTCCTCCCGTCTGCCCGATGTATCCATGGAATCATAACCGGCGCTTCAACGCCTACCCTCAATATTTCCAATCGATTTTTGGTCGGCGGGTACAAAAGGTTTCCATTGATGCGGGATTCACCTGCCCCAACCGCGATGGTACTGTGGCTTTTGGCGGCTGTACTTTCTGCAACAATGACTCCTTCAACCCGTCCTATTGTGATCCCGGATATCCGGTGACACAACAGATCCGGGCAGGGATCGAATTTCACCGCAAACGCTATCAGCGGGCCGACAGCTACCTTGCCTACTTCCAAGCCTTTACCAATACCCATGCCCCCCTCGCAAAACTCCGGGCAATCTACGATGAGGCATTGTCGGTTCCGGAGGTCATCGGTCTCGTCATCGGTACCCGTCCCGACTGTCTCGATGCCGAAAAGCTGAACTACTTCAGGGAACTGTCGGAAACGAAATACGTCATGCTCGAAATCGGGATTGAGTCCTGCTACGACAGCACACTGAAGCGCATCAACCGGGGACACACATATCAACAGGCTGTCGATGCGATTTGTCTGACTGCGGAATATGGGATCAAGGTGGGGACCCATATTATTTTCGGGCTTCCGGGTGAGGATGAGGCCCGGTTTCTGAATACAGCAGACCTGCTATCGAAACTCCCGCTCCATGCCCTCAAAATCCATCAACTCCAACTCATTCGCGGAACCGCAATGGTGAAAGATTTCGAACGCCATCCGGAGGACTTCCGCTTCTACGAACTCGACGAGTATCTCGAATTACTCGTGCGCTTCATTGAGCGTCTGAACCCGGCCTTTGTCATTGAGCGCTTCTTCAGCGAAACACCGCCCTCATTCGATCTCACCCCGATACAGTGGAAGCTGCGGAACAACCAAATGCTCAACCGCTTCGAGCGCCTACTGGAACAAAAGGAAACCTGGCAAGGACGCTGCTGCTCGCCGGGTTGACCGTTTGACTGTCGGAACGTTTAACTGTCGGAGCGTGCAAGTTGGGCGAAGATTCCTTCGTAGGCGGAAATCGCCTTGTTCATGATGCCGAGATGAAAACTTTCATCCGGGGCATGAAGATTGTCCGCCGGAGTGAAAAGGCCGAGCATCAGACAATCCAGGCCCGTTGCTTCATGCATTTGCCCGATGATCGGAACACTCCCCCCTTCTCTCAGGTAGATAGGAGGTTTTCCCCAGGCCGAGGTGATCGATTGCTCTGTGGCGGCAAAGGCACGGGCCAACACTGGGGACTGATTGGCGGGAGTATTCGGTCTGCCCGGGGGCACCACCAGATAGGGAGCCCCTCCCCCGTAAGGTTTCATTTCCAGTTTAACTTCCCTGGGGCAGCGCTCACGGATCGTATCCATGAGTAACTTCTGGATTTTTTCGGAAGTCTGGTTTGCGACCAGGCGACAGGTTATTTTGGCAAAAGCCCTGCTGGGGATCACCGTTTTCTCCCCCTCGCCTTGATAGCCGCCACCGATTCCGTTGAATTCCAAGGTTGGCCCGAACCGGATGGCTTCAAACGGATTCAACCCGGGAGCGGTATGAAACGCCGGGACTCCGAGAAAACGCTGATACTCCTTTTCGGAAAGCGGCAATTTCGCCAGTTCTTCCCTTTCCCAGTCCTCGGGCGGCACGACATCGTCATAGAAACCCGGAATATTGACCGTTCCATCCGGATTGTGTAACGAAGCACACAATTCGGTCAGTGCCTGAATCGGGTTTTTCAGGGCACCCCCATGGATACCGGAATGCAGGTCGCGTACCGGGCCGGTCAGGACAACCTCTGCCCCCGTGAGCCCGCGCAAGCCAACAGTCACGACCATATTCTCCGGATCGGGACAGCTGGTATCGGACATGATGATCAAATCCGCCTGCCCCAGGCGTTCAGCATATTTCTGCAGGAAACCCGGGATACTGGGACTTCCCATTTCCTCCTCGCCCTCAATCAACCAGGTTATCCGCAAGGGCAAATCAGGCTCTTTTTCCAGCAAACGTGCCAACGCAACCAACTGGACTGCCTGGGGGCCTTTATTATCGGCGGTGCCGCGCCCGTAAATACGTCCATCCCGAACTTCAGCCTTGAAAGGGTCGCTGGTCCATAAGTCAAAAGGGTCCGCCGGCTGAACATCATAATGGCCATAAATAATGACATGGGGCCACTCCGGATGCTCTGCACCGCGTTCCGCCAGAATAATCGGATGCAGGGGGGTAGCGATTTCTTCCACCGCAAACCCCAGTTTTTTCAGGAGGGAGGAAACATAGTCGCGGGCACCGCGCATGCCCTCGGCATAGGCCCGGTCCGTGGACACACTGGCATGGGCGGTATAATCGGTAATGATGGTGAGTGGATCAGGAATCATCGGTAGTAAGCTATATTTTCGTAATAAACGGGTCCCAAATGGACGCGCTTGTTGCGTTCGTAGATGGGCATGACTTCGGGAATACGCTCACGCAGAAGACGGATCCGCGTTTGCCCCGAAGGGTGCGTGGAAAGAAACTCAGGAACATTCGGTCCACCGGAATCCATTTTCTGCCAGAAGGCAACCGCGACCCTCGGGTCGTAACCAGCCTGAGCCATATAGATGAGGCCGATGTGGTCGGCCTCATTTTCCTCGGTCCGGCTGAATGGCAACGCCACTCCAACCTGGCTGCCCAGACCGTAACCGGCCAGGATAGCCGTACGGGTGGCTTCATCTTGACCGGAAATCGCCAGCCCGAGCCCCGCGCCAACCCCGACTATCAACAACTGCCGACTCACTCGTTGGTTCCCGTGACCTGCCGCAACGTGGGCCACTTCATGGCCCATCACGACCGCCAGTTCATCATCGTTGTCAAAGTATTTGAAAATACCGGTAAAAAACCCGACTTTGCCACCTGGCATGGCAAAGGCATTGGCACTGTCGTCTTCAAAAAGCACAAACTCCCATTGGTCGGGTGGCGGAATCGCGGCCCCCCGCTGTATAGCTGCCTCGACAATACGTCGACCGACCTCCTGCAGACGTCTGTTTTTCTCCGGATCGGTTGAGACCTTCGTGCTCTGCCTCATGGCCAGAAACTCCTGATTAGCCATCACAGCCAACTCGCTTTCCGGCATGAACTGGAGGGTTGTCCTCCCTGTCTCGGTAACGGTGGTACAGCCACCGGACAGGAGCATCAAGGAGGTTGCCAGCAATGCAGTTACAGCCATTTTCGCAATCTTCCCAGTATTCATAATAACATCAGTAAAGCCGCTGATAATGGCTAGTCAACGCCACAACCGGAAATCCAGAGAAAGTAGCGTAGAAGTGAGGACTCGACAGATCGGAAGAGAATTTGGGACACCCATGAAAGAAACTGTCGCAAGGGCTCGCAGATGGGTATTGCCCGCATTCAGCAGTTTTTCTTATCAAACGCATAAGCTTTTTCCGGGAAAAGATTAATCCCACTTAATTGGTCTATCAGGTAGCGTTTTAATTCGGACTCGGCCAACCTTTGGCCTGCGCGATTCAAAATCCGTTTGCTAGAGTCCAAAACCATGAGTACTTTTACAGACACCCCCAAATCAATCTCCCACTCCGAGCCCCTCATGGACAGCGACTCCCAAACAGCAAAAAAAGTGAACGGAACGGCCTCCGTATTGTTCAATAAGCATGCTTTTCATAAT
>CAZCJJ010000054.1:3170-20345 GCA_964499045.1 uncultured Opitutales bacterium | reverse complement strand
TTCAAGCCTAAAAAACTAGCTTTTATGCCTTGGGGAAAAAATTTGTCCTGCACCCGCCCTGAAGTCGCAGGTGAATCGGTTCTTGTCTTTTGTGGTGGGATAGGCTGACTTCTCCGCTTTTCGATTAACCAGAATTCATATGTTGCAGGCAGGTATTGTTGGGCTCCCCAATGTGGGGAAGAGTACACTTTTTAACGCGCTGACCCGGTCCCGCAAGGCGGAGGCGGCGAACTATCCTTTTTGTACGATTGAGCCGAATGTGGGGGTGGTGGAAGTACCGGACGATCGTTTGGTCCCGCTTCAGCAAATTGCGAAGACCAAGGTCATCATTCCCGCTGCGATCGAATTTGTGGATATTGCGGGGCTTGTGGCCGGAGCCAGCAAGGGGGAGGGCCTGGGCAACCAGTTTCTGGCGAACATTCGTGAAGTGGATGCGATTGTCCATGTCGTCCGCTGTTTTGCCGATGAGGATGTCATCCACAATATGGGGTCTGTGGACCCGATCCGGGATATTGAGGTGATCAACACAGAGTTGGTGCTGGCTGATCTGGAATCGGCGGAGGCCCAGTTGGAACGGAATCGCCGTAAGGCCAAGGGGCAGGACAAGGAGGCACTTGCCTTGGTGGGGCTGCTGGAGAAAATTGTGGCTCACCTGAATGAAGGAAAACCCGCTGTTACCCTTGAATTGCAGGAGGATGAGGAAAAACTGATGCGGCACTGTGCGTTGCTCAGCTCGAAGAAGGTTCTGTATGCCTGTAATGTCGCGGAAACCGATCTGGCGAATCCGGATACGAATGCCTATGTGCAGAAGGTTCGTACCTGGGCACGCGAGCACCATGGGGCCGGGAGCTGTGTGATTTGTGCCCGGCTGGAAGAGGAATTGGGTGAACTGCCACCGGCGGAGGCCGCTGAATATTTGCAGGAGCTGGGAGTCAGTGACAGCGGTGTGTCCCAACTGATCCGGGCCACCTATGATCTGCTCGGACTGGCCTCTTACTTTACCGCTGGTGAAAAAGAAGTGCGGGCCTGGACTTTCAAGAAAGGGATGAAGGCGCCCCAGTGTGCCGGGGTGATTCACTCCGATTTTGAACGTATCTTCATCAAGGCTGAGGTGGTTTCGTATGAAGACCTGATCAAGGCGGGTAGTTATGCAGCAGCCAGAGAAGCGGGGAAATACCGCCTGGAGGGCAAGGAATACCTGTTCAAGGACGGCGATGTCGCCCTGTTCAAGACCGGAGCGTGATTCAGTAGCTGCCTTCGTAAGAAGGTGGCTTGCTTGGACCACGCTCTCACGAGCGCGGCTACGGCGCGTTCCCCTCTTTGCTGCCGTTCAACTGCGCAGTTTTTACTTTTCAGCCTTTACCGCCTGTTCTCCTGCCGCCTAAATGGCCGCTGTTATGAGTCGCATGGAAACTATTCGTTTTAACGCCGATACGGTTATTGGCGAGGAGCAACTGTTGGAACGCTTGCGTTCGGGCAAAAAGCTCCGGATCAAACTGGGGGTGGATCCCACGCGTCCTGATCTGACCTTCGGGCACATGGTGGTCTTCAACAAGATGAAGCAGTTTCAGGACATGGGCCACGAGTGTATCCTGATTATCGGCGATTATACCGCCATGATCGGCGACCCGAGTGGGCGTTCCTCCACCCGTCCGGTTTTGACCAAGGAGGAGGTGCAGCGTAACGCCGAAACCTACCTTGATCAGGCTTTTCTGATTCTGGATGAATACAAGACACTGGTGCGCTATAACAGTGAATGGTTTGCCAAAATGCAGTTTGCGGACTGCCTCGATCTCGCCCGCCGGATGACGGTGGCGCGTATGCTGGAGCGGGAAGATTTTTCCACCCGCTACAAGCAGAACACTCCCATCTCGATTGTTGAATTCCTTTACCCGCTGATCCAGGGCTACGATTCCGTTATGTTGAAAGCCGATGTTGAACTTGGTGGCAGCGACCAGTTGTTCAATATGCTGGTGGGCCGCGCATTGCAGCGTGACTTCGGGCAGCCGGAACAGGCTGTGATCACCATGCCCTTGCTCGTGGGGTTGGATGGCGAAAAGAAGATGTCGAAGAGTGCCGACAATTACATCGCCTTCAACCATTCGCCGAAAGAGATGTTCGGCAAAATCATGTCCATCAGCGATGAGGTAATGTGGGATTACTACCGCTTGCTGTTGATGATGGATGAGGACCATGTTGAACGGCATCAAAAGGAGCATCCGATGGCGGCGAAAAAGAACCTGGCCACCTCTCTGGTCGCGATGTTTTACTCGCTGGAAGAAGCGAGGCAGGAGCTGGAGCAGTTTGAAAAAGTCTTTTCGCGGAACGAGCTTCCGGATGACATGGCGGTATTCAAGTGGAACGCTCTCGGTGGGAGTGACGACGGGCTTTCCCTGGTGGATGTCATGGCAGGGACGTCGCTTTTCCCGAGTAAGAAAGAGATTCGCCGTCTGATTGAGCAGGGGGGGGTCAAGGTCAATGAAGTGCGGGTTGCCGACCCGAAAGAACAGTTGACTCCGGATACACTCCCTCTGGTTGTTCAGGCCGGGAAACGGATATTCTTCCGGATTGAGGCCTGATCCGGTGAAATCATGGATCCCTTGACCCATGCACTGGCCGGGGCCGCTCTAGCCCAGTCTGTTTCCCGTCAAACAACCTTGCGGCTGGCTACGGTGGCAGGGGTCCTGGCCGGGATGGCACCGGATTTGGATATCCTGATCCGGTCTGCGGACGATGCGCTGTTGCAATTGCAATATCACCGGCATTTTTCGCATTCGCTGTTATTCAGTGTGCCGGCCGCACTCTTGATCGCAGGTCCGCTTTATTGGATTTTCAGGAGGAAAATAGGCTTTGCCCGGTTGTTCCTTATGTGCCTGCTGGCCTACGCGCAAGGCGGACTGCTTGATGCCTGTACGAGCTATGGGACCCACCTTTTCTGGCCCTTTACAAATGAACGGGAATCCTGGGGGATTATTGCGATAATCGATCCGCTGTTTACCGTGCCCCTCGGGCTGCTGGTTTTGTTTACCTTCTTTCGCCGCTCCAGATTAAGTGCCTGGCTGGCGGTATTATGGTGCCTGTCTTATCTGGGCTGGGGCCATTTCCAGAAGAACAGAGCAATTGAAGTCCTGGAATCGGTGGCGGAAAGTAGAGGGCATCGTATCGAACGTCGCGACGTTAAGCCCTCGGCCTTCAATAACTTTCTCTTCCGTGGTCTTTATGAGGCCAATGGCCGGTATTATGTCAGTGCGATACGAGTCGGCTGGTTCAGTGACCCGGTTGTCTATGACGGTGCAGACGTGCCCGCCTTCCCCACTGAAACCTATCTTCGCTCCCTGGCGGAGGGATCACGCCTACATCATGATATCGTTCGTTTTGACTTCTTTTCGGATCACTATTTGTACAAGCCGGAAGGAAGTGAGCCCCGTTTGGCCGATCTTCGCTATGCGCTCCTGCCCAACAGTATTGATCCACTTTGGGCCATCCGTTATGACCCGTCGAAACCGGATAAAGGCGTGGAATTTGAAACCTACCGTGAGGTGGATTCTGACAAGCTGGATACCTTTAAACAAATGCTGAAGGGGCAAGCCCTGAACCCTTGATTACGTAGCTGCGCTCGCCTGCCCTGAGCGAAGCCGAAGGGTTCAGAGCGTGGCTGGCTGGATGCTTATCAGTCTTACGACCGATGCTGTATCAAGGGATTGGTACCGGAGGTGAGGTCACCCCAGCTCCGTGAATGATCAAGCGGGTTGCAGAGGCGCCACGCAGCGATGGGCGAATCCGGTGAATTTTTCAGCCTAAAGTGCCTTTTCAAAAAAGAGCTGGAAGGTGAAACGCGTGCCCTTTCCCGGGGTGCTCTGCACTTCGATCTCGCCCCCCATGAGGTGGCATAGTCTTTGAGCGATGCATAGGCCGAGGCCGACTCCGGGGTGCTTGCGGGAATCAGAATGATCAACCCTGTTAAAGGGGCGGAATAGCCTGCCAAGGTCCTCTTCCCGGATACCGATGCCGGTATCGCTGACGGACCATTCAAGCCAGCACCCGTTTTCACAGTTGCTGCCGGGGATCGGGCGGACTTCGACCTTTACCATTCCCTGTTCGGTGAACTTGACGGCATTGCCAATCAGGTTGAACAGGATATGTCTGAGTTTTGCCGGGTCTGAAACCATACGGGGTGGAATGCACCCGGACATCTCAAAGCAAAGATCGATGGATTTCAGTTTTGTCTGGTGCCGGAAAACGGCGGTTATTTCTTCCAGGAATGTCTTCAAGTGGAACATCTTGGGTTCAATGACGGTTTTCCCGGATTCCAGGCGGGAGACCTCGAGTATGTCATCAAACAAGCGCATCAGTTGGTGGCCGCTGTCGTCGACGATGGCGCAAAGGTCCTCTTGTTCAGGGGTGAGGCAGGTGTCGCGCATCAGGCTACAACAGCCGATGATGCCATGAAGAGGGGTTCGGATTTCATGGCTGACCACCGCCAAAATAGGATTGTGCGGTGTTGAAGGTGTGGGCGGTGGATTGTCCCCACGCTGGAGGTCCTCCAGTTTTGATTGCAGCTTCAGTACCTTTGCCCGCATCTCCAAAAAATGAGTCCGGCTATCCTGAAGCTCCTGGTTTTTATTGTTTAACTGATTCTCGGTTGTCCGGAGGGCATCCTCAATGCTCTCCTTCTTGTCAAGAAGCTCGATGAGCTGACTGACAGGGAGCAGCCAGCTGTTCACCTGCTTTGTTACGAGAAGAAATCCGGCTATTCCAGCCACCGAAAATACAAGGGCCAGGGAAACGGCTTTGTCCGGGAAAGCAAGCAGCAGTTGAAAGAAAACCAAAAGCAGAAGGCAGAGCAATAAGGTGGCTGGCAACAGTGCCAACTTGCTTGTCAGAGATAACGGTCTTATCCCTCTGGATGTGCTCAAGGCAAAGGTACACGGAATAGGTTGCGTGTCATCTGCCTGTGTTAAATTGGTTTCAAAACGAATTTCGTTATGAGAGTGAGGCATAGAAGCAAGAAGTTGGGAGCAGAGTATAGCAGGTTGGGGTTATAAAATAACAAGTCAGACCGATTCCGAGTGCAAGAAGAAATACTTACAAATGACGGAAAAAACCGGATATTGGCTGTATTGACTTAAAACCACATTATTCATGTGATGCATAACGCAGTCTAATTCGCGCCTTGCCAGCGGCTTTAGTCGAACACAAGATACCCCCCATTCTTGATCCAAATATCCCCCTCCAGTGCTTAGTATGAAATGGCGATTAAGGCATAAAATTACCGGTCTGGCCATCGTGTCGGCGCTGGTGCCGGTTCTGGCCTTGGCTTTGCTGGTTTTCTTTCAGGAAAAACAGAGTAGCCGTGTTATCGAACAGAAGCTGGATGATATGATTCGCCAGAATCTGGAGCAGGTTGTCCGGGATGTTTACAGTTTGTGCCGGACAACGAACGATCTGGTGCAGATGCAGGTGAACAGCAACCTGAATGTGGCGCGCAAGGTTTTCGACGAAGCGGGGCCGCTGAGCTTCGCTCCCGGACAGGTGGAATGGCTGGCAGTGAATCAGGAGACCCGTTTGGATAAGCAAGTGATACTGCCCAAAATGTATCTAGGAGAAACCTGGCTGGGGCAGAACGAGTCCTTTGCCACGCCAACGGCGGTGATTGATGAAGTGGCCGATCTGGTCGGTGGTACCGTCACCATCTTCCAGCGCATGAATGAGGAAGGCGATATGCTCCGGGTTGCCACCAATGTCAGGCTTCCCGACGAACGCCGGGCATTGGGTACTTACATCCCGGCCATTCAGGAAAACGGCACTCCCAATCCTGTGATCCAAACCGTGCTGAAGGGGGAAACCTATCTCGGATCCGCTTTGGTCGTTTCGGAATGGTGCCTGACCGCCTATCAACCGATTTTTGATGATGAGGGGGCGGTGGTTGGAATCCTCTACGTGGGAGTACCCCGCGAAAAAGTGGATTCATTACGTGATGCCATTCACGACATTGAGATCGGTCGCAATGGTTATTTGTGGATCATGTACGGTGCGGACGCCAGTCGGCGGGATCGCTTTGTTCTGGTTCAGGATCGGTTCCCCGGAGAAGGCAGCCGCATAAATTCTGTCCTGGATGTTGAAGGCAAGCCCTACTACGAAGAAGTCCAAGGTGCCGCCCTCAGTCTCCCCCCTGGTGAGATTGGCAAACTGGATCCTGTGGTGCCCCTTACAGGCGGGCACTCGGAGGAACTGGATGTTCATTTTACCTATTTCCCGGAGTGGGATTGGGTGATCGGACTGAGTGTACCCGATGCTGATTTCGAAGAGCCCCGCGACGAGGTGAAGCGGGCCTTCAGTAAAATCCTGAATTGGACGCTCCTCGGGGGGGTAATCATGCTGGTGGCTGTGGGGGCCTGTGCATTCTACCTCGGTGCCCTGATCGCAAACCCGATTGCCTATCTTACCCGGATTGCCCGGGAGGTGGCCGGAGGCGATTTGACCGAAGCCTCACGGCTGATGGACGAGGGTCGGAGGAAAAACACTGCCAATTGTGCCATTGCGGCCAAGGCGGAGGATGAGACCGGACAGCTCTTCCGCGCGGTTTCCGTGATGATCCGGAACTTGCGTGAACTGGTGGGCAAAGTGAAAGAGTCCGGCAATCAACTGGTTGGAACAGCGGGCGAAATTACCCACTTTGCCGGAATTCAGGAGGGGTCCGTTCATGATTTTGGGGCCTCCTCAAATGAAATCGCAGCAGCGGTCAGGGAGATCTCCACCACAGCTCACGAATTGGCCGAAACCATGGTCAATGTATCTGCCGCCGCACAACGGACAGCAAAGTCTGCCGGTACAGGGCGGGGCCAGCTTGACGACATGCGAACCAGTGTGGATGAACTGGCGGGTGCCACGCGCTCTATATCCGGGAAGTTGGCGCTCATCGCCGAGAAGGCCCAGAATATCAACAATGTGGTGACCGCTATTTCCAAGGTCGCGGATCAAACGAACCTCCTGTCATTGAATGCGGCCATTGAAGCGGAAAAAGCCGGGGAATACGGACTGGGTTTTGCCGTGGTGGCGCGGGAAATACGCAGGCTGGCTGACCAAACAGCGGAAGCGACGCTGGACATTGAGCAGATGGTCAAGGAGATGCAGTCGTCCGTTCATGCGGGGGTTATGGAAATGGATAAGTTCCATGAGTCCGTCCGCAAGAATGTCGATGAGGTTTCCAATCTGGCCTCGCGAATGGAGAATATCATTGTCGAGGTGGAAGCCCTGACCCCGCGTTTCGATGCGGTGAAGGAAGGTATGCAATCACAGTCGGTTGGCGCGAATCAGATTACCGAGGCTGTTGTGTCGTTGAATGCTGCGGCCAACCAGACCCACGAATCCCTTCTCGGCTTCAAGAAGGCCACGCTCCGCCTGGAACAGGCTGTTCAGGACTTGGAAAATGGGATCGCCAATTTCAAAAGTGAGGAAGCATCCCTTGCCGAAACGAATACCAAGGAGAGAAAGGCAAGCGATCTGCCATGAAACTACGCTATAAACTGGCTCTTTCCATGTTGCTGCCGATCTTGTTGGTGGGGCTTCTGCTGGCCTATTATAACATCTCAACCGCCCACGAGAGGTTGCTGCAAAAAGACTATCAGTTGATTGGGCAGGAGTTGATGCTGGCGGCAGAGTTTGTCGAAAACGGCAACCTCGAAGCCGTGACTACGGTTCAGTTGATGGCCACGGCTCAGGAAAACGGCTTTTTCGGACAGCGACTGGAAACGGTCGACTTTTTACGGCAGATTCTGCGTGAGAATCCCCAGTACATTGGAGTCAGTACCGGCTATGAACCGAATGCCGATGGGCAGGATGCGAGCTTCCTGCAGGAACACGGCCACCAGCCTTGGATGGGGGAGGACGGACGCTACCTGCTCTATTGGTTTCGCGACGGCGAAGATCCTGAAAAACTGCATGTCGAGAGCTTGGTTGGCATGGAAGGCAGCCTTTATTATGACGGTACCCGCGAGTATTTCCTTCAAGGAAATGACAGGGGCTATTTCATAACCGAGCCCTATGTTTATAACGAGTTGAACCTGATTGTGGAGCAAATGGCTCCCATCGTGATTCGCGGTCGTTTCATGGGTATATGCGGTGTGGACCGTAGTCTCGATTTTATTTTTGACCACCTGCAAAAGTGGAAACCTTTTGCCAGTGCGGAACTCTTCCTCGTCAGCGGTCGCGGCAATATCATCGCCACGACCCTCGACCGTGAACTGCAAACCATGCCAGTCGATGCCTTCTATGTTTCACGGAGTGCTGCCCGGCAGGGGAGGGTTATCACCGAGATTTTTGATTTCACCGATCGTTTCATCAAAAAGGGAACAGCGGAAAAACGCTTGGCCCAACCGGATGTTGATGCGACTTACATCCCTTTGTTTGAAGAAATCATGAACGCCAACCGTGGCTTGGAGGTTCGCGAATTCATGGACCCGCTGACCGGGGAAAAGGCTCTCATTGCCTCCGCGATCATTCCAACGGGCGACTGGCGTCTGGTCATGACTGTCAGTCAGGATGAAGTCCTTGGGCCGACGCGCAAGGCGATTACCACTTCGGCGCTGTTTGGACTGGCCGGAATGGCGTTGATCATTCTCCTCAGTTTTCACTTCTCCGGACAAATCGTCTCCCGTATACGCGAAGCGAATTCTCTGGCAAAACGGGTGGCCGCTGGCGACCTCACGGTGGAAACCGAGGTCAAGGCCAATGATGAAACAGGAGAGCTTCTCCGTGCGATTCAGGGGATGGTCGATCATTTGAATGGGTTGATCCTGCAGGTGAAGCACGCCACCATCCAACTGGTTTCAACCGCCACCCGGATAACCTCAACCGCCAAGACCCAGGAAAGCACCATTCAGGACTTCGGTGCCGCCACGAGTGAGATTGCCGCTGCCGCCAACCAGATATCCACGACCTCCAAAGAACTCCTCAAGACTATGGGCGATGTTGCGGACTCCTCCTCGGAAACGGCCGAACTTGCCCAGACCGGGCGCAGCCGTCTAACCGACATGGGGGAATCGATGCAAGGGCTAGCCACTGCCACACGTTCCATTTCGTCGCGTCTTGCGACCATCACAGAGAAAGCCACGAATATCAACAAGGTGGTGAGCACGATTCAGAAGGTTTCCGAACAGACCAACCTGCTTTCACTGAATGCCGCCATTGAGGCGGAAAAAGCGGGTGAAGCCGGACTGGGCTTTGCGGTTGTCGCCCGTGAAATCCGCCGACTGGCGGATCAGACCGCTGCGGCCACCCTCGATATTGACCGGATGGTGAGAGATATGCAAACGGCGGTTTCCGCTGGTGTCATGGAGGTCGATAAATTTTCGGGGGAGGTTAAAGCCGGAGTCAGTGAAGTCGGCAGCCTGTCCGAACAGCTCAACCGGATTATTGAAAAGGTCGAGGAGCTGGCACCCCGCTTTGAAAGTGTGGAGGAGGGGATGCAGTCCCAGACCCAGGGGGCGTCCCAGATCAGCGAGGCGATGACCAACCTGCGGGATGGTGTGAAAAAGACCGCCGAATCCTTGCAGGAGTTTGATCAGGTGTCCCAGTCCCTGCATCAGTCCGTCAATAGCCTGCGCAAAGAAGTGGCCCGGTTCAAGGTTGCCGAACGCAACAGCACGGGACAGACCCGAATGCCTTTCCCTGCCAGGCTATCAGGCAGCAAGAAACTGCCGGAATGAAATCGAAGCTGGTAATCCTGTTACACGTGGGCGATGTCCCTTATGCTCTGGATGCGCTGGAGGTGAATTGCCTGTTGCCTCCGCTTCCCGTGCGGCCCATTCCCGGCACACCGGATTACGTCCGGGGTATTTTCCCTTTTCGTGGAATGATGACCCCGGTCATTGACCTGCAAATGGCTTTGTATGGGAGAGCTTCCGACGAGCGTTTGAGCACCCGGTTTGTGGTGGTGAATTACCGGGTGGGAGACGAGGAGCTTCGCCCCCTTGCACTTTGGGCCGGAAAGGTAACCGAAAGCGTATCGGTTGATATTGCTTCGCTGCGCGAACCGGGGGTGTCTTCTGAGGGTGCCACTTTTCTCGGCAAAGTGTTTGCCGATGAAGCGGGTGCCCTGATCCAGTTTGTCAAGGTGTCGGAACTCCTGCCCGAGTCTCTGCAACAACAGCTTTTCCGGTCATGAAAGCCCCCCCGGCATACCGGGACTGGCTGAAGGTCCGGTTTGGTTTTGAAGAGCAGGTTTACCAGGGCAGTGCTTTTCAGAGTGCCGTGCAGAGCCGAATGCGTCTGGCCGGCTTGGTTGATGAGCAGGACTATTGGCAGACCCTGCGGGCATCGGACGCAGAATGTCAGGCACTGGCGGAATTACTGCTTGTTCCGGAAAGCTGGTTTTTCCGCGACAGGGCCCCCTTCCTCTGGCTGGAGCAATGGTTGCGTGATGTATGGCTTCCCGGGCCGGGGGCCAAGGGGCAGGTGCTGCGTATCCTCAGCGTGCCCTGTGCCACCGGGCAGGAACCGTATTCCATCGCCATGACCGTGATGGATGCCGGAATGAAGGAGGCATCTTTTCGTCTTGAGGCTGGCGATGTCAGTTCCCGGTTTATCGAACAAGCCCGGACCGGTGTTTATCGCAACTTGTCGTTTCGGGGCAAAGATGCCGAGGGCCGGGAACACCATTTCGAGAAGCTCGATGCCCATACTTTCAAGGTCAGGGATGAGATCAGGGCGCAGGTCCATTTTCAGCCAATGAACCTGATGGACCTGAGTCCATTGCAGGCGCGGCTTCCCTATCAAATCATTTTTTGCCGGAATGCCCTGATCTATTTCACCAAGGAGGCCAGACGGCAGGTGCTGACCAGCCTGCTTTCTCTCATGGACAAAAAGGGACTGTTCTTTTGCGGTCATGCCGATGCTGTCCTGAGTATAACGGATACACTGGAGCCGGTCGGCTCCGCTGGTGCTTTCAGCTACCGGTTTCGTCAGGCGGCACCCCCCCGTCCGTCTGTCCCTGTAAAAAAAGAAGTACTACGGAAAGCTCCAAGCCGCTCGAAAGTGGTGCTGGATCGTCAGCCTGATGTAGCCGTGCCCCCAGTGGTCCCGGCAGGCGTTGAGTGGCAGGAGATCCGGGTACTGGCGGACAAAGGTTTTCTGGAGGAGGCGGAGGCCCGCTGCCGTGAGGGTGTCACGCGTTTCCCGGCCGAGGCGGAAGGCTGGTTTCTTCTTGGCACCGTGCAAATGGCCCGGAAATTTCCGGAAGAAGCGGAAACTCTTTTCAAGAAAGCCGTTTATTTGCAGAAAGACCATGCCGAGGCTCTCTTCCAGTTGGCCCTGATCAGTGAGCGCCGGGGTGACACTCTGGCGGCGGAACGTTATCGCAAGCGCGCCCGCAAGGCCGGTAGCTTGTTTATCACTTCTCGACTTCAGCCATAAACCCGCTTAATAAATTATTTCATTTGAATCCCGATGATGAGTAACCCCGGCAAACCAGAAACCACCCCGCAGGACAGGAGTGCGATTGAGGTGCTTCTGGATCGTCCCCTGCCCGAGGGCTATGCGGAGGAATGGCTGTTGCGGGTACGGGAAGCACAGGAAGACGGGCAGGCCGGAGATACGGTTTCGGTTTTATTGTTTCGGCTGGGGGAGGAGTGGTTGGCGCTCAGAGTGGAACTGGTTTCTGAAGTCACCACATCAGTCCCCATTCACAAGGTTCCGCACCGGACCAATGTGGTGATGAAGGGCGTGGCCAACATCAGGGGGGAGTTGCAACTGGCCGTGTCGCTTAAGTCCCTGCTCGGTCTGAAAACGGATGAGGGCGTGGCGACTGCCCTGAGCCGTAAGGTTTATCCCCGTATGGTCGTTATCACACAGAAACAGGAGTCCTTTGTTTTTGCGGCGGATGAAGTATTTGGTATCCATCAACTGGAGAAAAGCGACTTGGTGGAAGTACCGGTTACCTTGAGTAAGGCGATGGCTACATTCACTGAGGGTATCTTCCGCTTCCGTGAAATCCAGGTGGGTCTTCTTGACGGTGAATTGATTTTTCACAGTCTGCGAACTCAGTATCTATGAATCATGGCAGCGGCCCCTGAAAATTCATTTCCCATGCTCGACCTCTACCAACAGGAGGTTGCGACACAGTGTGGGGAACTGCGGGGAATGCTGGTAAAATTACAGGCGGGTGACCGCGAGCCAAAAACTTTTGATACGTTGCTCCGTAATGTGCATTCACTCAGGGGAGCCGCCCTGATTGTGGGAATCGATCCAGTCGCCCATGTTTGCCATGAGGTCGAGATGCTCGCTGAAACATGGAAGAAGGAACCGTCTTCCTATCGCGATGGCAGCGGGAAAACACTGGATGCCATTGCCGATCTGTTGGAATCCTCGGGGCAACTGGAAGCAGAGGCCTTGCCAGAGTGGATTAAGAAGGCGGACACACAGGGCAAAGCATTGGCAGGAGAGTTGAAAGAATCGGTGGAGCCGTCTGAAGAAACCCATGTGGTTCCGGCGGTCCCGGCAACAAGTCCATCAGCTGACGAACAGCCTGCCACGACTTCATCTGCAAACGAAACAGTGGAGGCTCCTGTCA
The DNA here is from genome assembly GCA_964499045.1 of uncultured Opitutales bacterium. Taxonomy (GTDB): domain Bacteria; phylum Verrucomicrobiota; class Verrucomicrobiia; order Opitutales; family CAZCJJ01; genus CAZCJJ01. The sequence goes on along the minus strand of CAZCJJ010000054.1, from coordinate 7,777 downwards.
GCGCACAGGTGGATTTCGGGATGCTGGAACTGTACCGGACGGAGGCGGAACACCAACTGACAGCTCTTTCCGGGGGACTGGTTGAATGGGAGGCCTCCGGGCAGGGTAGTACCCAAGCGGAAGTGCTTATGCGTGCTGCGCATTCCCTCAAGGGTGCCGCTCGTATCGTCGGCCTGGAACCTGCAGTCAGGCTTTGTCATGTCATGGAGGACATCATGGTCAAAGTGCAGGCTGGCGAAAGCACCCTGTCTCCCGAGGCGATGGATGCGATGCTGGCCACGGTCGATTTCCTGCAAAGACTATCGCAAAGTGCTGAACATGAGATCGGGGATTTTGCCGTCAGGGAACGTGATGACTACAGCCAGTGCATGAGCCGCCTTCTTGCGGTCAGGGATCAGCGCGAGCCGGTGACCGTAGTTCCAACGAAGGCGTCCGCACCTGAGCCGCTGCCTCCCGAAACACCGCCTGCCCATTCCCAATCATCGGATCAGGTCGTCCGGGTTTCCGCCGTCCACCTCAACCGGCTGATGGGGCTGGCTGCCGAAACACTGGTTGAAACCCGTCGGCTCGATCCTTTTCGCAGCACCTTGCTCAGGGTGAAACAACACCAGTCCGAGTTGAATTCCAGGCTGAACAAGGTTCTTGAAATACTGGCCCATCAGGAAGTGGATGTGGAAATCGGACAACAGTTTGAGCAGTTGAAACAGGTCGCCTTGGAGAACCTCAATAGCCTTCGGCAGCAGGTGGATACTTTCGACAGTTTCGCCCAGCGTAACAGTCTCCTCTCGGGCCGTCTCTACCGGAGTGTGCTGGCCAGCCGGATGCGCCCTTTTTCAGATGGGGTGCAGGGCTTTCCCCGGTTGATCCGCGACCTGAGCCGCTCGCTCGGGAAAAAGATAAAATTCACCATTGAGGGGAAGGAGACCCCGGTTGACCGCGATATTCTCGAACGCCTGGAGTCTCCCCTCAACCACATCCTGCGCAATGCCTGCGACCACGGTCTGGAATCGCCCGGGGAGCGGTTGAGCCAGGGCAAGAGTGAAACGTGTAGCCTTACCTTGGCGGCAAGGCATCGCTCCGGTGTCCTTATCATTGAAATCCGGGATGACGGTAGAGGGATTGATGTGGAGCGGGTCCGGGCCAAGGTACTGGCGCGGCAGCTCGTCTCGTCCGAAATGGCGTCCAATCTGTCGGAAGAGGAGGTACTGGACTTTCTCTTTCTTCCCGGTTTTTCCACAGCGGAAAAGGTCACTGAAATTTCCGGGCGCGGGGTGGGGCTGGATGTCGTGAATGCCATGATGCAGGCCGTGGGGGGGCAGGTACGTGTCAGTACGCGCCTGGGTGAGGGGACCACCTTTCACCTGCAATTGCCGGTCACGCGGTCTGTTATCCGCGCCTTGCTGGTGGAAATCGATGGAGAGCCTTACGCCTTCCCGCTCAGCCGTATCACCCGGACTTTGCGCCTGCCCTTGAAGTCGCTTCAACACATAGAGAACCGGCAATATTTCGATATGGAGGGGGCGCATGTCGGTTTAGTGTCATCCCGTGCGGCCCTTGGGCTGGCTGGCCAGTCAACGAGCCGGAAGGAAGAAATTGATATCGTGGTCGTTAACGACCGCAGCCATCTTTACGGGATTGAAGTGGACCGTCTGTCCGGTGAGACGGATCTGGTGGTGAGACCACTGGATTCGCGTCTCGGAAAGGTTCCCGGTATCAGTGCCGCCGCTTTGTCCGAGGAAGGGCAACCGATCCTTATTCTGGACGTCGAAGATCTCGTCGCCTCCATCGATAAACTTCTGGCTGGCGGCAAGGTGTTGCAATCAAGCCGGACCGAGACTTCCGATGAGGACGCACCGCGTAAGCGCGCATTGGTAGTGGATGACTCGCTTACTGTCCGTGAAACGGAAAGGCAGCTTCTGGAAAATGCGGGCTATGAAGTCGAGGTTGCGGTTGACGGTGCGGACGGTTGGAACGCAGTTCGTCTGGGGCGCTTCGATCTGGTCATCAGTGATATCGATATGCCGCGTATGAATGGTTTTGAATTGGTTAAGAAAATAAAGGAGGACAGCCGTCTGCGGCATTTGCCGATTATCATCGTCTCCTACAAGGACCGGGAGGAAGACCGGGTCCGCGGGCTTGAAGCTGGGGCTGATTATTATCTTACCAAAAGCAGTTTCCAGGATGACACCTTTCTGGAGGCCGTGCATGACTTGATCGGAGAGGCATCCGCATGAAGATTGCCCTGGTTAATGATGTCCCTTTGGCATTGGAGATTCTCAAGCGGGTCGTGCTTGAGGATCAGGAACATGAAATCATCTGGACTGCGGCCAATGGGCTGGAGGCGGTGGAACTTTGTGCCAGGGAACTTCCCGACCTGATTCTCATGGATCTGGTTATGCCGGAAATGGATGGGGCGGAAGCGACCCGGATTATCATGGAGCAGACGCCGACCGCAGTGCTGGTGGTTACCGCTTCGGTGAAAACCAATGGCGATCTGGTTTATGAAGCCCTTGGTCATGGTGCCCTCGATGCCGCCGTTACCCCGCATCGGGGACCGGAAGGGGGGCTGCTCGGAGCCGACTCGCTCAAACGCAAGATTCAGGAAATTGCCATTATCACGGGCAAGGGCTCCGGTCTGAAACGGGGCAAACCGATTTTCGAGCGTTCACAACGTTTACCGGGAAAAGAAACATGGCCGCCCATGGTGGCAGTCGGCACCTCCACAGGGGGCCCCCAGGCGCTTGCGACCATCCTCGGGGCCTTGCCCGATGATTTCGGGGCCACCATGGTCATTGTCCAACATGTGGATGCGGACTTCGCCCCGGGTTTGGCCCGGTGGCTCAATGAGCGTACCGTATTGCCGGTCCTGATGGCGGAAGCAGGGGAGGCTCCGCAGGCCGGCCAGGTGTATCTCGCCGGTCGCAACCAACACCTCAAGCTGAACAAGTGGGGGCGCTTTTATTATGACGACGAACCAGCCGATCTGGTGAACCGTCCGTCAGTCGATGTGCTTTTTGAGAGCCTTGCCCAGGACTGGCCACGAAAAGGGGTGGGGCTCTTGCTAACCGGGATGGGTAAAGACGGAGCCCAAGGCCTGTTGAGTCTGAAAGCAGCCGGTTGGCATACCTTGGCCCAGAATGAGGAAACCTGCGTGGTTTACGGCATGCCAAAGGCCGCGGTAGCCCTGCGGGCCGCGCATGAAAGCCTGCCTCTCCAAAAGATCGCCCCGGCTCTGGCCAACTTTGCCGCGGCTACGTAGCTGCGCTCGTAAGAGCGTGGCTTGGTTGGTCTACTCCCAGAAGTAAACGGAACCTTCTTTTTCGAGCCGCTGCAGGGCTTTCCGGTAGAGGGGGGTAATGTACTGCTGAACAATATTAAAGAGGACTTCCCTCGATTCCGCCTCCAACTCGTAAACCTCCTGATCAATGGTCGATTGCAATGGTTTGTAATTGTCGGCAATCAATGTCCAACGGCCACCGGGATTTTCGGGTTCGTTGATGATTACATTGACGGGGATATTAGCTTCGTTGACACGGTGAATCGGCCATTCGCCTTTGTCCACGGCTCCGGTAGGTTGCAGTTCGAGTGTTGGCATAGGTGTAGTGTCGTGTAGAGGTGGAAGCTGTTGGGGGGGCGGATTCTGCTTAATAGAACCTCCGCCGGACAGCCTGATATAGTCAAACCTTATAGAGAAATCCCCGGAAAGGGTCAACCTTGCCCCGGCATTTTTCAGTAAACTTGATGTAAAAATCGAGGCATCCCCGTGGGACTCGTACCATCGAACCAAAACACCTACAGCCTAACCCCCTAAAAACGAGAGACCCATGACTGCAGGGTCCGGGCATCCTTCAGAAACTGTTCCGGGTCATCGTTGGCAACAAACTCCATCAGACAGTAGCGCGACTCCCGCAGTTGTGCTATCCGCTTCAGGTAGTCCAGCCAAAGGGGTTCCCCGCATTCAAGGGCCTGACGGTAAACCTTGCCGGCGGCGTCAAAACTCCAATGGAAAACATGGACATTGGCCAAGTGCCCCATCACACCTTCAAGGCTGTCGAGGCATTGCTGATGTGTCGTGCGGATGGGTGGCTGCCAGAGACTGGCTATGGCCGGATGTTCGGTTTCCTTCAGCAGGCGTTGGCTGCTGGCAATAGTGTCCGTCAATGTATTGCCGTGATATTCGTAAACAAGTTTGATTCCGTGCTTATGGAAAAGTTCTGCGGCCTCCAGGGCTTTATCGACCACCCGTGACCAATCGGTTTCGTCGGCAGAAGCGGAGCCTTTCGTGCCGGCCCAGACTCTTACCGTCGGGGCTCCGAGAGCGATGGCGGTATCAAGAACTGCCTGAACCTCCGGGTTTTCAGGCTTATCGCTGGCCAGACGGTAGTAGGAGCCGTAGCAGGCGACTTCCAGTCCCGCATCGCGGGTCGCCCGGGCCACTTGGGTTGCCGTAGCCAAATCGCCGTGGGGAACGTGGACATCTCCCCCCCATTCGATCCCCTGTTGCCCCGCTTTCGAGACAAGCTGAATGATTTCATTCGGCGTCAGTTTGCGGAAGCTGATGGATACAAGTCCGGTTTTGAATAGTGCCATGGTTATTAGGTGCTTAG
>CAZCJJ010000054.1:0-3070 GCA_964499045.1 uncultured Opitutales bacterium | reverse complement strand
AAGCTGATGGATACAAGTCCGGTTTTGAATAGTGCCATGGTTATTAGGTGCTTAGTTTTTTAGGCTGTAGTTGTTTAGGGGGTTTGGTGTTTCGGTGTTTAGGCTGTAGGGGTTTAGGGTAGCGGATGACAAATCCAAATTGGAATCGGCTGTAACGCAAGCGTGGATGGCGTACAGCCTATAGCCTAACCCCCAAAACCCCGAAATCCCGAAATCCCTAACCCCCTACCGCCAAAGAATCAATTTTCCGGAGCCAGCACGATCCGGAAGCCGGTGCTGCTGGAGCGGGTGTCCTCACCCCGGCCTTCGCCCCGATAGGCTGAGCGGGCATGAATGGCAAAATCCTCCCAGCCTCCGCCCCGGAAGCTGCGGCGCGGATTGGGCGTTCTCTGGAGCCAGTCCTGCTGGTTGCCACCGGGCAGGCGTCCGTTGTAGTAGTCTAGCACCCATTCGCGGACATTGCCGTGGATATCGTACAGACCGAAGGGGTTGGGAGGAAAGGAACCCACGTCCTTGGTTCCGTAATGTTGATCGCTGTCAATGGCCGTTGATCCGAAGTCGCGGGGATAGATGCCCCTGAAATTACCTTGCGTTGCATCCGCCGTGCCTCCCCACCAGAAGGGGGTTTCTGTTCCGGCCCGTGCCGCGTACTCCCATTCCGCTTCGGTTGGGAGCCGGTAACGGTATCCGTCGGGCAGTCGCCCCGCCTGACGTTCCTGTTCAGTCAGCTTGTCGGTGAAAGCCACCGCTTCCGTCCAGGTAACCGAATCCACCGGTCGTTGGGCTCCCCGGTGCCGGGATGGATTTCTCTCCATCAGCCGTTGATACTGTTCCTGGGTAATTTCCTGGGCGCTCATCCAGAATCCTTTGGTCAGAGTCACGTAGGTGGTGGGGCCTTCCTCGGGGAGGCGGGCATGTTCGGATACCGGACTGCCCATGGCGAACGAACCTGCGGGTATCCAAGCCAGAGTAATTTCAGGAATCTGAATGGTATAGGGCTCCCCGGATACCGGGCCGGGAATCGCTTGCAGGTCAGCTGTCCATTCGGCTTGCTTTCCCGGGGCCGCTTCCAGTTGATAGCTGAGTGCCTCGAAACCGGGTGCAAACAGGCGAAGGGTGAAGTTGCCTTCATGGGGAAGTGCCAGTTTCCCATCTTCGGGAAAGGCACGGGCTTGTCCATTCACCTGCAGTGTGGGACGGACTGATGCCGGTGTCACTTTCATCTGCACTGTGGTGGGTAGGGGTTGGAAATCAATGGGTATCCGGTAGCGGCCGGCATCCGGCAGTTCAAAATCCACTTCAAGCGGGTGGTATGCAGGGTGCCGAGCTTCGAAGCGAATTGTCCCCGCTGGAACATTTGTCACCTGATAATAGCGATCCTCACGTTTCAGCGAAGCGAGGTCCGGACTGGTTTCCCACTCTCCAGAACGTATCCGCAGTGTGATGTCTTCCAGTTGGGCTTCGGAAGGGCTGACCCCGTTGAACTCAAAATCGAGCAGCAACTCACCGCTTTGCGGGATCAGTTCACCAAAGTTCAGGATGCTCCGGACCTCCGGTTGCAGGATGACCGCTTTCTTGGCCAGCCGATACCCCTCCAGTTGCAGGCTGACAATGAATTCCTCCAAAACCGGCAGGTTTTCGATGGTCGCGTTGGTTTCTCCCAAAACCTTTCCGTTGATAAGTATGGTTGCACCTTGTGGTGTCGAACGGACACGGAGGGTTCCGGGAATCGGGGTGGGCTGGAGGGGAATGGTTTCGGTGGATGCCAGGCTCAGGTTGACTCCACGCAGAACATGAGGCTGATGCCCGTCGAGACTTGCTTCGAGGTCGTAGGTGCCCGGCGGGAGTGCCTCAGTCAGCTGTAAACGGCCCTCTTCCGGAATCTGTCCCAAGGGGTAGATCCTGCCCTCTCCATCCACAGCTTGAATGGAAGTTCCGGGCGGCCCCTCAAATCCGACCGATGCCATTGCCTGTTCCAGAACCACCTCTATGACCAGTGGCTCCCGGTCCAATTGGATCGGGATTCGCTGGCTTTTGAAGAGTGGCGCTTCAACCTCCATATGATAAAGTCCGGACAATGCATTCAGATGAAGCGTCCCATCCCGAACCAGAAATTTCAGAGCATATTCGGGAAAATGAACACCGGCGACTGGCGGACTGATGTTTACCGCAATTCGCGGGGTACGGCCTTCGGGTGTCCGGATAATCGGAACCGTGGTTTCATCATTATCAAGAAAGGCCTCCTGAAAGAAGTTGGTGGTGAGGTAGGCGAGGAGTGTTCCAACCAGCCCGATGATGCACAGCCGGAAAGCCCGTGCGGTCCAGATGCCCCTGCGGGCAACAGGGCGGGGGACCGGGATGATATCGATGTGCCGGAAAATCGATTTGGTTTGGGCTGGCCCAGGACTGAGTGGAGCGGAACGAAGCGACTGGATCGAGTCCAGATGATCCATGTCATGCAATACCGCCGCTGCCGTGGTGTAACGCTTGGCCGGCTCCACCTCCAGGCAATTGGCAATCAAGGTGTCCCAGCCCGGCTCCAGATCCGGCACCAGCTCGGAGGGTGGACGGTATTCGGAGGAGGGCTTTTGCCCCGTCAGCAACCAGTAAGCCGTCATCCCGAAAGCATAGATGTCGGAGCGGTGGTCCCCCGGCTGGCCCAACCTGATTTCAGGTGAAAGGATATCCACGGTGTTTAGCCGGACTTTTCTGGGGCCTACCAGAATGGGGGGAATACCGGAGGAAACGAGGCTCTCAAACAGCTCCTTTCCCACCATTGACATCAGACCGAAGCCGACAACCTGAACGGTGCCGTCTTCATGCCTCAGGATATTCGTCGGATTCAGGTTCAGGTGACAGACTCCCCGGTTATGGGTATAATCCAGTGCCTGCAACACCTGTCTCAGAATCGGCTTGGCCTCTTCCGCCGGGATCCCTTCGGCGTGGTCACTCAACAGTTCACCGTGATTTCCCTCCTGGACAGCTTCCCGGGCTCTGCCGACATAATCTATGAGGGTTTCGCCTTCATAGGTGTCGCAGAAGAAGGCATAGTTTTTTTTGACCACCTCAG
>CAZCJJ010000053.1:0-20518 GCA_964499045.1 uncultured Opitutales bacterium | reverse complement strand
GGTTTTCCAGATCGTTGGTCTGTTGTTTGAGGGCTTCGGAGGGATCCCTGAGGGCGCCTTCGGTCAGGTGGCGGAGGATGGCGACAATGAATTGTACAATCGCCACATCGGCACGCGGACATTCCTGGCAGTCGAGCACACGGATCTCCAAGGTATTGCGTTCAAAGCGGGCAATCACGCCGCGGGCGTTGGTCCATTCCTCCTGGAGGATGGAATCGGGATCATAGGGGGCAATGTCAGCATAGATCCGGTTCAAAATGCGTTCATGATATTCCTGAATGGAATGAATGGGTTCCGGTATGACTTTCCCTGTAACTGAAGGAATACGGCGACAATTCTTACGGTAGAATTCAAGACGCATGTCCATCATGTGAGCACGTTTGCCCTCGTAGATGGGGGAGCTGGCGGCGAGCGCGGGCATGAGGGGCAGGAGAAGCCGGATGGCACTGTGCAAACGGACGAATTCGTCGTCCGTACCGAAGGGAAGGTTGATATGAGTGGATTGGAGATTGGACCAGCCATGGCCGCGGCAATTGAATACTTTGTCGAAGGCCTGATAGATTTCCTGATCACCGTGGGGCCAGAGTCTGGTTTCCCGGACGGGATCGAAAAAAGGATGCATGGCGGTCGGGAGCAGTATGGCATCATGCTTGGCCAGCATGTGATTGGCATCGGTCACCTGTGTTTGGAAGTCGCTGCCGAGCCCGGCTAAATCGGTTCGCGGTGCCTCCGTTTTGATCTCGATGACATGCATCACCAGCTCGTTGGACCAGCCCATGTTGCCACGCAGGCAGGCATTTTCGTATGAACCCGAGGCATCAAAGAGCAACTGGTCTGCGATGGGGCGAACGACCAGTGACTCGCTGTCAACGATCATGTATTCAATTTCGATTCCAAAGCGGCTGTAGAGTGTGGACATTGTCTAGGTGTTTAGGCTGTGGGTGTTTTGGTGCTTTGGGGTTTGGATGGGAGAAGGCGCAGGAATGATGCCGGATCGAGTAGGTGAAGCTTTTAATTACGAATTACGAATTACGAATTACGAATTACGAATCTGGCCTTACTGAAGAGCCTCAGCCTTCATTCTTCAATCTTCATTCTTCAATCAAGGCCGTGGGCTGCGTTTTTCCTCAAGACGTTTGAGAAAGATTTCCATGATACGTTCGTAGAGTGCGTCTTTGATGATGTCATCTTCGATACCGTTATCGATACTCGGGTTGTCGTTGACCTCAACGAGGTAGGGTTTGCCGTCCACCTCTTTGACATCGACGCCATACAGTCCGCTGCCGATGAGGTTGGCAGCCTTGAGGGCAGTCTGGACCACACGCCGGGGAACCAGTTCGATAGGAACCGCATCGGCACGCCCGGTGATGCCTGATCCCTTGCTGGCATGGTTGTAGATTTGCCAGTGCCCCCTGGCCATATAGTACTTGCAGGCGTAAAAGGCTTTCTGGTCGATGATCCCTATTCTCCAGTCAAACGAAGTGGGGAGGAAAGCTTGGGCGATCACCAGGTCGGACTCCTCCAGCATTTCCAGAACGGTGCGGAACAATTCCACTTCGTCCTTCACCTTGATCACTCCTTTGGAGAAGGCGGAGTCGGGAAGTTTGAGGACGCAGGGCAGGCCGATTTTTCCGGGGATCTCGCGGTAGTTGTCCTTGTGGACGATCAAGGTGGCGGGGGCGGGGATATGATAACGCTCAAACAGTTCGGCCAGAAACACCTTGTTGGCGCATTTCACAATCGACTGGGGATCATCCATAACCACGAGGCCCTCGGCTTCGGCCCGGCGGGCGAAGCGGTAGGTGTGGTGGTTTACGGAGGTGGTTTCACGGATGAACAAAGCATCGAATTCACCCAGCCGTCCGTAATCATCCTTGGTGATGACTTCGGTCGAGATATGGAATGACTTCGCGGCCTTGATGAATTTCTGGATAGCTTTTTCATCGGAAGGTGGAGTGGAATCCGTATCGCCGGCGAGTATAGCCATGAAGAACCGTGGCCGGTTTTTGCGCGGGATCGAGTAGCGTCGGCTGCTGAAGAAAACTTCCGCCATGGCGGGAATAAGCGGGCGGTGGTCTTCCGGAATTTCGCTGGAGGGAATGGGTGATATGTTCTGCAGGTTCCATCTGTCGTGGGACCGGGCGAAAGTAGCCCGTAAGAGGGGGGCTGGGAAAAGGTTGAACAGTTCGCGTGAAAGGCGCTCGTAATGTTTGGCTACATTCTGGCCGAAGTAGATGGAGAGGGTGAAGGTGTCGTGCTGAAGGTGTTGCAGCGATTTGGAAATAAGCTGATCCAGCTCGGAGGAAACCACCTTCAGGAGAGACAGCGTCTTCAGGTCCTGAATGGTGGCGATCCGCGGAAGCGGTTTGTGTCCGCGGGCCTCCGCCAGAAGCGAGACGTAGTAACCGACACTCTGGTAGGCATAGGAGCGGCAGAGGTTGTAAACCCGCGCATTGCGCATCAGAGGGTATTCCGGCTGGGTCAGGTATTGGCGGGCCGACACGATGGTGACCCCTGGAATATCCATATCCCAGCGATCGGCACTATTTACGACAAAGAGGATTTCACTCATCGGTCCAGCGGTTTGCTTGGGGGTTCAATGATAAGAAGGTTACTGTCATAGGTAAGCACCCCGAGAAGAATGGAGTTGAGGAGGCGGTTCATTTTGACGGAGTAAATTTGCCCCTTGTAAGGGTTGGGCCACATGGGGTCGGCGAGTTTGACTTCCTGGGATTCCTTGTCGTAGCCACATAAGACGACGAAGTGGCCGACCGGTTCTCCGCGCAAATCGTCATCCTGGCAGGTTTCCGGAATTTCCCGGGAGTTCATGTAAAGGATGGTGGCACTCAGTCCGGTCAGTATCGGATTGCCGCGTTTGAGGTGATGCCTTATCAGCTTGCCGCTTAGATCCTTCATCAGCAGTTTCCCTCCGAGATCAAAAAACTCGAGGTAGAAGCGTGCGGCGGAACGTTCCTTGTTTTTTTTGCGGATGCTGATTTGCGCGGCCAGCCGTTCTCTGAAGTCAGGGATCTGCGGATTAAACCAGGTGGGATCAAAAATACGAAGGTTGCTGGTATAAAGCGTGGCCCGGTATTGCCGGCGCAATGCATGGATGCCAAGCGCCACCGCAAGGGTGCCGCCTCCTTCCACCGAGGGAATTTCCTTGATCAACTGTTCAACGGATACCGGATCTTTGTAAAAATGGTAAATAGCACTGAGGCAGGTGGGGCCGCAGGAGGTGTCTGTCGGCTGTGGAGAAATCCGGAAGTCGAACGGATAACGATCAACCGCTGGGTCCACGTCCTTACGGGCGCGGCTACTGGTTGGAGCTGGTTGGAATTCGGAATTCATGGGTTAGCGTCCGTAGCTGTGTTCGTAAGAAGGTGGCTGGAATGTGTGGATTCATTTCAGATCCGGGATATTAAACGAGGGAATATGGTTGTTCTCAGTCAATCTTTGCATGAGGAAGCTTTCGCCTTCACGCATGGCTGCCCGGCTTGTTTCGTCCCGGTCATCCAGGCCGGCGAGGTGGAGCCAGCCATGTACGAGGTAGAGGGTGAGTTCATTGGCGAAAGTATTTCCGTGTAGGGGAGCCTCGCGTAGGGCGCGTTCGACACTGACGCAAATCTCGCCGGCGAATTCCATTTCCGGATCACCGGGAAAGGTGATGACATCGGTAGGGCTGGGGTCGTCCAGATAGTCTGCATGGAGGCGGGCGATGGCGTTATCGCTCAGAAAAACGATAGAGAGTTCGCCTGGGAGCACCCGATACTTTTCCTGCTGATCCAGAAAGCGGAACAAGCGATGAAGTTCGTATCTTCTGTAATGAAGCGATTTATAGAGCTGCCGGTTTGCCTGTACTTTGCGGTTGTTTGGCATGGGTGCTGGGCTCCTGGGAGCCAAAAGGGGCGGGGGTAGGCTTGTTTTTTTTGCGATCGGGGTCTTTCTGGGCCTTGGGGTATTCCACGCGGCTGTGCAGCATGTTGAGCAAGGTGAAGCAGAAGCTCGCCTTGATCTTATGGATTTCTTCCAAGGTGAGCGGTGCCTCGTCCAACTGGTTGTCGGCAATCCGTTCATTAAAGATACTGTCGATCAGTTCCTCCACGTTCTGGGGGGTTACTTTCTTCAGGCTGCGGGAGGCGGCTTCCACCGCATCGGCAAAAAAGATAATGGCACTTTCCTTGAAGCGCGGACGTGGTCCGTCATAGCGGAAGGAAGCCTCATCGACGCCGGAATCGTCACTGAGTCCTGCGGTTCCGCCGGTGGTGGAGAGCGGGAGAATTTGTTGTTGCTTGGCTTGAACGGCTTTAAGGTAGAAAAATTTGATCAGGGTGGTCCCGTGGTGTTGCTGAATGATATCGACGACGATCTTGGGCAGTTTGAATTGTCTGGCCATTTCCACGCCCTCCTTGACGTGGCTCTTGATGATGAGTGCCGACATGGTCGGATTTTTTTCGTCATGCGGGTTGAACCCGTCCAGCTGGTTTTCGACGAAGTACTCGGGTTTGGCCATCTTGCCGATGTCATGGAAGAGACAGGTGGCGCGGCAAAGCAGGGGATTGCCTCCGACTTCGACGGCGGCTCTTTCCGCGAGGTTGGCAACCATCAGGCTGTGGTGGTAGGTGCCTGGTGCGGTCATCTGAAGTTTACGCAGAAGGGGGTGATTGAAATCGGTCAGCTCGAGCAGGGTAATGTCCGTGGTGTATTTGAACATGTTTTCCAGCAGCGGAAGCACCCCGATGACCAGTATTCCGGTCAGGACCCCGGCCACGAGAGCGGCCAGCATTTGTTGGCCAACCACCACCGGGGATATTTCCATAAAGGAGCCATGGATTGCGGCCGCCACGGCCATAGTGAGGCCACTCATCGTCGCGGCCCGCACCACTTTAGCCCTTAGTCGGATGTCGCGACAGAAATAAATCCCGACCAGGCAACTGAGGAATAGGGCGAGGAAGAAATCGACGTTGCCTCCCTGCATCAGGACGTAAAAAGCGCTGACAAGGAAGCTGATCAGGACCGCAGGGGCGGATCCTATCATGATGGTGGTGACAATCGCGGCGAAGGCGACAGGTGCGGCCATGGGGAGGATGGCGAGGAGGTTTTGCTGACCTCCGAAAAGGGCGGTTTCACCGAAGAGTTGTACGATTCGCAACAAGGCGAGATTCGTGATCAGCAAGAGGATGCTGAGTGGCCAGCGGCGGTTGGATTGGGTAAAGCCTGAGAGTCCCACCCGGGTATAGATGACAGCGACAAAAAGAAGGATCAAGGTAACCACGGATCGCTGGGCGAGGGTGACGTTGAAACCGAGGGCGAACTCTTCGCGTCTGAGCAGTTCCCGGCGATAGGCGTTGTTCATTTCCACCTGTTCCACTGTGACGGGAATGCCGGGTTCAATAATGACATCCCCGGTATTCACATCAACCACCACAGGTTCGACGCTGGCTTCCGCCTTTTTGATCCGGGCAGTGGTTGCATCCTCGCGATACTCCAGATTGGGGGTAACCCCCTTGCGCATGATTCTGATCAGTGCGCGGTAGAGGGGCCCATCGGCTTCCAGTCCGGCCAAATTGATGCTCAGGAGACGGACGGCATCGTCCTCGGTTTGCAGACGCACGGTGCCGGGGCGGCCTTCAATCTCGGCCCGGAACAGCGTGGATTCTCCGGTGCTCCATTGTTCGCTGCTGGAGTCGATAATCGGCTCGCGCAGTACTTCGCGCAGCACGAGGATACTTTCGTCGATCAGTTGTTCGCGCTTCTCCGGAGTGGTTCTTTCGAGGAGGATGAGGATGTCTTCGTTATTAAGGTAGAAGTTATTACGCTGCCGGTATTCGCGGTTGTATTCACTGACCAGACTGGGCCATTCTGAGCGCGGACTTTCCTCCAGCCGTGGCACCAGGACGGTTTCGAGGTCGAGCAGGACCTCCCGGATTCGCCGGGTGAACTGCTGGAAGTGCTGATCGTTCAGGCTGTAAACCGGCGCGATACGACGTTGCAGTTGTTCGATTTGCTGCCGGGTACGGATCTGGCTGACGTATTGGAAGGGGAATTCGGCGACGACCCGGAAGCGGGGGATTTGATTGGGGACAATCTGGGGTCCGGCGGGGCTCTGCCCAACGAAACAGATCAGGATAATAACCAGTGCGGTGGCGGCAAAGAGGAAGCAGGGGACCAGCTGGCTGGCATCAAGCCAGTGGCGCTTGGTCCCGGTGGTTTCATCACGGCGTTTGCGCCGTGCTTCGACCATCTGGGCTTTTTTCGACTGTTTTCTACGAAAGAAAGACATGGTTACCTAAGGTTGGAATAGCCGCATACGGGAGACCCCATTGAGGGGGCGGCAGAGCAAAGGTTCACGAATGGTCGCGGTTGCACTCGGAATGGTGATGCTCGTAGGCTTGGATGATTTTGCTTACCAGCGGGTGCCTGACGACATCGGCGTGATCGAAATAAAAGAGTTTAATGCCCTGAACGCGGGTCAGGACCTCAACGGCTTGTTTGAGCCCGGAGTATTTGCTGCGTGGCAAATCAATCTGGGTAATGTCTCCGGTAACAATCATCTTACTGGAGTCTCCCAGACGGGTGAGAAACATCATCATTTGTTCAGGTGTGGTGTTTTGAGCTTCATCAAGGATGATGTAGGCATTGGATAAAGTCCTACCCCGCATGTAGGCCAGAGGGGCGATCTCAATCAAGCCTTTTTCCATCATGCGTCCGGTGTCCTCCGGGCCCAGCATATCGTGCATGGCGTCGTAGAGCGGGCGGAGGTAGGGGAGTATTTTTTCGCGCAGATCGCCGGGCAGGAAGCCCAGAGCTTCGCCTGCTTCGACTGCGGGCCGGGTGATGATGATCTTATCGACCTGTTTGTCGAGCAGCGCCTGAAGCGCGGCGGCCATAGCCAGATAGGTTTTGCCTGTCCCGGCCGGGCCCACCCCGAAAACGATATCGTGTTTCCCCATGAATTGCAGGTAGCGCTTCTGATTGATTGTCTTGGGGACGATGCTGCCTTTGCGGAGGCGAATGATCAGGGGCTGCTCAAAGACTTCCATCAGTTCCTCGCTTTCCCCATTCTCCACCGAGGAGAGAATATGATCGAAGTCGGATTGGTTGAGTTTAATTCCCTGAGTCCGTCCGGTATCCAGCAACTCAAAAAAGTTTTTGCCGGACTGGACCCCCGCTTCGGGGCCCTCTATCTGCAGCCAGTCTTCGCGGGTGGTCAGGGTGACTCCGAAGGTCTGTTCGACCCGTGCCAGATTCTCCTCCCGGCTCAGGTAGAGTTGATTGAGGTGGCGCGGGCTGGAAAAGCTCAGTTTTTCAACAACCATAGTGTCTTCAGGCTTCCGGTGCTTGGGGGACAAATTGTCGCAGGCGTTCCCACATCGCGTCCATACTTTCGGGCAGGACGCGGGTATTGGCCAGCACCGGCATGAAATTGGTATCTCCGTTCCAACGGGGAACGATGTGGCAATGAAGGTGGGAAGGGATTCCGGCGCCGGAGGCGGATCCGAGGTTAAACCCGACATTAAAACCATCCGGTTTGATGGCGGCTTCGAGGATTTCCTGGGCGAGAACGATGGCATCCATCAGATCAGCCCGTTCGGATCGCTCAAGTTGGGAGAGTTGGGAAACTTCACGGTACGGAACAGCCAGCAGGTGCCCTGCATTATAGGGAAACTTGTTCAGGACGAGGTAGCTGTGCGGGCCACGGTAAAGAAGGTGAACCTTGCGCTCATCTTCACACCGGGGAATTTCCAGAAACGGATTGTGCTTTCCCTTTCCCGCTTGCGGGATTTCGATGTAAGGCATGCGCCAGTAGGAGTGCAGATGCTGCATGTGTGTGGTTGCGATGGATGAAATTTCTATTTTTACCGTGGATACTACATCCATTTGGGATGAAAAAGCTAGTCCGAATTCGGGAGGGGGTGCCCACCCAGCCACGCTCTTACCCTTCGACAGACTCAGGCCAGGCGCGCGCAGCTACGATACTTCTTTTCCAAGGGTCGAATTTGCTTTGACGGAAATCGCAGGGGGGGGTAAATTCTTTTTTCTTTTTCGGGACTTGTCCTGAAACGTTTATTTTTTCTAAAACAAACAAAGTGATGATGTACAAAGCGGTTACCATTTCCCCTCAGTCCAAACGCCACCGGAAGGGCTTTTCCCTTCTGGAAATCTTGATTGCCATAGCGTTGCTGGCCGCAATCGCCGCCCTGTTGATCACGAATTTGGACCGTATTCTGGGTGGTGGTCAAAAAGAAGTCGCCCGCATCTTTGTCAATGAAACCATTCAGACCCCACTGATGAGCTATCGCGTCAATATGGGGGGGTATCCGACGACAGAAGAAGGGCTGAAGGCGCTGGTGAGCCGTCCCTCCGAGGAAGCGACCAACTGGCAGGGTCCCTACCTGAAGGAAATCCCACGTGATCCCTGGGGACGGGAGTATCAGTACCGCTATCCGGGAGAAAAAAATCCATCCGGCTACGACATTTGGTCCTGGGGACCGTCCGGGACGGAGGGTGAAGATGATATCGGAAATTGGCGTGCCAGCGCAGATGACTGAAACTAATCATTGCTGCATGGTGTTTAGGTTGGGGTTACCTGCCCCGGAAGGGCTTCGGTATCTGGCCAATGTTTTTGTTATTACCAATGAAAGAAGCTCAAACCGGTATGCACCCGCTCTTGGGACGGGAAGGTTCACCTGCGAAGGGAGGCTTCACGGCGGTTGAGGTTTTTGCGGTTATATCCCTGTTGTCTATATTGATGGTGCTCGGCTTCAGCCGCTACGACCGGATTCTTGATGCCTGGCAGCGGAAACATCCCAAGGATGTGGCGGCGGGGATGGTCAGGCAGGGTCATATGCTGGCCCGTCAACACCAGCAAACGGTCTATCTGGGTTATGATGAGGAAAGCGGATCCTTTCTGATCTGGAATGCCGGGGGAAGCCATTTGAAGCGGGAACTCTTGCCCAAGCGGGGAGATGAGGCTCTGCGGGTACGTTTTTTCCGGATTATGCCGGAAGAAAGGCTTTCCGGTCCCATGGCCTTTGAGTTGGAGGAGTTGCCTGCGGAGTCGATACCCTTTCATCCCGCCGGGGTAACCCCCCCCTTTGTCATGATTCTGGAAACCGGACTGGAACAATCGGTTCTGCGTTTTGATCCTTTCTCGAGTGCCCTGATTGAAATTGATGAAGTTATCTGAAACCAGAACACGGCCCGGCTTTACCCTCGCGGAAATCGTCGTGGCAGTGACCTTGTTTGCCCTCTATGTCACGGTCCTTTGCCAGGCGGTGTATTATGGCTTGCAGGCTCTGGCCGCAGTGGACTCGAAGGTTGATTTCACACCGATGCTGGCCCTTGTCCGGCAGGAAGTACTTCCAATGGAAACGATTGAGGCGCTGGAGGAGGGAGGCGAGGTCATGGTTGGGGGTGACACCAATGTCACCTGGGAAGCCGAGGTTTTTCCCACCACCTTGCTGGATTTTTTCGTCATTGAGCTGAGGATCCGTTTTCCGTCAGAGATGATGGATGATAATGAGATTGTAGAATCGCTGATGGTTTATCGTCCGGCCTGGTCCGCCGGTTTTGACCGGGACAGTTTGAAGGGGCTTAAAGAGGAGCGTTTTCGTGAATTCATCACGGCGAAGGGGGGGCTGGGGGAATGAAGACGTCAAGTCTAAGGCAGCGGGTGCAGCGAGGGCTGGCCTTCATTGAGCTGTTGGTGGCGGTGGCGGTGACGGGTTTTATTGCGGTGGCCACAGGGGTGATTGTTTTTGCTTTCAGCAACCTGTGGTTGCAATTTCAAGGTAGTCCGCAAGGACTGCATCACATCGACGGGGTGTCCAATTTTGTCCAATTCTGTCTGGACAACTCAGCCAATCTTTCGCCCAACGAGATCGCTCACCGCTTTGAATGGACACCGGCTCCGGAGCGGGAAAAGAACACGTTGAAAATCCGCATGAGTGAAAGGCTTATTCCTTTTTTTGTTACCGATGTCCGCCCTTTCCCTGTGATCACCGCTTACTTGGACCTGATTGAGGACGAAGGCCTGTTTTTCCTCTGGTATGTCGATCCCAAGCATACGGGAGGCCGTGCGCAGTTGCGTCGCACGTTGATTTCCGATCAGGTGAAAGATATGGAGTATGGATTCTGGGACGAATCCACCGGCGAGTGGCAGTATGAGAGTGTTCTGGCGGAAGGGTCTTCCCGTGCCGGGGAACTGCCTGAGCGGATGCGACTGGTTTTTGGAGAAGGGGAAGATGCCATACGCCGGGACATCAGACTATGGATTCCCAATCAGCATGTATTTATTTACTGACAATCGAAAATCACGAAAACACAGGGGGGTGGCGTTGATCATTGTGATCGGCGTTGTCGGCCTGCTCAGTTGGTTTGCGATCGAGATTCTGGCGCGGATTCGGGAGGAAATCACGGTACGCGGCTACGATCCCCGCAGTACCGACCAGTTGCGCGGCAGTGCGTTTCAGGCGCTGGAATTGAGTATGGCTGTGCTCGCTGAAATCCGGGAATTGGACAACGGTTTGTATAGTCAAGCTCAGGGGTGGGGAGATATTTTGACCTATGCGGGGATTTCCGAAAATCTGGATGTCCTCGGTAATGCAAGCTTTCGCCCCATTGAAACAAGCTTGCTGCCGGATGATTCCATGGCTTTGGCGTTTCCCCAAGGAGTGACGGTGAGGATACGCATCAGCGATAGGACTGGCCGTTTCCCCCTGAATAATACACCGGAGAGCCGCTGGCATCTGATCTTTGAAGAACTTGGTTTTGAATCGAACGATGCCTACACACTGACCGACTCCCTTCTGGACTGGATTGATCCGGACAATGAACCGCGACTCTATGGGGCGGAGCGCGATCACTATCAGCAAAAGGAGCCGCCCTATGAGCCGAGGAACGCCTCGATTCCCCGTCTGAGCGAACTGCGTCTGATACAGGGATTTGATGCGTTGTTTTTTGATGAACGGGGACAGCCGAACGAGCATTATTGGAAATTATCCACGATCGTGACGACTTACAGAAATGAGTCCATCAACTACAACGCGGCCAACGCATTGGTGCTTCAGATACTGGAGGAGGAAGAAGGGCTACCGGCCGAGGCCCTGCAGGAATTCCGTCAGGGTGAGGATGGTGTGTGGGGGACTTTGGATGACCGTGTTTTGCGGCCTGAGATGACCCTGCCGGATCTACCCACCTATGAAGATGGCAGTCCGCTTGATCTTCGAACCCAGTCCCGTTATGTCAGTATTTCCATTCAGGCCGGACTGGGCCTTTTTACCTATAGATTGAATGTTGTGTTGGATTTGTCTCGCCCTCATTCA
This sequence comes from uncultured Opitutales bacterium, assembly GCA_964499045.1. Taxonomy (GTDB): domain Bacteria; phylum Verrucomicrobiota; class Verrucomicrobiia; order Opitutales; family CAZCJJ01; genus CAZCJJ01. The sequence continues at coordinate 9,191 of CAZCJJ010000053.1, read as the reverse complement.
GGAGGCGTTTACCCCTTTGAAATTGTCCATTTCAGGGAGGAGGCTCTGGCCCTCTGATCTTGTACCTCATGTTTAAGCGAAAAAAACAGACTGAAGATTCTCCGCAGGCTGATGGCAAGGAACTCACCGTAACATCCTTCCTGCCCAGCGCCTTGTTTATCTATGACTCAATCATGGTGCCGCCGGGAACGAAAGCGGCCAGGATCGAAACGATGGCGGAGGACAAGGTGGGTGGAATATCTCCTTTCCCCTTGGAAAAAACAGCCTGGGGCTATTGTCCGAACCTGCCCTTCAGGAAACAGCGCCATTTGCTGATTTATTGTGCCTGGGCGGATGCACCGGAAATTGAGGCTGCCCGGGACAAGGATCCTGAACATGTTTTACCTGGATTTATTTATTTATGTGGCCATGCATCCAAACGGCCTGTCTGGCGCTTTCTGCTGGAAGATGAATGCCTGACCGCCCTGCATTTTCCGGAAAAACAATCCTATCCGGACCAGGTGGTCAGCCGTTTTATCGAGGGAAGTGGGGGCCGTCTTTCCTCGGTCTTTGAACTAAAGGAAGAGATGGCAGAGAAGCTGCCGACGGAGGAAGGGGATGAGATCGATCCTTTTCTTTACCGCAGTGTCCATCTGAAGGCTTTGGATTCCCGCATTGATTTTCAGATCGAGAAAGTGAATTCCCCTGGACAGGATTGGCGGACGGCATGGAAAACAAGCCTGAAAGCGAAGGGCTTGCTCTTGACTGCGGATGTCCGGGAAAGGGGTATCATTCATGCCATCAGGGAGGAGCAGGCTGCCCGGGAGCTGACCTCGCGGCTGCTCTGGACGGCATTGCTGGTACTCGGGTTGTTGATTGGGTTTCAGGTCCTGCTGCAAATCCGGAAAGTGGAAGCTGAGCGCCTGGCGGACCTGCGCGAACGTCAGGAGGTCATTGTGAGTGATGTTCAGCATAAGGAGAACATGGCCAAAACGATCAACCAGTTTCTGGGGGCACAGATATATCCCTTCGATTGGTTGTCTGTCGTCAACGTACCGCGCCCGGAAACCATTGCCTTCAGAACCGCCTCTCTGAACAAGGCCCGCCAATTTTCCATATCCGGGGTAGCGACCGAGGTTGGTCTGGTGAACACTTATGTCGATGCGCTGAAAAAGACGGAGCAGTTTGCCAACGTGGAGCTGACCAGTATGAATACATCCCAGCGGGAAGTGGAATTTAATCTGCAACTGACGACTCGCCAAGGGGTTCCGGAGATACCTGAACCCCCTGAAGAAGCTCCAGCGGCTGAAGGAGAGGAGGGTAACGATGCTCGGTAAAATGCTGATGCGGATATCCAAGCGGGAACGCACTATGGTGATCCTGCTGGTCCTTGTCTTGCTCCTTCTCTGGCTGGGGCAAATGATTGAAGGCTGGGACAAGGTACACCGTGAATTAAGCGAGAATCGAAGGGAGATCTCCTTGCAAGAGGTGTGGATCAAGAATGCTGACAGTTTCGACCAGCAGCTGAACACCCTGTTGCAACAGGTCGATGGCAGCAAGACTCTGGATGCGCCCTCGCTTTCCGCCTTTATTGACCATCTGGCCAGACAGGGCAACCTGACCTACGAACTTTCCAGCCCGACGGTGACCGAGGGCCCACTGTTTCGCCAGAACAACGTCCGCGTGATATTGCGCAACCTCAACCTGCAGCAGCTGCTCCGGGTCTATCGCGCGATAGTTGAACGCAAGCCTTACCTTTCCATTGAAGAAATATCGATGACCGCCAACCGGTCCGATCCCCGGCTCCTGAACGTCCGGATGATCGTCTCCTCCTTTGAATTGAAAGATCCGAACCAGAGCACGCCATGAGTTTATTCAGACCAATTGCACTCCTTCCTGATTTGATTTCAGGCATTCTTCGCCTTTGTCGCCTGCCAGCCATGATGGCAGCCCTGCTCCTTGTGACGGGGACTGTTCAACCGATGTTTGCCACTGAACGTGAATTGCCGGTACGGAATGTGGTCAAGCCTGGCGCCGGACTGGACCCTGCGGAAAGGGTCGGACCGATTGTTCTCTCCAACATGCCCGCACCGCAGGTGTTTGGGTTGCTGCAGACCTACAGTGGCCGGGTGGTCCTGCAAAGCGCCGGTATTCCGAATGCCCAGCTGAATTTCAACAGTCAGGGAAAAATGCGGCGGGATGAAGCGATCTTTGCCCTGGAAAATCTGCTGCTGTTGAACGGGATTGCCCTCATGGAGGTGGACGAACGCTTTATCCGTGCGATTCCAGCCAATCAGAGCACCCGGGGAGCACCACATCTGCTTAACAAATTGCCGGAGGACGGTGAAACCGCCGAGCAGGTCTATTCCAAAGTGTTTCCGCTTAAGCACATCGATTCCAATGTTGCAGTCCGTTATATCGGGCCGCTCGTTTCACCCGGAGGCATGGGGACGGTCATCAATCTGAACATGTCCGACTCCATCCTGGTCATCGACCGCCTTTCCAATCTGGAGTTTTTCGAAAACCTGCTGGAAACACTCGACCGTCCGGTGGAGACCCGCCAGGAAATTTATTATTTTCCGGCCAACAACACCAATGCCTGGCAACTGCGCAGTACATTGCTACAGATCCGGGGCAGCACGCACCGTGTACAATTGAACCGCTCTCTGTTTTGGGTCGATGCCCGGACCAATATGCTGGTCGTTTCCACCGACCCGGAAAATTACGAGATGATCAAGAATCTGGTTGAGGAACTTGATAAGGAAGTCGCTCCACTGACGACCAGTCAGGTCTTTCCGATTCGCAATACCAACGTCTGGACCGTTTACCGGATCTTGCAGGGCATTGTAAACAACCAGCAGCGTATTTTTAACCGGATGGGCTTTTATTCCGGTGAACGCTTTGGACGCCAGGCCCAGGATGAGGAGGTGCCGTTTCTGGTAACCACTGACGGAACGGCTCCTGCTCCCTCAACGGAAGGAGCAGCTCCCGGCGTCCCCACCAGCGTTGAGCAACGGGTGGAAACCATGCCCGGACTGGAACAGCTTGCCGAACAACCGATCATGGGAGAGGGGATGCCTGAGTTGCAGTTCAGCCCCTACCTGAGCCTCTACGCCGATCCTCAGAATTCATCCATTGTTGTCTATGGAACACAGGCTGATATGCAGCGGGTCGAGTATTTGATAAAGGAACTGGATCAGCGTTCGGCTCCCATGACGGAAAGCGAGGTCTTTTATCTGGAGCATGCCGAGGCTAATACACTTGCAAGCCTCATCGGGCGTACCATCCAAATCCAGCGCTCGGCCTTCCGGCGTGAGGGTTTGCGTTCGGGCCGCGAGCGGCAGGCGGATGACGAACTGACTCCGGATATCTTTGAGGAAGGTTTCCAGTTTAGCCCCTTTGCCAGTGTGGTGGCTGATCGCCGGAGCAATGCCTTGCTGGTTTACGGAACAAAAGAGGATATCCGTCAGGTCAAGGAACTGGTTGAACGGACTGATATTCAGGTGGCTCCGATGACCCACACCAAGGTGTTTCCTCTGCGCCATACAGAGGTAATGAACATGGCGCGAATTGTCACCAGCATCATCAATGGTCAGCAGTCGCGCCTGCGTCAGGTTCAGTCGCAGTCACAACGTATGCGCACCCGTGGGGCCGGGGACGATCCTGATTTGGACAGTGATTTCACGGAAGGAGCTTATGACCTGCAATTCAGTCCCTTTGCCATGGTTATTGCCGATCGCCGTTCCAACACGCTGGTTGCTTATGGAACACCCGGTGATATGAGCCATCTGGAGGACTTGCTCAAGCGAGTCGATATCGAGGTGGCCCCGGTTACACAAAGCCGCGTCTTCTACCTGGAACAGGCCAATGCCAATACCCTTGCTTCGATCCTCAACCGTATCGTGCAGGGGCAGCAGCGTGCGATGCGCAATGTCCTTTCGCTCCAACGTCAGATTCACAATTTGCCGGATGATGATGATGATGATGGACTGGCGCAGGTCCTTATTGAGGGCGACCAAACGCTCCAGTTCAGTCCTTACATCAACATCGTGGCAAACCAGCGGAGCAATTCTATCATCGTTTACGGTACTGAATCCGATGTGGATCAACTGGCGGAACTGATTCGTATGAACGACATCAAAATCGCACCGCGTACTTCCAGCAGGACTTTCTTCATCAAACATGCTCAGGCCAATACCGTCGTCCGTGTCATCAATCCCCTGATTCAGGCGCAACTCCGCGTTCGCGAACGGGAGTCCACCCTGCGGCGGGTATTTCTCCGTGAGGGCGAGGGGGCTGATTCTGAAATCGGGCCGCTGGAATTTCCGGCCTCGGCTGATGCCACAGGTGTTCAAGATCTTGGTTACACCGAACAGCTTACGGAACAACTGATGGACCCGAGCCGGGACTATGATGAGGATGCCCAGTTCAGCCCCTATGTCAGTCTGGCAGCCGATGAACGCAGTAATTCCGTCATCGCCTATGGTACACCCTTCGACTTGGATCAGATTGAAGCGTTGATTGAACAGATCGACCGGATTCTTCCCCAGGTGCGGATTGAGGTCGTGATTGCCGAGGTCGCCTTGGTCGGCGGTGCCAGCTCCGGTTTAAGCGAGTTTGGAATTAATTACAGGGCTCCGTTCGATCCCCTGAATCCGGGAATCGGTGACATCGGTATGATGGCGGAAGGTGATAATCCGGCAGGTAGTCAAGATCCTTTCTTTGAGGGCGGGCTAAGTCTGGGACGCTTTTCATTGCAAAGTGTATTCCGTGTGGCCCGCGAGAAATCAAACGTCAAGATACTCTCTGCCCCCACCATCACGACCACCCACAACCGCTTGGCCAGAATCAATATCGGTGAAGCGCGCCCGATTATCACCAGTACCGTTTCCAATGTCTCCAGCACCACCAGTCTTGCCACCCGCTCGGAAGTGGAATACCGCGACATCGGGATTGAGCTGAAAGTCCGTCCTCTCATTAGTGAGGGAAATATTATTCAAATGGAGTTGGAGCAAATTGTGGAAACCGTGGTTGGAACCCAGACCATCGACAACAATGTCCAGCCGATCATTGGTACGCGCAGGGCCACTTCCTTCCTCAGTATTCGGGACCAGGAGGTCCTTGTCATGGGAGGGCTGCAGGCCGTCGAATCCACCGACCGCGAGGGACGTGTCTGGCTCCTGGGAGACATTCCGATCCTCGGGCAACTTTTCCAGCCCACCAACCGGGAGCAGACCGTCCGCGAGTTGATTATTTTTATCCGCCCCTACATCGTTCAGAGCAGTGACGAAGCCAGCCTGCTTGCCAGTGAGGCTTTGGAGAACACCGCAATTGGTGAAGAGGTGGAATACTACCTCCGTGAAGGCAACTTCCGCGAGCAGGAACTCATTCGACCGCCGTCCGCCGCACCCATTCCGATGGAAGGAACCCTTTTGCCGGTGTTGGATGAAGGAGAGGATCCGGACGCCGGGCCTGAGGTCAGCACAGAGGCCGTTTTGGAGACCCGCACTGTGACCGAGGCTCCCATCGAGGCGGAGACTGATGTCGAAAACGAAGAAACCATGGAACCCGATTCTGATCGCCGACCCACCACAACATTCAGGAGACGACGATGAATATCCGCACCCTATTGATGGCCTTGGCCTGTATTGCTCTGACTTTTTCTTCCCGGCTTCATGCTGAGACGGAGGGACAGGAAGGAGAAGAGGGACAGGAGGCAAGCCCCCGGATGGAAGAGCCGATGCTTATCCCTGAGGATGAGCCTTATCGACCCCTGTTGGAGAACTCGCCCTTTCTTACTTTGGAATTTAAACGGCAGCTGGGAGCCTCGCGCAACCGGGGGGCCAACAATTTACAGTTTATGGGCTATGCCTGGGCGGATGGACAATGGGTGTTCGGCCTGTATAACAGAAGAAGCCGGGAGAGCAATTGGGTCCCCCTCGGAGAATCTTTTAACCGTGTCAGACTGGTGAGTTTCGACGAGGAGGAGCGTACTTTGACCGTTAATGTCGGGGGGACTGAGGTACAGCTCAAGCTGCAGCAATAAGCAGGTCTGAATCATCATGGACCCAACGGACTGAGGAGACAGGGAGTATGAAGGAATTGAAAGGCATAGCGGCACTGGATCCCATCATGGGGGCTTTGGAGCCGGATCAGGAACGGGCAATCAACGAGGCACCGAGAGAGGAGAAGCTGCGTATCATGAGTGATATGACGGGTATTTCCGAGCGGGAGCTGGTCGCCATATTTGCCCGTGCGTTGGGTTTGCAGTTTATTGAAAAATTTGAAATGCCGGAGCAACCCACGGATATTTTGCCACTGCGGATGATTCTCGGTTTCCGCTGTCTCCCGATCAAGGCACCCAAAGGGTGGGAGAGCGACCTTTGCCTGGCTGTATCCTGGCCTCCGGATGAGCGGATTCGCCAATGGGTCTATACGGTTGCGCGTCGTCAGGTGCGCTGGTTTCTCACCGACCCGGAACGGCTGGCCAATACCTTGTACCAGCGCTTTGGAGTGGGTTCGGAAAGTCTCGATGACAAAAGCCTTGATGCGGTTCTGGACAAGGAAGAGGAGCAGGAAGAGGAGGATGAGAACGCCGCCATTATTCGTTTTGTCAATGAAGTCATCGCCCAGGCGGTGCGTGACCGGGCAACGGATATTCATTTTGAACCCCGCAAGGAGAAGCTGCAGATTCGCTATCGTATTGATGGGAGACTCGTTCCGGTATCGGTTCCGGCCAATCTGGTCAGTTTTCAAAGTGCCATCATTTCCCGTATCAAAATCATGTCGCGTCTGAACATCTCCGAGAAGCGGAGACCGCAGGACGGCCGTATCACCTATGGTGGGGGCCGGGGTGAGGAGATTGATGTGCGTGTTTCCACGCTCCCCACCATGTATGGTGAAAGCGTCAGCATGCGCTTGCTTAATGAATCTTCACAGCCGACCGGTATTCAAGATCTCGGTTTTCTGCCGGACGATGAGGAGGTCCTGAACAAGGTGTTGGAAATGCCTCACGGCATCATGCTTATTACCGGACCGACCGGCTCGGGGAAGAGTACCACGCTTTCCGCATTCATGCGCCAAATCGGAACCCCGGAAAGACGGGTTATTACCGTCGAAGATCCGATCGAATACGAAATACCGGAGGTCAACCAGACTCAGGTGCAGCATGAGATCGGCCTGACCTTTGCCAGTGCCCTGCGCAGTGTGCTACGCCAGGATCCGGATGTTATCATGGTGGGTGAAATCCGTGACCGCGATACGGCGGATATTGCGGTTCGCGCTTCCCTGACCGGTCACCTCGTACTCAGTACACTTCATACGAATGACGCCGCCGGTGCTATCACCCGGTTGATTGATATGGAGATCGAACCTTTCCTTATTGCATCTTCCGTGGAGTTGGTGATCGCCCAGCGACTCATCCGCAGGTTGTGCCCGCATTGCGCCAAGGTGCACGAGATCGATATCACCCAGTTGGGCTCTTGTTTGCTGAGCCTCGGTATTCCGGCTGAAGAGGTCGTACATGCGGATCACCTGAAAATGGCAGGTGGCTGTGACCAATGCCGCGGGCTGGGGTTTCGGGGGCGTATCGGCATGTTTGAAATGCTCAAGGTAAACGAGAGTATTCACGACCTCATTATCAAAGAGGCCTCGGCCCGCGAGATCAAACAACGGGCACTGGCCAACGGCATGCGTACTTTGCAGGCCTGCGGGTGGGAGCATGCCAAGGCGGGGAGAACCTCCCTGTCTGAAATTATGCGCTACGCCGAAATAAGCGAAGAGGCCAGGAACGAGGCGGAATAAGGGTTATGACGAGATCTTCCACAGTTAAACAGTCTTCCCGTAAGTCTTCATCCTCCTTCCGACGGGATGATCAGACTGCCATGGTGGATGGCAAGGAGGTCAGTTTTGCTGGAACCAGTGCCGAGAAATATTCCCTGGCCTTTATCTCCAAGCTGCAGCAGTTGCTGGTCAGTGGTATGCCCTTGGGGGATGCCGTTAAGGCTCTCAGTAGCCGGGTTAAGGAACCCCACATGCGCTACATTTCCAGCGGACTCTGGAAGGAGCTGAGTGAAGGGGCAGGTCTGGCCGGTGCGATGGCTAAAATGCCGCGTGTTTTTGAGCCGACCATCGTGCACATGGTTGAGGCCGGGGAAGCGACCGGAAATCTGAAGCCCATCCTGAAGAATCTAATGGAACTGCTGGAGAACCGTATCGCCATGCGCAAACGGATTCTCTCTGGATTGGCTTATCCTTTCTTCATTGTCTTTGTTGCCTTTGGTGTACTCGCCTTTTTCCTCTTCTACCTCTTGCCCCGTATTCAGGGAATGATGGATTCCATGGGAGGTAAAATGACGCTCCCTGCCCGGATGTTGATTGGATTTTCCGAGCTTTCCTTTTCCTATGGCCCCGTGCTGATCGGGGTACTCGCGCTTGTCGTGGCAGGCATTTACCAATGGCGGCGCAATCCGGAGGGTAAGTTCACCACTGACCGTTGGTTGTTGCGCATACCTATTCTTGGTCAGGTATTCCGCAATGCGGAGGTTTGCCGTATGACTAACCTGCTGGCCGTGCTTCTGGGCAGTGGGGTCACCGCAACTGAATCCATGCGACTGGTGGAAAAAACATTGGTGAATTCCGATTTTCAGTCCCGTTTCCGCTCTGCCCGCAGTCTGATCAACGATGGTTCCTCTTTTTCCAATGCCTTTGTCCGCTGTGAACTCCTGGAGGATATGGACATGGATATTCTGAGTATCAGTGAAAATACCGGAAACATCACCGAGGGTCTGACCAGTATATATAAACAACGCAACGAGCAGATCACCGAAAATACCCAATTACTGACCGTGATTGTGGCCACGGGCGCTCTGCTGTTTGTGTTCTCGCTCGTCGCTTTGATTGTCCTCGGCATTGTGACCAGTATTCTCCAGCTCAGCCAAACCGTCCTCGGCGGATAGGGAGGGTAGGCAGTTACTCCCAAGGAGGGGGGTGACCTCACCCCCCGTCAGCAGCCCGATGCGGCGTGAGGTCACGCCACCCCCTTGTCCTTACAGCTCTTCACCCAGGGCAAAATGAACCGACTCAATGCGCCCTAGTGAGCAGGCATCCATGACCTTGATGATGGATTGGTGCGGAGTTGGGTCGGATGGGGCAATGGTGATGCGGGCATCCACTTTGTTTGCATCGCTGGCCTCACGGAAACGACTGAGCAT
>CAZCJJ010000052.1:17945-20747 GCA_964499045.1 uncultured Opitutales bacterium | reverse complement strand
TTTCGGTATCCGCAATCAGACGGCCATCGTTCAGAACGAGGGCCCGTTGACAGAGTGTTTGCAGGAGATACAGGTTGTGGCTGACAAAAAGAATGGTGATCCCCCTTTTCGTGAGATCGCGGATTTTGCGAATACATTTGGATTGGAAAGCCAGGTCACCCACCGCAAGGACCTCGTCCAGAATCAGTATCTGTGGCTCGAGGTGGACGGCAACCGAGAATGCGAGGCGGACAGTCATCCCGCTGGAGTAGCGTTTAACAGGGGTATCGAGATAGGGGCCGATTTCGGAGAAATCGATGATGCTCTGTAGCTTGTGATGCATTTCCTGTTTCCGCATCCCAAGGATAGCCCCGTTCAGGTAGATGTTTTCCCGCCCGGTCAGCTCCGGGTGAAATCCGGTGCCCACCTCCAGCAGGGAGGATACCCGCCCCTGCAGGATGGCCCGTCCTTCGGTCGGCTCGGTAATTCGGGAAAGCAATTTGAGCAAAGTGGATTTGCCAGCCCCATTCTTCCCGATAATGGCAACACAGTCGCCCGGTTGGATGCTGAAGGAGACATCGTGTAATGCCCAGAGGGTATTAGCGATGGGTCCTTCCCTGCCCGCAGGTATCTTGAATCGATGGGCCGGCTTTTGGCCTGGCCGCCGCAACTTCCGCCACCATTCCTCCAAGCTGTCTTTCAATGTGCCAGCACCGATGCTGCCGAGCCGATACAGCTTGCTTAATTTTTCGACTTCTATGGCGGCTTGTGACATGACGTGGAAATTTCCGAAAATCAGACAGTATCGGCAAAGGTGCGTTCGGTACGCTGGAAGACCAGTATGCCGGAGAAAAGTGCGGTGAGTGTAATGGCGAGAGAACAGAGGCTGGCACTCAGTGAGTACTCTCCGGTATTCAGCAGCATCAGGCGATAATTCTCAATAACCGGCGTCATTGGGTTGATGTAAACGAGCATCCCAAAACGTCCCTCCAGACTGGACTGGGGGAGAATCACACTGAGATAGAGCCAGAGCTGAACAATCAACTGCATGAGGTGTGTGAGATCACGGTATTTGGCGGTGATGGAGGCAAACCAAAGTCCTACCCCGAGTGCGAGAGCGAGGGTTTGGGCGACCACCAGCGGCAGCCATAGGAGTTTCAGATTTGGCCCATAGTCAACAGATCCAGAAGCACTGACCGCAATGATCACGAATACCATAAAAAACAGCACCAGTTGTACGGCAAAACTGAAAATGGCGGAGACTGTTCCGGCGACAGGAACCACCATGCGGGGAAAGTAAACTTTCTGAAACAGGTGAGTATTACCCGTGAAGGTGGCGGCAGTGGAGGTCAGTGCCAGAGCAAAGAAATTCCAACCGGTGAGCCCGGCAAGGTAAAACAGGGAGTGCGGGATACCGTCGCTCGGCAACTGGGCCAGGCGTCCGAAGATGACGGTGAATACCAGCATCATCAGCAGCGGCTGCAGGATGAACCAGAGTGGACCGAGAATACTTTGCTTGTAGCGGGCGACAAAGTCCCGTCTGACCAGCAGGACAAGCAGGTCGCGGTATTGCCAGAACTCCTTCCAAGGGAGTTTCCACCATTGGCGGTTGGGCTCAATCAGAGTGATCTTGTCCTGTGGTACGGTGCTCATGATAGCCTGATCAATTCATTGGATACCGGAAGGCCCCGCCGGTAGCGGCAGAGCAACCATGCCAGGCGAAAAGCGGAGAGGTAGCGAGGCAGAAAACGCCGGGGATGCTTTAAAATACGCAGCAACCAGCCAAGGTAGATCCGGTCTGCCCAGGCAGGAATATCAGCCTGAACCCCGGTCAGGAAGGCCACGGCGGCACCGGTGCAAATCAGCGCGGGACGGTAGGGCAGTCTGGATTTTAGGTAGGCACCGAGAACTTCCTGTTTCCCCCCCCCGATATGAATCAGCACCCAATGTGGCCGAAGCTTTGTTATTTTTTCCAGCAGTACAGGGTCTTCTAGGGCATCCTCAGGATAGTGGGGGGCAATATGGATTCGTTCCGGGGGCAGGTGGACTCCCTGTTCTTCTAGCCATTGGCAATTGATGTCGGCCTCCTCCTGGGAAGGCATGACCCAGAGACTTTCATTGGCCCGGGCAAGGATCCCTTTACGTTGCAAAAGCTGAAAAAAAAGAAGTCCACTGATGCGCCGCAGGCGTTCGCCTTTGATCAGTCTCCAAAACAAGGCGAGAAAGCCACTATCGATCAGGATGTAGTCACTGTCGAGCAAGGCTTGGGTATAATCCGGGTAATGGTCCATCCAAGCCAGCCCGGGGCCGGATGGTGCGACAAGGAGGCCCCCGGCGCTTTCGAGAGCCTGCACCAGCTCCTGCGGATCCGACTGAAGAAACGGCAGTCCCAGAATTCGGGTTGTCGCTAGGGGAAGGGGTTCCGGGGTTTGAGCGTGCATCGCGGGCAGAATTTATGGGGTGCGGGCCAGCGGGTTTTGGTAACGCGGCGGGGCAATATGGTCTTCGTCGATCAGAATCCGTTGAGGCCTCCCCAGCAGTTCCATCAGCAACGCCACCCGGCGGCGGGAGGGAATCAATTCCACGATAGGAAGCGATTCTCCGGCAAAAATACCGGAAATGATTTTGACCTGCTCACCGATTTCGAAGGGGAGGGCGGGCAGGTCCACAATACCATTGTCAGAGATACTTTCGATTTCCTCAATGATGGCCGAGGGGACGGTGGTCGGTTCATCCCCTTTTTTGACCAGATAGGATACCCCAAGAGAGAAGCAGACGGACTTCAGATTATTCTCCAGTGAGAAGCGCGCAAAAAGGTCTCCC
>CAZCJJ010000052.1:0-17935 GCA_964499045.1 uncultured Opitutales bacterium | reverse complement strand
AAGGTATCCCGGGAAAAGCGGCTCATGGACGATCTGTTTGACCCGGCGTACTTTTTTCTCCATCCGGGCCTGCGGGAAAAGAACCTCTACCCCGGGCAAGGTGGCAAGGTTGCTGGCTGCCAGTTTTTCCTTCTTGGGCTGCGTTTTCAGGCAGTACCATTGCCAGTCGTCTGCTTGGTCAGGGAGCATCTTCAGTTTATCTCAGGGGAATCCTGATAGGGTTGATCCTGTTCGGAGCAACATGAATTTCAATGATTATTCAAGGCAATCCTGGACCTGTTCAATCTTCGGCCTCTTCCCCGAAGAGGATGCTTTCCGATTGCTCCAGAAACTGTTCCCGCGCCTGTACCAATAGTTCGGCCCGGCGAAGGGCGGTTTCGCGCTTCTTAATGGCCCGCTCCTGGGCGGAAACCGCTTCCTCCCTTTCCGCCAAACTGTGTTTCATCGCCTCCAGCTCCTTCAAGTGTGCTTCGTCGATCAAAACTTGATCCGCTTTGGCGGCCGGAGCCTTACCTTTTTGTTTGCTGAGATCATCCTTTAACTGCTCCAGTTCAGTTTCCCACTCCTGCAAAGTCTGGCCTTTCTCAAAAAGGGTTTCCTCGCTTTGCTGAAGGAAGGCTTCGCGCTCATTAAGGCTGGCTTCCATCTCCTCCAACGCCTGCTTCCTGGCCTCCAGCTCCATCTTGAGCTTTTCCAATTGGGATTGCACTTCCGGGCTCATTCCCTGAACCGTGATCGGAGGCCGGGTATTCTGGATCTTTTTCATGGATTGAAGCCGCTCCCTAAGAACGGTTTCCATGGTTTGCAGAGCACCCTCCTTGACCTCCAGCTCCAGTTCACGTTTTTGTAATGCCTGTTCGCGCTGAGCAAGGCTTTGCTGGTCGGCCTCATCCTCCCCACTGGAATGCGTTTGCTTCCACTGACGGAGATCCGCCAGTTCCTTCTCCGCCGCCGCCAACTGGACCGGAACCTTCGCCAGAGCCAGTTGGTTCTCACGATACTTCATGGCCCGCAGAATCATGTCGCAGAGATCCTGCTCGCGGTAGGGTTTTTCCACGAAGTCGTAAACGCCGAGCCGCAGAGCCTGAATGACCTGTTCCCTGGAATTGGTTGCGGTCATCAAAAGAATCACCGCTTGAGGATCCAGCTCTTTGATCTTTCCAGCCAATTCCAAACCTGTGACTCCCGGCATTTTGATGTCGCTCAGAAGGACATCCACTGACCCCTCACGGTATATCCGGATGGCTTCATCGGCGGATCGGGCGTGTTTCAGTTGGATATCCAGATTCTGAAACACGAGTTCAAGCATCTCATGGACTCCCTCAATATCATCAACTATAAGCAGCGTTCCGGGCATATATGAGGGAGTACATTGGCCGGAAGTCGCTCATTCAGCAAGCAGGAATGCTAACCCGAATGGTGGTCGAAATCGAAATCGATCGCTTTGCTTCGCCAAGACGAAGGTGGTTCCTCCGACTACGCCAAGGCTTCGACGCACAGGCTTGCTCCGTGGATAGCGGTTCCGATCCCGATGAATTCTCTTAACTAAGTGCCATGCGGGCTAAAGGCACGGGCTGTCAGAACGCCAGCCCGATACCCACTGTGCCCCAGGTGACGTTGCCTTCGCCGATCGCATTCAGATTCGAGAGGGCAAAGCTGCGGCTGACCGAGGCAAACAGCTCAAGGTGCTCTGTCAGTGCATAGGACCCTGTCACCCCAATCTGGAAATCATTTTCACGCAAACGGCGGACTCCGGAAACATAACCGTAATCAATCCCGAGCATGATGTAAGGTTGGATGCTGACCCGCTCGTCCGGCAAGGGGATATCACCCACGATACCGAGTTCCAGAAAACCGCCCCGGACGGCATCGAAGTCGTAATAGGTCTCAGCGAAAATCGCGACCCAATCGGTGATCGCCCACTCAATGCCGGCATAGACCTCTCAGGATTTGGAATCGGCGCCCGAGGGGTAATAGAGGTAGTTGACGCCGGCAAAGATTTCCACCGGATCCAGATCCAGTGTGTATTGGGTGAATACATTCAACTCATTGTAGGCATCGGATAAAGCTTCTGCGTACCACACGCCGAGGGCCAATCCTTTATAATCCCCAACCACCTCGCTGAAAATGAAGGCACTGCCCGGGACGTTATCGATACCTTCGGTTACATAGCGGTTTGAAGTGGAGAAGGAGGCCGCAATCGAAAACCGGTCATCATCGCCATGGATAACCGGCTCTATCCCCGGGATCGTCACATCCGGAGGACCTTCGCTGCCGAATGCTCCGCTGCCGGACAGCAGAAGCGCTTGAATCAGAAGAATGTTTGTCAGTATGTTCTTTCTCATAATAAGTGGATTTTCCGAGAATGGTTTGTGCACATTGGTCCATCTTATTGCAAGTTATTTGCAAATTAATTATCAATTTGGGAAAAACAGGGACCAAGCGACGGGAACCCTGAAATTGGCTTGCTGTTGCTTATGTCTTGAATAAGAAGGGTCCATGTCGCTTTGGCTATAGCTTGAAAGGAGCACGGTGCCTTCCGCCCGTGACTTCGAAGGTAGTGGGCAAGAACCACCTTCGCCGAAGCTTCGGCGGTCACGGTGTCCACACTCCTTTCGTTTACAGGAAAGAGGGTACTCATGAGTAACAATGACCGGATCGAAAAAGACAGCCTCGGGGAGGTGAAGGTGCCTGCCGATAAACTTTGGGGGGCTCAGACGCAGCGATCGCTAGAGTATTTCAGCATTGGGGATGAACTGATACCCCGTGAATTGATTCCTGCTTATGCCTATCTCAAGAAAGCCGCGGCCCGGGTCAATGCTGCCGACAAGCGTCTGGATAAGAAACACGAAGAACTGATTGTCCGGGTTTGCGACGAAATCCTGGATGGCTGGCATGACGACCAGTTTCCGCTTCATGTCTGGATGACGGGCAGTGGTACCCAGTTCAATATGAATGTGAACGAGGTGATTTCGAACCGTTGTTGCCAAATTGCCGGTACGGCGATTGGAAGCCACGACCCGGTTCATCCGAATGACCACGTCAACATGTCGCAGTCATCGAACGACACCTTCCCTGCCGCGATGCATATTGCGGCGGCCACGGCGACATCCCAGGCTCTGCTTCCCGCAATCAAGCACCTGCGGGACAGTCTGGATGCCAAGGCGAAACAGTGGGCGGATATTGTGAAGATCGGGCGCACTCACCTGCAGGATGCCACCCCGCTGACCCTGGGGCAGGAGTTTTCCGGCTATGTCGGGATGCTGGATGACAACATCGGGCGTTTGGAGAATGCCCTGCATGGCGTGTATCGGCTGGCGCTCGGGGGTACTGCCGTGGGGACCGGGATCAATGCGCAACCGGGATTTGACGCAGCGGTGGCGGCGGAAATCGCCAGCTTGACCGGCCTGCCTTTTATCACCGCCCCAAACAAGTTTACGGTACAGGGGGCCCACGATGATCTGGTACAGCTCTCGGCGACGCTCAAGACGTTGGCGGTATCCCTGTATAAAATAGCCAACGATATACGGCTCCTTTCCTGTGGCCCCCGGGCCGGATTTGCGGAATTGATTCTTCCCTCCAATGAACCGGGTTCTTCCATCATGCCGGGCAAGGTCAATCCCACCCAGTGCGAAGCTCTGGCGATGGTTGCCGTTCAGGTGATGGCCAACGATGTGGCGACCGCCTTCGGTGGGGCAGGGGGCCATCTGGAGATGAATGCCTACAAGCCCTTGATCATCTCGAATATAACGAAATCCATACGGATCATGGCGGATTGTTGTCGTAATTTTGCCCGTTTTCTGGTTGATGGAATGGAGCCCAACCACAGGCAAATCCAAGCTTACGTCGAACGCTCCCTCATGCTGGTTACCGCCCTTGCACCTGTTATCGGCTACGACAAAGCTTCGCAAACCGCCCACTATGCGCTCGAGCATGACCTCACCCTGAAGGAGGCTGCACTCAAACTGGCAGTCATTTCGGCGGAAGACTTCGACCGCATTGTGGATCCTTCCAAAATGACCAGCCCCTATGTCGCGAAGAGCTGAAATGTGACCAAAACCGGGGACCTTACCGGAATACCGCAAGGTCACAGGCAGAAGGTTCAAGCTTCCGTCCCCTCGTCGTTCATTTCGGCGACAAGGTTAGCAGGCGGAAATTATGCCCATTCACCGTAATGACGGGCTGCTCCGGATTGATCGTTTGACCATCGAGCAGGTCTTTCAATTGCGCGTCATGTCTTTCAATACCGAGCGCGGCAAAGTCAAAATCCAATTCAAGCTCGATTGGCTCCGGAGCAAAGTTTCCGAGTACGATCACCCAGGCCTCCGAAGTCCGGTAAAGGCTGGCATGTGCCCCATTTTTGGAATGAACGCGGACCAGCCGTTGCTCCCAGTAGGGATGAAACCCCACGTTGGGATCACGAAAGCCTATCTCGTCGAGGTGGGCGTAGATGTTGTTCACCCATCCCGTGTTGGTCCACAGGTTCCACAGCAGCGTGTCGTGCATCAGCACCTGGGTCATGAAGGTTGCATTCATTTCAGGTGACAGCCTGTGCTCGGGTGCTCCCACCCGTCCGTAGTTGGGCAGCAGCGCGGTGACGATGCCATATTGGCGGCCGAATATGGCGCGCCAACGATCCGGCGAATAAAGATCGATGTAGCTGGGCGTGTGGACGATGGCATACTGTACCTCCTCGCCCTCAACAATGAAATCGGTAAAGCCATGGATGGCGCTGGACAGTCCTCCTGACATATGCACCCAAAGATAGGGGGGGAGCTCGTCGTCGTCGTCAGCCTCATGCAGGGCGAGATACAATCCTTTGAAATATTCGCGCAGCGCCATGACCGGGTAAGTCAGGCCAGTCGAACCGTCCTGACGGAGATAGCCGCAGCCATGACGCCAGTTGCCACAGGCGTAGGCTTTACCGCAATCAACATAGATCGAACGCAGGCCGCTCTTGGTAATGAGTTGTTCCGCATACCAGATCGTGAAATCCGCAAAGCTCGAGTTCGCGCAGGCATGGGTGTATGTGCCATGGGGATTCCGCCACTCCTCGCGAAACAAGCGATACTCTGGGGAAAGCGGAGAGATGATGTTGGGCGCGAAATATTTCGGCATGTTTATGCCACGCTCACGCCACCGATCGATTTCCCCGCCGAACTCTTCGAAACCAGTCACGTGCGGCGACAGGAAACCCCAACGGGGGTCGGCATTGTGATAACGTTTGATGGATCGGTCTATAGACCATGGGTGGCCGAGATTGGCGTCCGCTGCAGGCTGTATGCGCACCGTTCGCAGTGTGTGTTGGTCATAAGGCCTCACCGGAGTGGCCTGCAGACCGAAGCGATAGTGAATCACTCCGTCAACCGTCATGGGACCATCTACCATCGTTATCGTAAGCAAGTGACCATCCGTATCCGGGACAATTCGCAACACCGCTTCCGGGTCATGGTTTAGCCAATGCTCGTTTGACTCTGTGAACCATGTCAGACCGATATCATCGTTACCGATCCACACATGAGGTAGAAAGCGTCCAATATCCACGTTGTCCAAGGTGCCATGCTGATATGCCTTGGCATGGTCGTGGGCATAGATCAATTCAGCCACACCCGGAGCCAATGGGATATTCAGGCTGATGCCCTCCACGGCCACCAGTTCGTTCAGCGGCGTGATGCTGATGTCATAATAGAGCAAACCATCGAATTCCGCAGTTAGTCCGACCTTGACCTCAAGCCGCGGGTGATTGCCTTGGGTCAGCATGACCGTTTCCACTTGATCCGCCGAAACAAGCTCAGGTACGGAAAAATCCACTTCACTACCGTCGCTGTGAATGACCAGCTTTATGGGAGCGGAAAGCAGCGGTCGCTCCAGAGTTTCAATGGCCGTTGGGAAGGGCTGGTCTTCGAAATGATACATCCTTCCCCAGCATTCGATCCGTCCGTCGGCAACAACAAGGGGGGTCCATGGTGCGGGCGGCGCGCTCAGGCGCGGTCGCGTGCGATCAAGCCATTCCGGGCGACCAACATGCTCAAAAGGTTCTTCTTGCCGCATGAGTTCCTCCCCCGCCGGGTCGAGTAAGATGATTTCCAGTACCCACGGCCCCTTCTCAACATGCTCCAAATCCACGGTACCTGACGCGCTTTGTCCGCTTGGGTCAACGGCAAGCTGCCCTTCCGCCTTGGTTGCTCCATCGGAGTCCAGCAGGCGCAGGATCCCGGAATGCGGTGGGTCATCCGGGAACAGGCCGCTAAAATTAGCCTCCACCTCCAGGTAGTCTTGATCTATTTGCGGGGTTGCGAATATTCTCAGGCCCTCCGGATAAACCACCGGGATGGCATGGTCGAAAATGGATGCACCCTTGGCATTGCGTACCTGAATCCGTACTGCGGTTGCCAGTGTCTCGCCGAGGCCGTGGTTGAATTCGATCGTTTCCATGCGACCGGCGGGGATCTCGGCATGGAGCGTTTGATGGAACAATACGCTGCCCGCAGGACTGGTTCCGGTTATATCCACCCGTAATGAAGCAGTATCGCCTGTCAGCGGCCCGACCAATTCGAGTACGCCCGTAAGGCGTCGCCGGGCAAGTTCCTCGTCATCCAATTCAAGGCGAGCAAAGGGACCTGAACCGGCAAATAAAAAATGGCCCATATCGGAAAAGTAGGAGCCCCGGGTAAAGGACCACGTGGTGAACAGTATCTCATCCGGCAACGCCCAGTTGCGGCAGATATTCGCCAGCCACGACTCCCCCGTTTTGGGGGTGTCCACACCCAGCGAAGGGAATGGTATGCTCAACTCGGCATACCAATACCCCTCATACAGGGTGTTGGCGAATTCCCAGTCGCCGTTCCATGCGGGATCGCCCTGCCGGTTGTCATAAAAAGCACCAAGGGAATTGCCGATAAATTGGTAAAAATCGGCGGCGTCCTCGTGCGGGGCGAGGAACCATTCGATTGCATCGTCATGCGACACCCGTGAATCATTGCGTTCACGGTTTTCCGCCTTCAATTGCATGCCTCCCGGCGATACCTGCAGCAGGTAGAGCCGTTCATCGTCATAACAGGCATAGATGGCCGGAATCTTGTCTATCAGAACGCCCGGATCGTTCAATGGATTGCCGGCTGTAACCCGGGCGGCGCGCGCCCATTCTTCCGTGGTGTATACCCCGTCGATCACGGGCGGAGCATCTGTTCTCGGGATGGACAACAAAGAGGGCGACACTTGGGCGGCGCTCAATCCATAGCGTGGTGCGCTGCGGCGGTAATAATTTGCGATTTCCTCTGCATCCAGAGGCCTGGCAAGAATGTACAGTTCATCGATTGCAGTGCGATACTCCTCGTTGCGTTGGGGATGTGTCGTCTGGCCGATAGTGAATTCCCGGGGGAGTGCCTGCGGCAGCCGTTCGTCGGGGATCCGGCGTGAGTCGGCAATCTCGCCATTGACATAAAATTCGATCAGTCGGCTGGACAAATCCCACGTGGCGGCCAGATGCCACCATTGTCCCTCGGCCCAGTTGCCGGAAGGATGCTGAGCATAGACCCATGGGTTCGGATTGTCCGGACCTCCCGGGCGACCCACTAGAAAGAGCAGGCCGAGTCCATCCGCCCCGCCGACGTATTTATACAACCTCAATACACTCTGCTCCGGTGCCACGGCGGAAAAGAAATGCACGAATTCGTCATCCGAGCCGCTCCAGTTTTGCGGACGGACCCACATGGAAACCGTTCCGGATTCGAGTTCCATATTTCCCGGGGAGGAATAGGAGAGGCCTTTATGACTGACAACAACCGCATTACCACGAATGCCGTCAACGTAGGAGGGTTCCTCTTTGGCGACCCCATCGGCATGGCCTCCGGCGATGGCCGCGTCAATCGCGCCATCGAAAGGCGCGTGAAAAAGCACGTCACTGGCGTCAAAGGCCGGTTCTGTGGCAGCAAGCGTATGTCCGGCGAGCATGGAACATACAGACAATATGGGGCGTAACAGGGTGGGGGGCATAAAGCAGACCAATTCTAATGCGGGCATTGCGCCTCAGAGGCCCCCTGCGCTCGCGTGGGATTCGACATCGTGAAATTCGAAGCGCCGGTTGTTGTGAGTGAATGCCGCCTGCAGGTAAAGTGGCGTACCACAAACACTGCTTGGCAAGAGATGATGTGTAGCAGGTTGGAGAATACAAAAAACAGCTATCGGTCCTCAGGACTGCCTGCGGCGTTTGAACATGGCCACCAGAAGCACCAGTATTCCGGCCATCGCGGCATAGACGGAAGGCTCCGGAATTAAAATATAGTGGTCGAATCCACTCGAGAGCGCTCCTTGCACAGGTTCGTTTCCGTCATTGTTGTAATTAATCATGAACCCCGGCCTGAAGCCGTCTGGATTGACGGTGCGGAAACTCATGCTACTCTCGCTGTTATATTCATCAAACTCCCACAGAAAGGCATAGCGGGTTCCCGCCTCTGCGACTTCAAGATAATAGGGGTCGAAGGCAAAATTAACGTAGCGATTACCACCACCGAGGTGGGGCAGGATGCCTTGAAAGCTTTGTAGCACGGTGATGGTCGAGCCTGATGTCATTCCTCCTCCGCCGGACAAGCCGGAGACTTGCACGATTGAGAGCGAGAAGGGCCGTTCGGTCGTGGCTGCTGAAGCGCCGGGAGTGCGCACACCCACTGCCGTGAGAGTGGCCGCTTCGCTCAGATCAAAAAATTGCCCGACGTCACGTCTGTTACCCTGCACGATCGGCGGACCCGCATCATACTCTGTGCTCCAACGCCATGTGAGCGACGATGCGTCCACCGCCGTTTGCGACGAAAGAACGTTTTCCGTCGGCATGGTGGCGTCGCTGCTGTAGGTGACAATCACTGTGCCGACAGCGTAAGCAGGGGCGATAGAGGCAATCAAGGCGAGAGAGGCAATAAAGACAAGCGTTCGGATCTGGTTCATGATAATTTAAGTAGATGGCTAAACAAAGGATTCAGATTTTCAGGATGGCTCAGGCACGGCGGCGGCGGGCTACTACGAAGGTAGCACCACCGAGGACGACAAGCCACAGCCATGTGGAAGGCTCCGGAATCACCGAGATGATGCCGTCGCTATAAAGCAAAGAGGTGTCCCATGATTTTCCACCGGACAGGGCTGCGAAGTCGTAGGCATCGAATTCCGAAACTCCTTCGCGAGTATCAAAATCAAACAGTTGGAAGACATCGTCAACCTGGGGGTTGAAGTCATTCGACAGGGCTATGACCAATGTACCGCCGAAATCGAGTGTTTGGATGCCGACAACGCGGTCGAATTCATCGGTGCCTGTTCCGCCAATCTCCATTACGGTAGTCGAACCCGCATCAAGAAAAAGATCATTGTTGATGGTCAGGGTACCGGGGCTGTTGCCCGGTGACAATGTGCCGCCTGACTGGACAGTCACCACGCCGCCGATAACACCAGCGCCCATGAGCGTTCCGCCGTCGAGTATGGTGGCGTTGCCAGTGCCTCCGGTGCTGTTGACACTCACAATCGCGCCGAATTTAAGGTCGCCGTTGAGTTTGACGATACCCTCGGGATTTTTATCACCGCCGTCCTGGAAGTAAATGTTGCGTGAAACACGACCAGTCCCACGGAAGGTGTTGTCACCCTCGACAGTGACATCACCGCCACCAGCTTCCAGGCTGCCGTTCAACTCCACGGTTATGCCAATCGGAGTGTCCCGGATATAAGTTTCTCCTGCGTAGGTATTGTTGCCATTGAGTACCAGAGTGCCAATTTGTGCAGCTCCTGCTTCGGTCCACAACAGGCCGTCTCCAGTGATGGCTCCGTCAAAAGTAAGGACATGACTGATATTGGTGCCAAGCCGCAGATTCAGTCCGTGGGCGATTACCGTTTCCCCGGTAAAGGTGATGGAGTTCCCTGAAATCATCACCCTGCGGGGCCCAGTCGAAAGCGCCGAATTGAATTCCATGCGATTGGCAATGGTGACCGGGGCCTCGGCTAATAAAAAAAAGTCGCTACCTGTATGGTTAAGCGATACGGTGCCGGTACCAAAGGCGGTGTTTTGAGTGAAAGCCACCCGGCCGCCGCTGGCGGTGATGTTTAAACCACCGGAAAAACTGTTGTCCCCGTAGAGATTGAGACGGCCCTGTTGCGTCCTGGTGATGGATCCGGTACCGCTTATATTGCCGTTGAACTCGGCCACAACGCGTCCGAACTGATCGGTTGCGCTGCTACCTCCGACAATGGTCAGGTCATTATTTCCCAGATTCAAATCACCATTCACCGTCAGGCTCGGGAAATAAGTTGTAGAATCGAAGGTGCGGTGGCTCAGATCCCAAGTCTGGGTGGCACCGAGAACCAGATTGTTGTTAATCGTGTGGATCTGGGAGCGACTGTTGTTGTCGATTCCACCGGCGCCGAGAGTCAGTTGCCCCCCCTGAAGGGTGTAAGCATTGTTGACTGTTTGAAAGGTCAGTTTGTTGATACTCCACGCCGTGTCCACATTGGACGTGGTCCGTGGCGAATCCTCGAATAACAAGTCGGCACTGCCGTCATTGGCCGGAACGCCGGTCGACCAGTTGTCCGCCGTACTCCAGTCGTTGTCGCCGCCAAGTCCTTCCCATGTCTGGGCGCTGAGGTTAGCGGCAAGCGCCATGGAGAGCAATAAGCCTGCTGCTTTGGAAAGGGTGGGTGTAGCAAGGGATCGTGAGGTAGGGGTAGATTTCATGATATGACTATGGTTTTGTGTTTGGGAAAGTTAATATAGTGGTGGAAGCAGGTGGCAGGCAAGTAAAACATGAAACATAATTTAAATTTCTGTTGATTGGCAATTGAAAGAAATCCGTATTCAGGGTAGCCCGCATTCGCCAGCAAGCCTCACTCACTCACCCGTCCGTCGCAAAGCTCGGGACAGAGGGATACTGCCAGGAGGCTGTGCAAGCTCGCCTGCCCTGAGTTTGTCGAAGGGTGAGAGTGCGGTTGCTATCGTTTCTGGACATCCCGGACAAGACTCTATAGGTACGCGTGGAATGACAGATTCGAAACTGAAACCGAATGAACTGACGACCTCGCGCAAGGCCTTCCTGATCAATTTGGATGACAATGTGTACGGGACATTTGCGGAGATCGGGGCGGGGCAGGAGGTGGCCCGCCATTTTTTCAGGGTAGGCGGGGCTGCGGGTACGATAGCCAAGAGCATGTCCGCCTACGACATGAAGTTCAGTGATGAGATTTACGGCAAGGCCAGCCGGTATGTGTCACGGGACCGCTTGCTTCAGATGCTTGACCACGAGTATGATCTGCTCACCCAGCGTTTGACGGCGGAGCGGGGAAAAAGCAGCACTTTTTTTGTTTTTGCCAATACTGTGGCGGCAGCGGGTTATAAGAATAAAAAAGAATGCCATGGTTGGATGGGCATGCGTTATCAGCTTCGCCCGGAGAGTCCGCCCAATGATATTATTGTCCATGTGAGGATGCTGGATAAAACGGCGGAGGCTCAACAGGAGGCCTTGGGTGTTTTTGGGGTAAATTTTATATGGGCGGCAGTGGTTTACCCGACGGATTCACGGATGTTTGTTGAGTCGCTGCTTGATAACCTCGATAATTCCCGGATTGAGGTGGACATGCTGGAGTTCCGGGGGCCGGACTTCACCAAGGTGAACAATCGGGTCGTCAGCTTGCAACTGGTCGAGAGTGGGCTGACCAATGCCGTTCTTTTTGGTCCCGGCGATGAAGTGCTGCAGCCCTCCGAGGTTTTCTACAAGAAGGCGATTCTAGTGCAGCGCGGATCCTTCCGTCCGGTGACGCTGGTGAATGCTGATATGCTGAAAGCGGCGGGTGGACAGTTTCTTAAGGAGGACAAGGTTGCAGGCAGTGAGATGATCTCGTTGTTGGAAATCACGATGAACAATCTGTTGGGTGACGGCGGTGAGATTGACTACGGGGATTTTCAGGCCCGGATTGAAGTGGCTGAATCCCTGGGCTGCCATGTGCTGGTTTCCAACTACCGGGAGTATTATCGGCTCAGTTCCTATTTTCGTCGCTATACTCAGGAGATGGTCGGCATCGTCATGGGGATCAATCACCTGCAGGCGATTTTTAACGAGAATTACTACTCGGATCTGGATGGGGGTATTCTGGAGAGTTTCGGACGGCTTTTTAAACAGGATGTTCGCCTGTATGTGTACCCCATGATAGGGGAACCCTTCCAGAATGTACTGGTGGGGGATGGTCGCGCCTTGCGTGAGAACCGTCCCTTACGTGAGGGGGAAAAGGAGGGGATGACTCAGGAAACCATGCTGATCACGGCGGACAAAATCCGTGTCGAGGGGCCACTGGGGCATCTCTACAATTATTTTATCGACAATCATTTTATCGAGCCGGTGCTTGCGGCGAATACAGACCACCTTGCCATTTTCTCACGTCAGGTCTTGCAACAGATCCAGTCGGGCGATCCGGCCTGGGAGCAATGCGTCCCGGAACAGGTGGCGAAGGTTATCAAGCGACGCGGATTCTGGGGGGCGAAGTAGTAAAACCGATTTTGCTGTCGTTGTTAGGATCTTTGCGGTTATCGTAGGGGGATGATGGCGTTGCCTATCGCAATTACCTGTGGGGATCCGTCCGGAATCGGGCCGGAGGTTATTCGTAAGTGGTGTTATGATCATCAGGAGCAGCGTGCCGGGGTCTGTGTGATCGGGCCGTCATCCTGGTTGGCTACACTGCCCTCAGGCCCGTCCATGGCGGTGGGGCCATCCGAATGGCTGGTGGAGCCGGGTAAGCCCACCATAGAGGGGGCTGAAATGGCTTTGGAGGCACTGCGAGAAGCGGCGGTGGGATGCAAGCAAGGTCGTTACCAGGCAGTGGTGACCGGACCCGTCAGCAAGGAATGGATGGATCGGATTCAATGGGGTTTCCCGGGGCAGACCGAGTTTTTTGCCGATCAGTGGCAGGGGGAACCGACCATGGCATTTGCGGGTGGGCGGATGCGGGTCGTGCTGGCAACCTGGCATATTCCATTGATGGAGGTGAGCGCTGCTTTGGATGAAGCCTGTCTGACCCGGGCGGTGGAACGGGCCGATTGGTTGGTGCGCAAACTGGGTATTCTGTCTCCTCGCATTGCAGTCTGTGGGCTGAATCCGCATGCGGGTGAAAAGGGCTTACTGGGGTCTGAGGAGAAGGAGCGGATCAATCCCTGCCTGGACCGCTTGCGTGGCAAATACCCTGGATTAAGTGAAGCCCTGCCTGCGGACACGGTGTTTTGGCGGCATTTACAGGGGGACTTTGACGCGGTGGTCGCCCTTTATCATGATCAGGGTTTGGGGCCCTTGAAGACGGTGGATTTTGAGCAATCGGTGAATTTAACCCTCGGCCTGCCCTTTATCCGAACCAGTCCCGATCACGGAACCGCCTTTGGTTTGGCCGGGAAAAACAGGGCCTCCTCCGTCAGTTTGGCCAATGCGATTGCACTGGCTTTTGAGTTAGGGAAGTAGCCCGCATATCTCACCGGCTTGTTGGCGAAGGTTATATTCTATTGAAAGACAAGGCCTTGGGGGTTTCGGTAGAAAGCAGAGTGTTTGACCGGATTCGCCAACAAGCCTCAAGTCCACAAGCGGCTCTGGCTGTGTTGCGGACACGGAACCCGCTTCGTTACGCACTTGAGTGCGCGCCTTGCGGAACCCGGTCCTCGCCTTGCCAGAGTCACTTGTGAATCTTGTGAGATAAGCGGGTTAGGGGGAAGGGGGGGCGGTGTTTAGGTGTTTCGGCTGTAGGGGTTTAGGAGTGATTGTAGCTATTGGGTGGAAACGATTTGCGGAGTTTCGATCCCGATAGCAATTTACCGTCCCAAAACACCAAAAACGCTATAGGCTAAACACCTACAGCCTAAAAAAGCTATGCCTGCTTCCTCAGGGCTTGGAGGATATTCAGGGCGTGGTTGCCGATTTTCTCCATTTGGCTCAGAATATCGATATGGAGGAGGCCGGCTTTGATTTCACCGGAAGCGGAGATCAGTTTGATGGCTTTTTTGCGCAGGCGTTTCAAGGTGGTGTCAATTTGCTTTTCCAGCATATCGGCCTGTTCCATATCAGCCGGGGTAATCCGTTTGTGGAGTCGGGTCCGGAAGAACTGGAGGAATTGGAGGACGAGTTCCCCGTAGTGGATGACCTCCCGGTCGGTTTCTTCCGGCATGAAACGGTTTTTGCGGTAACGGCGATCAGCATGGTCGACCAAGCGTTTGCACCAGTCACAGATGTCCTCCAGCTCAGAAGCGATTTGGGTCATGGCAACAACCTTGGTGGCACTTTGATCACCCAGCTGGTTGGTTGAGCAATGAATCAAGTAGTTGATAAGGTCGTAGGTGATTTTGTCGGAGAGTTCCTCCTGTTTGCGCACCTCCTTGACCAGTTTGCCCATGTCCTTGTCAGGATTGGAATAAATCTCCAGAAAACCTTTGAACATGGATTCCGACAGTTCGGCCAAGCGGATAACTTCTTTCTGGGCCTCGACGAGGTCAAGCTCTCCGGTCCGGAGTGCATTGCTGGAAATATGGATCAAATGGGATTCGCTTCCGGTCTTATCATCCGGTGTGAGCTTGACGACTATCTTTTCCAGCAAGGGGATGAAGCCGATGAGGAGGCAGATATTGAGGAAGTTGAAGGAGAAGTGGAACCAGGCAAGATTTTCGGCCAAGCCTTGGGTGCCGCTTGTTCCGACCGGATGAATCCAGCCGATGAGACCGATAAAGTAGGGCAGGAGGAAGAACATCCAGGCGACCCCGATCAGATTGAAGATCAGGTGGGCGCGTGCCGCCCGCTTGGCGTTGGCATTGGCCCCGATAGCGGCAATGTTGGCGGTGATGGTGGTGCCAATGTTCTCGCCCAGAATAACCGCGGCGGCGGTTTCATAGTCGATCCAACCCTTGAAGGCCATCATCAGGGTGATCGCACCGGCAACGGAGGACGACTGGACCGTAATGGTGAGGAGAATCCCGAAGACCATGAAGATGAGGATCGAGAGGTAGCCCATCCCAGTGAAATTCTGAATGAAGGCCAGGGCTTCGGAGTTGGCCTGAACGTCAGGCACGGATTGCTTGAGGAGTTCCAGTCCCATGAAGAGCAGTCCGAATCCGATCAGGGTTTCGCCAAGATCCCGGCTACGGGCATTTTTCCAGAAAAGAAACAGGAGACCGATACCGATGATGGGGAGGGCCCAGCTCGAGAGGCTGAACTTGATCCCCATGTAGCTGATGATGAAGAACGTGAAGGTCGTTCCCAAATTGGCCCCCATGATGACGCTGATGGACTCGCGCAAGGTAAGCAGGCGGGCATTGACGAAGCTGACCACCATGACGGTGGTAGCGGAGGAGGATTGGACCATTGCGGTGACCAGAGTGCCCGTACCCACGCCAAAGAAACGGTTCCGGGTCATGGCGGCCATGATATGGCGCAGCTTTTCTCCGGCCACCTTTTGTATCCCTTCGCTCATGACCTTCATGCCGAAGAGGAAGACGCCGAGACTGCCTAGGATGGAGAAGAAGATGCCGAGAGTACTCATGTGCTTACGTTCACTTTTTTTGGGAAAGCGCCATTAAGTAAACGCAGCTTTCGGAGGGCAAGGAGGAAGCAGGAAAAAAATAAGGGTAAACCGGGGCTAATAACTGTCCCGGTTTACCCCTTATGGGAAATTATTTGTTTTTTCCCTTTTCGATCTCCGCTTCCGTAACCAGTCCCTTCTCTTCGAAGGCAACAAGGTCGTCGGCGTTCATATGTCCGATGACACGACCATCGTCGAGAACGTTGGTTTTCTCGGTATGCAGACGTTTGAACATGCGGTAGAGGTCAATGGTGCCCCCGATACTGAACCAGACGGTTGAAACGATGCCGATGATCGACCCCACAATAATGTTCTGAATAAAGAACCACCAGACCCAGTAGGTGTCCGGCCAGGGGCTGACCACATTCCACAATACAATGAGGAGCCAGCTACCAAAGACCCAACCCAGCGTATAAATGAGCACCGAATAGGAAATGAGGCGGTCACCACGGGTGAACTGCTGGTCGATTCCGGAAAGCGTTTTCAGGATGGCCCTAAAGCTCTTGAAGCCGGGAGGCTGCATCGGTTTCTTGATTTTCTGGTCGTCGGTGATCGCAAACTCACCACGGTGGAGCATCCGGTCCATGTTGAAGTCCTCCTTGTTCGTCAGGAGCGAGAGGGAGATGTACATGGTGATCGCGCTGATCATCGTAAGGAAGTAGATCTCCTGGCCGTTCATGAAGAATTGGTCGCTGGTCACCCGCCAGAGAATGATGGGCTCCAGAGGCCGGGATATACTCTCCACCGTGGTGGAAAGCAGGCCGAGCAGCTCCGGGTAGCCTTCCAAAATGGGGTAGATTGTTCCAGCCCAGTAATTCATCAGAATGAACCCGATGAGTGCCAGCCCTGAGCCTGTGATCATGGCCCCGTAGGCACCAGCCGTAGTCCCTTTTTTCCAGTAAAGTCCTCCGATGATGATCGATCCGGCTCCCCCAAGGTAGATGCTGCCGGTCAAGGCAAAGAACATCAGGATATAGGTCATCTGCCCGAAGAAGAGACTGAAGAAAAAGGCATAGACCGCTACCAGTGTCACAACCAGGCGCAGGAGGAACAGATGCTTTCTGGGGGTAAACGCTTTCTTCCTGAAGGGCAGGATGACGTCCTGCACGACGATGGAGCCCCACGAATGGAGATAAGTCGAATCGGTACTGATCATCCAGAAGAGCATGGCCGCGCAGAAGAGGCCCGTTATCCCGATGGGAAGGAGTTCACTCAGGGCGACAGGTACCCGCATTTGCTTGTAAATCGTCTCATAGGTCTGCCGGGCTGCGGGATCTTCTTCGGCCACGCGCTCCTGCCACTGGGTGATGAACTCGGGGTCATACTTGTGTTCAGCGGCCCCTTCAGGCGCATATTTCAGTGCGGTATCTTCCAGTGCCATCCAGGATAGGCGGTTGACAGTCTGTTCGGCCTGTTCACTGAAGTTTTCGTGATTGTAGTAGGTGTAACCGGCAACGGCGAGGATGATGATCATCAGGCCTTGGAAGCCGGAGCGCCAAGTGCCCAGAATCTTGCCCATCTTCTGTTCGTGAGCACTCTTGGCTGCCGCATTGTAGCCCTGCGTCCCGGACCAGGACATCATGCTGTAAATGGATCCGAAAATGCCGACAAAAACAAAGAACAGGTTGAAATCGCGCAGGTTGAAGGTGTCAAAGGGGTTGAGCATGGACTCACCCGGAGCCCGGTTCATCAGGGCGGGGGTCATTTCCCCCCACCAGGAGAAGCCATAGAAAATAGAGGCGACGACTGCAAGGTACATGGGGTAACTGAGGATCCCCATGACGCAGTCGGAGGTCATAATCGTCAATTGACCCCCCAGACAGGTGATGATCACGGCGAGGGTCAGAAAGAGGGCCATGAGCAGGGCGAAGGTCGGCCACATGAGGCCGAGAAATTCAATATTCTGCGGCAGGTCGAGGAAGTAAACGAGGAAGCGGCAACCGACCGCCGGGAAAAGCCCGTAGTTGATGATCCCGGAGAGAGCCTGGAGGGTGCCGGCGAAGATACGGAAGGACTTGCTGTAGCGGATTTCGAAGAACTGCCCCATCGTCATCGCCCGGGTTTCCCGATAGCGATAAACGAGGAAGCCGGTGAGGGTGAAAACCAGAGTGATGGGCATGACCAGCGTGGTCCAGAAGCCGATGGCAAAACCCGAAGCGTAGTAGCGCTCGAAGACTGCCACGACCGAGATCAGGCCGGTGGCCGCCTCCCCCTGGGATACCGCGACCACGTAGCGGCCCGCTACGCGCCGGGCGGCCAGAAAGTCGGAGACGCCGGTAATGAAGCGTCGGGTGTACATGGAGATTCCCGCCACCAGGAGCATGGGAATAAGAACAATGAACCAGTCGAGAGTATGCATAGAAAA
>CAZCJJ010000051.1:0-21161 GCA_964499045.1 uncultured Opitutales bacterium | reverse complement strand
CAGGAGCCGCGCCAGACGTGGTCGCGGCACACCTAAAACGTTGGACAAAATAGTGAAATGAATAAAAAAAAGGCGAAAAATCTGTCAGTTGCTTTGGGCCTGATTGTAGCCGCACTCCGTTTCTATTTTGAATCTCGGATACCTCTATTGGTTCATCCTGACGCCCAAGGTGGAATTTGGATCGCCTACGCAGTCGTTGCCAGCGGAATCACCTTTTTCGTTGTCTCAATTCTTGCCTATCTTGCGCTCCGAACGTTGAAACGAAAACGAAGGATCGCAGTCATCGCCTGCGCTCTTTTAGTCATTTTTGCCATTACATGGACTGGGGAACGGGTAATTGAACTTCGTGAGATGGAGATAGCGCTCCAAGATGCTAAGAACCCAGATACTGAGCCAGCACGACTGAAAGAACTTATCGAATATGAAAAGATGTCTGGCTACGAAATTGATAATCGCATCGCTTCAAACCCAAGCACACCAGCAGACCTATTGAGAAAACTGTATGAGATACCAGGACAACTTGGAACAAAGATGCACTTGGCAAGGAATCCGAATACGCCCGACGATATCTTGGTTAGTCTAATGAAAAGCGAGGACAAGTTAATCCAAGAGCACCTGAAACTAAATCCAAAGTTCCAAGAACTAGAGATCCAACAAGTCGCTTCTGGTCAACGTCGCTAACGCGCCGCGCCAGAGCTCCACGTCAGGGAAAAGAAATGAAAACAATCATCGGCTACCTCTACATCTCGGCTCTCCTGAGCGGTCTTGCGGGACTGTGGTTTTCGATCATCCCGACAGTCGCATACTTAATTGATCGGTTCGACGGGGAGTTCACCTATCGACCGCTCGAAACGTTTATTTACAAAGAGGGAATACTTCTACTGCTATCACTCGGAGTCCTAATGCTTGCCCATGTTGGGACGAGCTTGGTTTCCGTGTTTGACGAGGGCACTGAAAAGAAAAAAGAAAAGGAGGAACTGAACAATCTATCGGGGACACCTTGGGGTCCTAAACAGAAGGAACAGAACGAGTCCTGATCCAGTTGCGGTAGCCAACTCCGGTTCACGATATGCAGGAAAGAATGAAAGAATGCGTCTCACGCCAAGCCGCAGAGACCGCCAAGGAAGAAACCAACTAATGAAAAGCTTGGCGTCTTGAGCGATCCCGCATGCGGGGGAGCGGGCGTGAGAATTCTGGTTTGAAAGAAAGGGAAAGAGCATGAAGAACGCGATTGCCATGTCCGGGTTGATCGGCCATCGCTGCAGAAATAATGAGAGATCTCTCACGAGGGCACCAAGGCGCGGAGGGATTTCTTTGTGTGCTTTGCGCCTTTGCGAGAGGCAAATGATATTCTGAGATTGCTCTGGGCATCAGGATTGACGAGATCCAAGCATGATCAGAAGAAAATGATTTGTGGTATTTTCCAAAATAGGGGCCGCAGTTAAACAAAGTTGACAGTCTGGCCGAGGTGGCACTTAAGTACCACTATGAAGACTGAACTAGTTACGACACTCAAACGGAGGACCACGGAGATAATCAGCGCCCTACAAGACGACCACACGCCCGTGCTTATCACTCAACACGGGCGCCCGGCGGCATACCTGATCGACGTTGATACTTTCGAGGGGCTTCAGCGTAAGATGTCTATTTTGGAAGGCATTGCTCTAGGCGAACAAGCGATTCGAGACGGGCGGACCGTAAGCCAACGGGAAGCCAAACTACGCTTCGCAAAATGGCTAGATTAACTTGGACCGAGCCAGCCCTCAGGCAGCTTGAAGAAATAATTGACTACATCGCTCTCGATAAGCCTCAAGCTGCTCGAAAGGTTGCAGCTGCTATCTTTACTTCCACTGAAAATGTGGAGGAATTTAAGTTTTTGGGACGCCCGATACCTGAATTTCCTGTCGAAAATTACAGGCAACTGTGGATTAAGCCATGTTGGATATACTATAAAATTATTCAACACGACATTTTTATATTGCATGTCAGGCGGGCTGAAACGCCATTCAGAATTGAATATATAAATGAATGAACGCGCTTGCTGGCACGAGCTGCTTTGCGAGAGGCAATGAAATAGGGCCAATACGCATGAGGCATCCGAAGGGTCAGCGACGTATTCCTGGTTTTTAAAGACGGGCTGGTTTTGTGTTATTTGAAAAGGCTCTTGGGGATGAGCAGTATTATGTTTGATCAGGTGGATATTGCCGGACATAGGAACGGACATGGGAGTTTGCCTGCCTGCCGTCTTTCACACATAGGCAAATCGGTGTCAATTCAGTCCAGTGGAACGAGATCCGGGGTGGCAAGCACAGGAAATCAAGAATACGTGGCCTCTGACCCTTTCTTCTTCTCACGCCAAGACACGAAGGCGCAAAGCTGAGGGGCAACGTGTTTTGATTGTGTGATGATTACGACAATGATGGCCGTTGGATGGAGCCTACTTTTTGCGAGCCCACTTGGGGGGTGGGGGTGGTGTCACCTCACGGGTTTCACAGTCGACCATACGGACGGCCGGATGCTTTTTCAGCTTCTGGAAATAATGGGGGTCCATGCGGCAATGCAGTGAGGCGGCAAGATCGGCGAAGAGGGCCTCTTTGGGGGCTACGAGGACCGCAATTTTGATCCGGGTGGGGCCCTCATGGGTTTGCATGAAGTCGGCCAGTTGATGTGAAAAATCGAGGATCAGACCTTCGTCGGACTCCAGATAAAATGTGACGGAGGTGATGAGGGAGGACAAGGCGCGTTCCAGGGCGACAATACGGTTGGCGTTAAGGCGGACCTCCTGCCGTTCGGAGTCGTAGCGGATCTCACCTTCGATAACGACCGCCAGCCCGTCCTGCAAGGTGGGCAGGTTTTCCTCGTAAGCATCGGGAAAGAGGTTGATCTGATAACTGCTGCGGCGACCGGCAAGGGTGAAGAAGGCCCAGGGGCGGTTATCTTTTTTGGTTAATTTTCGGTTGATATTATTGATTACACCGCAGATGCGGAAGGGTTCGCGGTCGGCTTTGGTGAGGTCTTCATCCGGTTCCACGTTGTCGATGAAGGCATCGAGTCCGGCAAACTGGTTCATGGGGTGTCCGGAGACATAGAAGCCGAGGAGTTCGCGTTCGTATTGCAGTTTTTCCAGATCCGGCATCGGGGCGGCCTGAGTGTTGTAGTGTATTTCGACGTTTGTCTCGCCCGGGCTGCTGTCGCTGCCGTCAAATTCGAGCAAGTCGAAGAGATTGGCCTGGCCGCTCTGTTTGTCTTTTTGCAAATCGGCGGTTTCGCTGAGGATACGGTCCAGGGAATCGAGCAAGTGGCGGCGATCGATGCTGGAAAAGTCGAAGGCGCCGGTTTTGATGAGACATTCCATGACGCGGCGGTTAGCGGCCTTGCCATCCACACGGGCGACGAAGTCGCGAAAATCGGCAAAGGGGCCGTTGGTGTCTCTTTCTTCCAGTATCCTGTGAGCGGCGGAGTCCCCCACGCCCTTGATAGCGGCCATACCGAAGCGGATAGACCCGAGGTTCCCCTCTTTACCCAGGATCGGGGTAAAGGCTTCGCGGGATTCATTGATGTCGGGACCGAGTACCTGAATGCCCATGGATTCGGCTTCCTCGACAAAGTGGGAGACTTTGTCGGCATTCCCCAGTTCGGCGGAGAGCAGGGCGGCCATGAATTCGGTAGGGTAGTTGGCTTTGAGGAAGGCGGTCCGGTAGCTCAGCATCGCATAGGCGGCGGAGTGGGACTTGTTGAATCCATACTGAGCGAATTTTTCGAGAATACTGAAAATTTCCTCGGCGGTTTTCTTGTCGATACCATTGGTTTTTTTGGCTCCGGCGACAAAAATTTCCTTTTGGGCATCCATGACCTGTTTGATCTTTTTGCCCATGGCGCGCCGGAGGATATCAGCGTCCCCGAGGGTGTAGCCGGCGATAATCCGGGCGGCCTCCATGACCTGCTCCTGATAGACCAGTACGCCGTAGGTCTCCTCCACCAATTCCTTTAACAGCGGGTGGGGCACCTGAATGGTTTTGGGATCCCGTTTCCCCTGGATATATTGCGGAATGAATTGCATGGGGCCGGGACGGTAGAGTGCGATAAGAGCCACGATTTCATCAATGTTGCCGACTCCCAACTGGCGGCAGAGGCCCTGCATCCCCCCGGATTCCAACTGGAAAACGCCGACGGTCTTGGCGTCTTTCAACAGCTGAAAAGTGACGGGATCCTCGAGGGATACCTTTTCGATGTCAAAGTCCGGGAGTTTACGCACCCGACGGACGTTCTCCTGGGCATCGGAGATGACGGTCAGCGTTTTCAGTCCGAGGAAGTCCATCTTGAGCAATCCCAACTCTTCACTCGGTCCCTTGGGGTATTGGGTGGTGAGGTCGCCTTCCTGTAGGGTGACAGGAATCAGATTGGTGATGGGCTGGTCGGCGATGATAATCCCACAGGCATGTTTGCCGGTGTTGCGTACCATGCCCTCGATGACCTTACCCTGTTCGATGATTTTGCGGGCGATTTCGTTTTTCTTAAGTTCGTCGCGCAGTTCGGCTGATTTATCAATGGCATCACTGAGGGAGATATTCAGTTCGTCCGGGATCATTTTTGCCAGCCGGTCGCCGTCGCTGAAGGAAAGCTCATTCACGCGGGCGAGGTCGCGGACGATCATCTTTGCGCCGAAGGTGCCGAAGGTGATGATGTTGGCCACGCGGTCATGACCGTATTTTTCCCGCACATAGCGGACGACGTCATCACGCCGCCGCATGCAAAAGTCCACATCAAAGTCGGGAGGGGAGACCCGTTCAAGGTTGAGCATGCGCTCGAAGAGCAAACCGAAGCGGAGCGGGTCGATGTCGGTGATTTTGAGGACGTAGGCGACGAGGCAGCCTGCGCCGGAGCCCCGGCCCGGGCCGACGGGAATATGGTTGCGCCGGGCCCAGTCGATGAAGTCCCAGACAATGAGGAAGTAATCGACGAAACCGGTTCCGGTGATGATGGCGATTTCATACTCCAGTTGGGTTACGACCTGTTGTGCGTGTTTCGCTGCTTCAGGATCTTCGGGTAATTCGCCCCTGCGAACTGCGTCATAATCGACCCCATAACGCTCCTGGAGCCCCTTTTTGCAAAGCTCAAAGAGGTAGAGTCCGTTGGACATGAACTGGCCCCTCTGTTCATCACTCAAGGTGATGGCAGGTTTGTTCTCGCGGGTGAGGACTGCGTTCATCCGCTCAACATAAATATTCAGGATGCGCTGGAAGTTTTCCTCATCCCGGGGGTATTCAATTTCCACCGGCTTCTCAAAAACCGGATAATGGTTCTCGCCAAAGGGCAGTTTGACCTCACACATTTCGGCTATGGCCGAGGTGTTGATGATCGACTGGGGAAGTTCTTTGAAGACCAGTTCCATTTCATCGCGGCTTTTGAGGTAGAACTGCTGGCTGCTGTAGCGGAGGCGTTTTTCGTCGTTGACCTTGGATCCGGTTTGGATGCACAGGAGCGAATCGTGAGGTTTGTCGTCGCCCTGGCGAACGTAGTGAACATCGTTGGTGCAGACCACCTTGAGCTGAAATTCCTCTGCCAGT
The DNA here is from genome assembly GCA_964499045.1 of uncultured Opitutales bacterium. Taxonomy (GTDB): domain Bacteria; phylum Verrucomicrobiota; class Verrucomicrobiia; order Opitutales; family CAZCJJ01; genus CAZCJJ01. The sequence goes on along the minus strand of CAZCJJ010000051.1, from coordinate 15,594 downwards.
TTCAACAAGTCCGGGATGATCTTCTGTTGTTCGGGCATCCCGTGATCCATGAGTTCCATGATGAAAAATTCTCGTCCGAAAATTTCGACAAAGCGCCCGCAGGCTTCCCGGGCTGCGGCGTAATTACCGTCCATCAGGAATTGGGGAATGACGGCGGCGAGGCAGCCGGAAAAGCCGATCAGACCCTCCGCGTGCTCCGCCAGGTCTCTCATGCTGATACGGGGATTGCGGTAAAAACCCTCGGTATGACCCTTGGAAACCAGTTTGGTCAGGTTCTGGTAGCCTTTGAAGTTACGGGCGAGGAGCCCCATGTGATAGGATCGCTGCTTTGCCCGTTCCTCATTGGTCTGGGCAAGGGTGTCCTCATAGACAAGGTAAACCTCGCATCCGAGTAAGGGCTTGATGTTGTGTTTTTGAGCCTGCTGGAAAAAGCTGGCCAGGCCAAAAAGGACACCGTGATCGGTGATGGAGAGGGCCTTCATCCCCAGTTCCCCGGCCCGTTGGCAGAGGGAGTCGATACGACTGCATCCGTCGAGCAGACTGTAGTCGGTGTGAACGTGCAAATGAACGAATTCTTTATCCTTGGACACGGCTGAAAAGGGGAGAGGTTGATCAGGCAATGACCTTGTCCAAGACCTTTATTCCCCGCAAGGCATGAGTGAAGAAAATAATATTCGGATGCTGGCGGCGCTCGTCTGTTCTTTCAGGACCACCTTCTTACCCTTCGACAGGCTAAAGAGAGCTATGGGTACAAAAAAAGCCCGGAATATATCCGGGCTTTTGGGGAAAGTGTTTATGTTGGCTTAGGCTTTGACGATCTTACCGGCTTTGATGGCCTTGACCGAGACCCACAGGCGCTTGACCTGGCCATTGGGCAGGCGTACGCGTACGCGCTGCAGATTGGGGCGGAAGGTGCGGCGCACGGTCTTGGTGACGTGCGTACCGATACCGCCGCTCTTTTTGGATTGACCCTTGCGGTTGATCACTCTTCCGCTCACGGGGCGTTTTCCTGTAATGGCACAGACTCGGGACATAATGGTTACCTCTTTGGAGAAAATGGTTGAAAAGGGGAGGAAAATGGTAATCGGCTCCGGGGAAGGCAAGTCTTTTTCTATGGATTTTTAGGAAAAAAGACCGGACAGCCCTCATTTCATCAACCGGATTGCTTGCTTGACAGGATAGGGGTCAGTGCATGTAGTGCGCCGATATGCCAGTTCCTGTTTCTCAGGCCTATAAGGTCGCCTCATATGTCCTCAATCAGAAATTGAGGGGGCGCAAGCGTTATCCGCTTGTTCTCATGCTTGAACCGCTTTTTCGCTGTAACCTGGCCTGTGAGGGCTGTGGTAAAATTCAATTCCCCGAGCACATTTTGAAAAAGCGTGTTTCGGTGGAGAAAGCCTTGGCTGCGGCCGAAGAGTGCGGGGCACCGATTGTATCGATTGCCGGCGGAGAACCGCTGATCCACCCTGAGATTCAGGAGATTGTGGAAGGCTTGATCAAACAAGGGCGCTATATCTACCTCTGTACGAATGCGTTGTTGCTGGAAAGAGCACTTAAAAAGTTCAAACCACACAAGCAGCTGTCTTTCTCCGTCCACATGGATGGTCTCAAGGACGAGCACGACAAGTCGGTTTGCCGGGACGGCACTTATGAAATCGCGTTGTCTGCCATCCAACGAGCGGTGGACATGGGCTTCCGGGTGACAACGAACACGACGCTGTTCAACAATGCCAACCCCGCTCGGGTACGTGGTTTCTTTGATGAGATGATGAAGGTCGGAGTGGAAGGGATGATGGTTTCCCCGGGTTATCCTTACGAAAAGGCCCCGGAGCAGGAGATTTTCCTTGAGCGCAACCGGACCAAGACGCTTTTCAAGAAGATTCTGGGCGATGCCAAGAAGTCTTGGCGTTTCAACCATTCCTCCAACTTTCTGGCCTTCCTTCGCGGGGACATCGATTACGACTGCACCCCTTGGGGCAATCCAACCTATAACGTTTTTGGCTGGCAGAAACCCTGCTATCTTCTGGCTGACGGTTATGTGAAGACCTTTGAGGAGTTGATGCAGCGCACCGAATGGAAACGTTACGGCCAAAAAGGAACCGACGAGCGTTGTCAGGATTGCATGGTCCACTGTGGCTACGAGGCGACTGCCGTGAACGACGCATTCAGTCTGGGCGGATCTCTCCGGCTTTTGCGCGCCTCGCTGCGCTTTCGTCGGCCCGCCACCTATACAGCGGAGGAACTGGAGAGCTTTGAGGCGCAGCCGCAGTATCAGGGGGCTCATGCCTGTGCCAGCCAGTCGGCGGACACATCGACCCGCGATGCCCTCATGGAGCAGATTCAGAACCGTGGGCAGGGTGCACCGAAGGGAGCTGAAGCTGATCAGGCTAACCGGATCTCATAACCGAGTCTGGGTGCCTTTCGGGAAAAATGCATATTAAGCGCATTGAAGCTTTGATTATCCGATCAAAACGTGCTTTGATCCTTCCCGTTTTTAAGTATTTAACGCCGACAAAGTGTGGGCGTGCAACAAGCAAGAAAAGAAAGTAATATGTCAAATCAAGTATCAGGTACAGTAAAATGGTTCAATGACGAAAAAGGTTTCGGTTTCATTGAACAGGATAACGGTAAGGATGTCTTCGTCCATTACAGCGCGATCTCGGGCTCCGGACGGAAAACACTCCGTGAAGGCCAGAAAGTTACCATGGAGGTAACTCAGGGCCAGAAAGGTCCCCAGGCCGAGAACGTTACTCCCTTGTAAATTTTAAGAATTTCACCGGAGTATCCGGACTCGTTCCGGATTCGTACGTTTAAACAAAAGGCTGTATCGGTTTAACCGGTACAGCCTTTTTTCGGACCACGCTCTCACGAGTGCGGCTACGTAACGGGCGCAACTCCGTAGCCGCCTTCGTAAGAAGGTGGATGAAGCCGTTGGCGAACACAATGGCTCACATTACTTTTCATTATTAAATTTTAAGTTTTCTTATTGGCCAAAACAAACTGCCTTATGCAGGGTGTGCAGGAAGCCCGGTTGATGCTCCGGTTCGATAATCCCTTTATCATTCACCACTTCCAACCCCTGCTATGAAACAACTGACTGTTTGTATATGGTCTGCTTGCCTGCTTCTGGCGTCACCCGCCTTTGGCCAATACCTGGAAAGCCACGCAAGACAGAATTATTTTTCCGGATGGCTGTGTGCCGGCTCCGTCAGAGAGGTCGCCACAATGGATTTTTCAGAGGCGCGTCACATCCAGACGATCAACACGGTTTCGGTGACCTTGACGATTTCGGATGGGGACACGGGTTTGAATAATTTTGACTATGATAATATCGATATTCTCCTGAACGACGTTACCATCGGGCTGAATGGCAAATCATTTCAATGACGGCCGTCTGGTCACCTTTGCTAACTCAATATTGGGTAATTTCACTAACCCATCTTCGACAGTTCACGGACATTTTTAGCGTGTTTATGAGGTTGACGGCTAATTTTCGGGTAAAGTCTGCACTACATTTCCGATTGTTTTTGGTTTCCCCATCAAATGCGTGTCTGTTCAAGTTGAAGGCCGACGATACCCTGGACAGTGCCTTTAATGCCGGGCAAAGCGGGGCGAACAATATCATTTACGCGCTTGCGTCCGCCGGAGAGGGGAAAATCTATGCCGCCGGTAACTTTACCCAATATAACGGTTTCTCCTGCAATCGCCTGGTACGCTTCGATACACACGCCCGGGCCATGCGACGGATTTGTACTACGATGTGCGGTACTCGCTCAACCTCTCCCAGTGGCATTCTCTCGGAGCGGGCGAACGTATCGAAGCTCCGGCGGACTGGAAACCTGGAAAGTCTCGATTGACGATGTCCCCCCGCAGGTTTTCTTCCGCATTCAGGTAAGTCAGCGCTGACCGTCAATGCGCAGATGCAGGGGCATGGTCCGGATCAGGGTGCTATGGGGAAAGGGTTTTCTCCGTCAGCTTTCGGAAACGGGCAAGTGCGATTCTGCGCAGGACCAGGGGATCATGGATTCCCTTCAGGTAAAGCAGAGATTTGTCGCGATTGATTATCTTCAATTCATGAATATTTTGGGTATTGATGATAAGAGAGCGATCCAGGCGGACAAAAGGCATGGCCGGCAGATCTTTTACCCATTCACTGATTGCCTTGCGGATGAAAAGGGAAGGATCGTTGGTCCGGTAAACCCGGGTGAAATTGCTGTCGGAGATGATCGCCGCGATGCTTGAATGGGGTACGGCATGCATTTGCCCGCAATCCTTCAGAAAAATGGTGTCCGCGGCTTCCAGACGGTTTTTCTCCCGTTTTCTCAAGCGCGAAATCGTGAGGGCCAGGCGTTCGGGATCCACGGGTTTCAGAAGGAAGTCCGCCGCATCGACATCAAAGGCACGGACAGCATAATCACCGTGGGCGGTAACAAAAACGATATGTGGATCACAGGTTTGTCTTGATATAAAGGTAAATCCGTCGTTTACCGGCATTTCAATATCCAGAAAAACGAGATCGGGTTTATGTTCATTGGCAAGACTGATGGCTCTTGAAACACTGTCCGCTTCGCCGATGACGGAGATTTCCGGATGGGCCTTCAACAGGTGTCGCATGACTTTGCGGGCGACGGGTTCATCATCCACAATCAATGTTTTCATAAGGGGCTTTTCAGAGGTCTGGAATTGTGCAGATGATTTCATCCTGAATTACAAAGGTATAGTACTTATTTTTCAAAATAGGGTATAATATTTACTTATGAACTGCATAATGGAGCATAATGAGCTTCGATTGACCCTATCGCAATTGCCTGATCCGTGTCAAATATTACCTGACTGGCATTAATAGTCTTTAAAAACAAGGAATAAACAAAGGGATTGGAGATTTTGCAATCCAGATAGTGCGATGTGCTCATACGCGCATCTGGGTTGTTATTACCAAAGCTAAAAATCATGCATAGAAAATTCCTGACACTCATTAGTTTTCTTATATCCGCGGTGGTCATCTCAGCATCACCGCTTATTGTTGATCTGAAGGTTTATGCTGTAAATGAAGGTACGGACGGGGGGGAGCGGCTTGTTGAAACAAGCGAAGCCCGCCCTGGCCAGCTTCTCGAATACCGCGCGACTTTCAGCAACGTTTCCACAAACGCCCTGCGCGGAGTGACCCCTGAAATTCCGGTTCCGGAAGGTTTGGTCATTCTGCCGGAGGCGGTCGTTCCGGAAGCACAATCGGCCAGTCTGGACGGTGTGGCTTTTGTGCCGTTGCCGCTGGTGAGCGGTAACGGTGAACCGGTTCCTGCCGAACGGATCCGTTCGATCCGCTGGGCTCCCGTCAACCTTCAACCTACGGATGAAATTACCGTCAGCTTGCGCGCCAGGGTGGCGGAGTGAGTCCCGATGGTCATGTCATTTCTCTCAACCACAAAACAACAAACAAAACTGAAATCCAGTTAGTACTAATCAGTATGAAAACAAAATCTCTCATTTACGCGCTCGTCGGCCTGAGTCTTGCCGCAGGCTGGAGCATTCTTCAGGCGGCCCCGCCCTTGGCGGGTACTCCTATCGGGAACCAGGCAAGGGCAACCTATACCGATGAATCCGGAGAAGAACGTGAAGCGTTCTCGAACACGGTCATCACACGGGTTGCCTCGATCTATGGACTCGATCTTGAGCAGGATAACAGCAGAATCTCTGTTGCCGGAAGTGAAGTCACCTTCCCGCACAAAGTGACCAATCTGGGTAATGACGAAGATACCTTCACTCTGGATCTCTCCAATATCGACGGATTCCTTCCAGGCAGTATCAGGATTTATGCTGACCTTGACCGCGACGGTCGTCCTGATGATCTGGCCAATCCCATGTGGAACGGTGGTCCCTGGCCGGTAACTCCTCCGGTTGCCGCAGGCGATGAGTTCTACTTTGTTATCGTGGGACGGATTCCGCCGACGGCGTCAGTGGGAACCACCGGAGGATTGACCGTAACCGCAACCTCTGTCGGGGACAATACCCTGAATGAGAGTAATGCGGATAGCTTCACTGTCACCAACAATGCGGTGATGCAGGTGAGCAAAGCGATCAGTGTTCCCTCCGGTCCTCCCGGATTCACGCCGATTACCTATACCTTGACTTATACCAATACCGGTAATGGTACGGCCCATGACTTCACGGTAAGCGACATTATTCCCGACGGACTGACTTATGTTCCCGGGTCTGCCCGTTGGAGCGTGAGCGGAACCAACGCACTGGATGATGATCCCGGTGGTGATCCTGCCGGAATCGAATATGATTTTGACGATACGGTAGCCAATACCGCGACCTATGTCATTTCGCAGGTGGCTCCGGGGGATTCGGGCTTTGTGACCTTCCAGGTTTCGGTCAACGCGGACACCCTGCCCGGAATTATCAATAACGTGGCCAACTATAAATTCGACACCCTTGACATGAATGGTGATCCGGCAGGCTCACATGGTCCTTATCCGACCAATATTGTGCCCTTCCTTGTTACTCAGGTTGCCGGTGTGACGCTTGATCCTCCTCCGGCCCCCCTGCCTCCGGCACCGGGCGGTTCGACCGTGGAGTGGACCAACGTTCTGACCAACACGGGTAATGGTGTGGATACCTTCGACATCATCATCGACTCCCACGACTTCCCTCCGGGAACCACCTTCCAGATTTATCAGCAGGATGGGCAGACCCCGATGACCGACTCCAATGGCAACAATATTCCGGATACCGGTCCGGTTCAGCCGGGTGCCACCTACAATGTTGTCCTCAAGGCCATTTTGCCGACCAATTACTCTGGTGACAATGGTGGCGCAGGCTTCACGGTAACGAAAGTCGCCCGCTCCACAACGGATCCGACGGTGGAAGACGACGCGGATGATGAATTGGAGGAAATCACCGGAGCTTCCGTTGACCTGACCGCCGATGTTATCGTGTCCGATCCTCTGGTTGCGGCCAATGGTGACGGTGTTTTCTCTGATCTGGCTGCGGCGAACGCGGCTAACGGTGGTACTCCGATCCGTACCAATACCGCGAATCCGGGAACGACGACGATCTTCACTCTCGTGGTCAACAATACGGGACCGCGTTCGGATACCTTCAACCTGTGGGGTGCCATTGATCCTCTTGGAACCATCGCGCCCGCGGACATGCCTCCCGGCTGGACGATTGTCTTCAGGAATGCCGGTGGTAGTGTGATCTCCAGTACGGGAACCATTCCCGCGGGTGGAAATCAGGTTGTGACGGCCGAAGTCTTCATTCCGCCGACAACCAAGCCGCTTGACTTCCCGGTATTCTTCCGGGTCACCTCCCCGGTTTCCGGAGCCCTTGACAACCTGAAAGACTCTATTCAGGTCAATACGGTCCGTACGATCAACCTCCAGACCGATAACGTGGGGCAGACCTTCCCGGGTGGTTCGGTCGATTATGAGCATGTCCTCACCAACAATGGTAATGTCACCGAAGGTAATGCCGGCGGCGACAGCGCTATTAATTTTACCCTGAGTGACACGCTCGCGGGTATCGGGTTCGCCTCCGTCGTTTATTATGATGTCAATGGCAACGGTGTGCTCGATTCGGACGATGTGCTGATCACCGGACCTCTCTCCACGGTGAAAGCCGACGGTCTTGAGCCGGGTGAATCCATCCGTCTGTTCGTCAAGGTCTTCGCACCTCTGGGGGTTCCTGACACAACAGTGAACGCGACAACCATTACCGCGACGACGACGGGAGACATCAACACTATCATCCCCCCCCCCGCCGTTGCCAATGTTGACACGACAACCGTGTTGCGTGGTGACCTCGTGGTGGTCAAGCGTCAGGCTCTGGATGACAATCAGGATGGTACCGCTGACTATGCTTTTGTTTCGACACAGCTCTCAGCACCTCCCGGCCATGTGATCATTTATCAGATCACCGTCACCAACTCCGGTTCCGCTCCGGCTGATTCCATCACCGTGTATGACACCATTCCGTCCAACACCACCTACTTCGCGGTGGGTGCCCAGGGCGAGGCTGTGATCACCGGTGGGAGCAAGCTTGATCCGGGTGATCCTGACCCGAATGTGGTCGTGTCAGGACCTGCCAATGGCGGTACGAGCCCCTCCTTCGAGTTTTATGTCGGAGCGCTCGGTCCCCTGGAATCCGCTATCATCTACTTTGGTGTCAAGATTGATGAGTAATCATCACTGACTCCTGACTCCAACCAAAGTATCAGTCATGTTTTGCCCGCCGCGGTCCGACCCCGCGACGGGACTGGCTGACCTATGTGGTCTTCAAGTAAGCCGAATCTGTGGAATTCATCCCTCCGGGAGATAGCAGAGTTTCATTGCGACAAGGACTTTGTCGACGGGCTGAATGTCAAGGAATCATAGCAGATCTTTTTATCTTTTTATCCTTCTCACGTATTGTGTTTTGCGTGGGTTGTTCCTGCCTGCGATGGCAGCGCCCCCGCCTCCCGGCACCCTGATCGACAGCCAGGCCTTTGTAAATTATCTCGATAATGCTGATTTTGTAAGCAAGGACCTCGCTTCCAACCGTGTGCGTGTTGTTGTCACGGGGGTCTCAGGGATCAGTCTGGTGAGCAGCCAGACCCGGCTCCACACGGCGGGAAGTTTTTTCACTTTCCCCCATACGCTGACAAACACCGGCAATGTCACCGGAACCTTCACCATCACCCCCACCCAGCGGCCCGGCAGCCCGATCAACCTGCTCAACCTTTCTTTCGTGGACGACGCCAACGGCAATGGGGTCGTTGATAGTGGAGAACCTTTTTTATCTTTTGCGGCCCACACGGTAACACTCAATCCGGGCGAATCATTTCACTTTATTGTTTACGGCCAGGTTCACCCGCTGCTTCCGGCTGTCATGGACCCTGTGGAAGAAGTGATATTCGACATTCTCGCCACTAATTTGGGAACAGGGGAAATGGCGTCGAATATCGATACACTTCAGGTACCGCGTGATGCAGGAATCGGTTCGCTGCACCTGTCCAAGAGCGTTAACCCGACTGTGGCGACGCAAGGCAGTACAGCGGATTACCGGATTGTGGGAACCAACACATCCCTGGTAACTCTCGGCCCCCGCAACATCATGCTCAACGGCGGGAGTGCCGATTATTTCATTGTTCGCGACAGCATTCCCGCGAATCTGGAATTTGTCGAAGTCCTGCAGTCCAACAGTGCCATTCCGCTGTATCATTACGCGGGTGCGGCGTTTCATGCGTATGAGACGGTTTTTGATCCATCGCGAACGGTGACCGCCATCGCATGGGGTTTTGATTCACTGCCTCCCGGTGGCTCCTTTGAACTGGCCTTTCGCGTCCGTGTCGGCCAACAGGCCACGGGCATCATCCCAAACATAGCCGAAGCCTATTACCAGATCGGGATCGACCGCTTTCAAACCGAATCCAATATCTCCAACCTGACCGTTCCGGCGCTGACGCCGACAATCAACTACTACCGCAACACGAATTTCGACGAAGTGATTCCCGCGACCCGGCTTGGCAACGATCTTTATGTTCAGGTCAATGCCGGTTCCTGTAATCTGGATCCGGGAAACATTGAAACCATCAATGTCAGGATCACTTCCATTCTGACAGGAGATGTGGAAACTTATATCGCGATTGAGACCGGATCGAACACGGGGGTCTTCCAAATCCTTCCGGTGGTTCCGACTCAGGACGCGCGCGCGCATTCGCCGGTCGCGGGTGACGGGATACTGCAGGCTCTGGAAAACGACGAGCTGGTTGCCGAGATTACCTCGGGCGGATGTACCGGTGTTCGTATCTGGACACAGATTCTGATTGACCCCTCCGGTATCGTGTATGACAGCAGAACAAATCAGCCGGTAGCCGGTGCTGTGGTGACCCTGTATAATGTCGGCGACGGAACCGGTCCGGCGACACCGGCTGACGTCTGGAATCTCGATGGAGTCAAGGTTTCCAATGTATGGACAACGGGTGCGAACGGAGCTTTTGAATTTCCCCTGGTCAATGCCGGGAACTATCGCCTTGATATTCAGCCTCCGACAGGTTATTCCTTTGCCAGCGTCGTGCCTGCCGGTCTGTTGCCTGCCGGTCGGAGAACACACAACCCCGGCTCGTTCGGCGGCGATTTCCGGGTAGACAGTACAACCGGAGCGGTCTTTCTCGATATCCCTCTCGATACGACCAGCGGCATTGGATTTGATTTGGAAAAAGAGGCGTCGCGGGACCATGCCGAGGTTGGGGATTCCGTTGTTTACACGCTAAAGCTGACGAACAGCTCGGGCGCGACCTTCAGGGGAGCCTACATTGATGACCGTCTGCCGACCGGTTTCCGCTATGAGCCGGGAACAACCAGCCGCGATGGCGCGAGGGTGGGAGACCCGGAAGGAGGCGTGGGGCCATCCCTGCGTTTCAACATCGGTACTTTGCTGAACGGTGAGACGACGACCTTCACCTACCGGGTGCGTTTGACGCCGGGAGCGGAAAAGGGGGACGGCATGAATGTCGCCCAGGCAACATCCCTGGGGCCGCCGGTATTGCAGAGTAACAAGGCCTATGCCCAGGTGCGCCCTCTGCCTGGGATCTTTGATCCGCGCGGAGTGATCATCGGGACCGTGTTTGTCGATGCCAACAACAACGGGATTCAGGATCCGGGTGAGCCTGGGGTTCCGGGAGTACGCCTGATCCTTGAAGACGGGACTTACGCCATCACCGACAGCCAGGGTAAATACAGCATTTATGGTCAGCGGGCCTTGACCCATGCCCTGAAGGTGGATTCGTACTCTTTGCCGCCCGGTGCCATTCTTGGTGGGGACAGTCCGCGTTTCGGCATGGATCCGGGTTCCCGTTTCGTCGATATGAAGAATTTTGAGCTGCACAAGGCGAATTTCATGCTGGTGGAGCCGACGGATGAACTTTACGCGGTGATAGAGGCCCGGCGCGAACAGGCTGAGAAGTGGACTCCGGAATTCAGTTCGGCTCTTGAGCATACGTTTAACGCGGATGGCATTCGCTATCAGACTACTGACATTGAGGGGCGGGAGGCGTCCGGTATTATCGGCTCGGGCCGGACCTTGCCGGGACCCTTTGAAAGTGTGTTGCCCGGTGGTACGCTGACGCCGGAAAACTCGTCCCTCCCATCCTCGCCCGTCGCGGCGGTTCCTCTGGTTGATCTGGAAAAACTGGTGGAAACGCTGCCGCCCGATTCATTTGGTTTTATCGGTCTGAAGGATGGTGACACCTTGCCCTATTCCCAGGCGACAGTGCGTATTGTCGGCCATGTGGAGGCCAGGCTGGAACTGTTTCTCAATGGCCAGCCTGCTCCGGAAGCCAGGATTGGTAAAGCGGTCCAGCAGGCGATGCCACCCTTGCAGGCGACCGAATATGTGGCGCTCCGTTTCAATCCCGGCCCCAATCTCCTGGAGCTGGTTCAGTACGACCTTTTCGGCAATGAACGCGGACGCGAAACGATCACGGTGATCGCTCCGGACAAAATGGCTGATCTGCAACTCACTTTTTCAACCCTGAGTCCGGTAGCCGACGGGAGTACGCCTCTGGAAATCGAAGTTCAGGCGGTTGACCGCAACGGAACCCGGGTTACGGCCAGCATGCCCTTGACTCTGGAAAGCAGCCTGGGGCGTTGGGATGTCGAGGACGTGGACCGGGTGACTCCGGGAGTCCAGGTTTTCCTTGAAGGAGGACGCGCTGTCTATCGCCTGCTGCCTCCGATGGAACCGGGTGAGGCTAAAATCGTCATTTCCTCCGGCGCGCTCAAGGCGGAGCAGAGAATAGCCTTTCTGCCGGAATTGCGTCCGATGATCGCGGTCGGTGTCATTGAGGGCCGCTTTTCATTGAATAACCTTTCTTCCAATAATATCCTGCCGGTCAGCCCTGACGACGCCTTTGAGGAAACCTTGAGGAATATCTCCGGCATCGGTTCCGATGGACAGCTTTCCGGTCGCGCCGCTTTTTACCTGAAGGGCAAGATCAAGGGGGATACGCTGCTTACGATTGCCTATGACTCGAACAAGAAACGGGGGGAGACGGAACTGTTCCGCGATATTGATCCGGATGCGTTTTACCCGATTTATGGTGATGATTCGATCAAGGGCTATGACGCCCAGTCATCCGGCAACCTTTATGTCCGTATCGATCACGGGCGTTCCTATGCCCTGTTGGGTGACTTCAACACCCGGGCCAACAGCGAGGTCAGGCAGCTTGGAGAATACAATCGCAGCTTCAACGGTATCCGCCTTCACCATGAGACTTCCCGGCTTTCAGGGGATTTCTGGATAACCGATGACAGCACGACGCAGGACATCCAGGAGTTTCCCGCCAACGGAACTTCCGGTCCCTTCTTTTTCGGTGGGGGAGCCAATATCGTGCTGAACAGTGAAACGGTTGAAATCATCACCCGGGACCGGAATCAGCCGGCAGTCATTATCAATGTCCAGATGCTTTCCCGCTACACCGATTATGATTTTGAGCCTTTCAGCGGGCGTCTTTTGTTGCGCAGGCCGGTACCGTCCGTGGATGAACATTTCAACCCCCTGTTCATCCGCGTCACCTATGAACTCGAACGGATGACCGGTGACCGTTTTCTGACTTATGGCGGCAGTCTCCAGGTCAAGCTGCTCGACCGCCTCGAAGTTGGAGGTTCGTTTGCCCGCGATGAAAATCCGTTTGAGCCGTATGATCTCCAGAGTGTGAACAGTACCTTGAAACTGGCGGAAGGTACCTTCCTGATTGCCGAAGGAGCGCGGACGGATTCTTTCCTTCAGGGAGAGGGCTATGCCGGGCGCCTTGACCTGCGTCATCAGACGGACCGGACGGATGCCCGTATATTTTACGGTGTAACGGATGACACCTTTGACAATCCGAGTTCACAGCTTAACGCGGGACGTATTGAGGGCGGTCTTAAAGCGACTCATCAGATCGAGGCGAACACCCAGCTTATCGCGGAGGGGGTTTACACCGAAGACAAAATGAGTACCGGCAATCGCAAGGGCCTGCGGGTGGATGTGGCGCACACTTTTGAAAACCAGGTGAAACTGACGGTTGGTGGACGGGTCAGCGAGGAAAGCCAGACACCGGCGGATCCCGCCTCGCCCAATCAAACACCGCTTTCGGTGCGAAGCCTGCGCGTCCGTGCCGATACCCCGATACCCAAGCGTCCCGATTTGACCGTGTTCGGGGAATATGAACAGGATGTGCTCAAGGCAGATCAGCGTGTGATTGCCGCCGGGGGGCATTACCAGATCAGCACGAAAACCCGTGCCTATGCCCGCCACGAATTTATTTCCTCCCTCGGAGGCCCCTTTGAACTGGATTCAGGCTATCAGAACAACAGCACCATTTTCGGTCTCGAAACCGAATACATGCAGAATGCCCATTTCACCAATGAATACCGGGTACGGAATGCGATCGATGGCGACCAGGCGGAAGCGGCAACGGGACTCCGCAACCTGTGGGACCTTTCGGAAGGATTGCGTCTCAATACAACCTTTGAGCGTGTGACGCCTTTCCGCAGCCGGACAAACAACCAGTCCACCGCCGCGACACTGGGTTTTGAATACACCCGCCCGGTGGACTGGAAGGCGACAGGCCGGATTGAGGGACGCTGGGCCGATACCAGCAATAATTATCTCAATACCCTGGGATATGCCCGCAAGATCAACAAGGAATGGAGTTTCCTCGGTCGTTCGATTTTCAATGCGCAGCTTGCCAAGGGGGGAGGCGGCGGTGGTGCCCCGGCCTCCGATCTCTATCAGGGACGGCTGCTCACCGGTATGGCATGGAGACAGGCTGAAAAGGATGAATGGAACGCCCTGTTCCGTTACGAATACAAATATGAGCAGGGTACTCCTAATCTTGGAGTGGGAATGGCCGGACTCCGCCGCCATGTCCATGTCTTCGGCACCAGTGTCAATTACCAGCCCAACCGCAACTGGATCTTTTCCGGACATTACGCGACCAAGTTTGTTCAGGAAGCCGGAGCCGGATTTCCCTCCGCGCAATACATGGCCCATATTGTCGCCGGACGCGCCATTTATGAAATCAACGACAAGTGGGATGCCGGACTCAACCTGGCCGCCACCTTCTCCAACAAAATCGACAATGTGCAATACGCCGTCGGGCCGGAAATCGGCCGCATCCTGACCAAGAACGTGCGCATCGGTATCGGATACAACATTGTCGGTTTCCATGACCGTGACTTTGACACCGCCGCCACTTCCCACGGCGTTTTCATTTCCATGCGTATCAAGTTTGATGAAAACCTTCTTAAGTGGGCCAAATTTGATTAAACCCAATGAAGATTGCTATTTTCAGTGAATAATCATCCACCGTGCTGACCAATCGCCTACATCACATCATTTACGGACTGTTCGCCATCGCGCTGCTGACGATAGCGGGCCATGCCGCGCCCGATATCAGCGTTTCCAGTCAGTTCACCCCGGCGGACCACCCATCGCGTACCTGGATGGATGTCGGTGGAGTCTGGAACGGCAGCACCGATGTCACCGACACAACCGGGGATACGTTTTCCGTCACCTATAACAATCAGGGAACGGAAACCGCTTTTGATTTCACGGCGAGCGTGACCCTCCCCAATGGCTTTCATTATGTGGACGACACCGCGCAGGTTGCGACTCCCGGTCTTTCAGTAAATGCCGTTCAGACGGGGAACCAGCTCGTGTTTGAGTTTGATCCGGAGGGTTATGATCTTCCGGAGAGCACCTCGCTGACCATCAGTTACGGGTTGCGGGCGGATGGCACTCTTACCTCCGATACCAGGAGGTTGACGTATCAGCACAATTATTCCCTCACGGAAGGCGGCCCCCCCTTGAGTCCGGCACCGCCGGTGCACCAGCAGAATGTCCTGGTTGTGGAGGGTGATTCGATCCTCCAGGTCAGTCTTGTGAAATCGACACTGGCGGTGGGGGAAACCGCTGAATTCACGGTCAGTGTTGTCAATACCGGTCTGGGAGGACTTTTCAATGTCGTCATCAATGAATCGCTGATCAATGCCAGCAACCTGGCCCTGGTGCCGGGGACACTGCAACAGATCGCGCCGACCCTTCCGGCGGTCGTCAACGGCAATATTCTGACCCTGGATTACTTGGCTCCCGGCGAGGTATTTACCATCACCCTTGATGCCGTGGTGATGAATTGCGGAACGATTGTCAACGAGGTCAGTACCACGGACCGGACAGGGAAGACGGCATCCTCCTACATCGCTCCTATTCAACTGGATTTCCAGCAACCGCTGATCACATTCGCCACGCCGGTTATCAATCTGGATTACATTGATCCCACCGTGGTATCGATTGATTTCAACAACACGGGACTGGGAGCAGCCAAGGAATTTGTTTTTCACACAAGTCTGAACAATCTGCCGCTGACGATCAGCAATGTCAGTTCCGGCTGGATCTATGACTCCGAGACGGGTGACTTTACCCTGGCTGGCGAGGGCGTTATCCCCAACGCGGGGACTGCCAATCTGACGTTCACGGTTGAATCAACGGATATCTGTGGTGGTGCCGGGGCGGGAGGGGTCTTTTATGAGACCACCTACCGGAACATGTGTGACGACCCCTATTTTATCC
>CAZCJJ010000050.1:18352-21493 GCA_964499045.1 uncultured Opitutales bacterium | reverse complement strand
CCCTGCTGGAGTACCGGCTTCAGCCGGTTTTCGGAAGGATAGGGGGACCGACTGAGGCCGGAACCCCAACCAAGCCACACTCTTACAAGCGCAGCTACTGGAGATGGCAAGTTCTTTTATCAGCTCTACCAGACCCCAACCAAGCCACACTCTTACAAGCGCAGCTACTGTACCCGCACTCTCCCCTTGCCACTGGCAAAAAACTTCCTAATCTCCCTACCCATGATGGACGGTGATCAATCCGGTACGACTTCCTTTTCTTCATCCAGTCCTGAGGTGAGCACCTCGGGTTTTGGCGGGTTCCTCCCGATTGCAATCGGTCTGGCGGGCGTCCTGCTGGGAGGCATTGCCCTCTTTTTCAGCTTCACTGGCTCCGGCAAAGTGGGACAAACCGAAACTTCCATCACTGCCCTGCAGAATCAGATTCAGGGGTTTGAAGATAAGATCAGCGAGTTGGAAAGTGCCTTGGAGCGTGCGACCAACCAGCGTACCGCTTTGGAAAGCCACCTCCGATCCATCAGTTCCCAGACCCAGAATGCACTCAATCAGGTCGGAACCGAAATTTCCAACACCCGACGGCAAACGGCTGCCAATGCTGAAGCTGTTGCCAAACTGACCGAAACCCTGAACGAAATGAGAACCAGCACCGTGGCCGCCACACCCGCACGTACCACGGAAGCAGGCGGTGGCGAACGAACCGCGACCGGCGGAGGCCAACAGATTCACAGCATTGTCTCCGGAGACACCTTTACCACCTTGTCCCGCCGTTACGGGGTAAGTATTGACGCCATCATGGCAGCCAACCCGGATGCGGATCCCCGCCGCCTGCGGGTGGGCCAGCAAATAACCATTCCCTCGCCTCAATGACGAAGGATCCGGTTTACTGGAGCACGGTCGAAGAAACGCTCCACGCCCGGTGCAAGGTTTACGATGTATATCGCAGGCATTGCAGGCACCCCGGAGACATGCGGGAGGGCGACTTCTATATCATTGACTGTGCCGACTGGGTGCAGGTGCTGGCTCTAACCCCCGAACGCGAACTCGTCCTCGTCCAGCAATACCGGTTTGGCAGCAACACCTTGTCCTGGGAAATGCCCGGCGGGATCATCGACAGCGAGGATGGAGATCCCCTTGTCGCCGGCGTCCGCGAATTATTGGAGGAAACCGGTTATCAAGGTGAAAACCCGCGCCTGCTAGGCTGGTGCCACCCGAACCCGGCCATCATGACCAACCGTAGCCACTTCCTGCTGGTTGAAAATGTCCGGCAGATAACCGGCCAAAACCTGGACCAGCACGAGGAACTCCTTGTCCGCACTTTCCCGATCAATGAGGCCTTTGCCATGGTCAAGGACGGACGCATGACCCACAGCATTGCCATCAACGCACTCTTCCATCTCGCCAACACACTTCAGCTCTGGAAATAACCGTCACCACCCGCATGGCTTTTATCACCCGCAGACTCTTACCGGGACTGCTCTTGTTCCAGGCCTTTTATGTTTTCGGTTTCATGGCCTGGTACAGCCAAACGGCGGCAGGCTTGAGCCCGGTTTTGGACGGGGCTGAAACCCTCGCCCTGACCCAGGCGATGATCGAAGGCAACCTGGAGCGCGAACCCTTTTACCGGGCTATGCTTTATCCGACCCTGCTGGCCGCCGGGGGCTGGCTCTTTCCCGACACAGCTTCCCTCGCCCTGCTTGCCCGGATCATCAATGCCCTCGCTTTCATCCTCGGCAGTTGGGTGGTGTTCTATCTGGCCCGCGCCCTCTGGCAATCGACCCGGGCAGGGTTGCTCGCCTGGGCCCTGACCGGGCTGAATCCGGTTCTCCTCCATTTCGCCGCGGACCCGATCGACATCACCGTCGCCACCACTCTGTTCCTGCTGACCTTACTCGCGCTCTGGCAGGCGCAGGCCCGGGAAAAAATCCCGCTTTATTGTCTGGCCGGGGTGCTGGCCGGACTGACCGTCCTGACCCGCCCCCAGTTTTTCTTTCCGGCAGCCGCTTTACCGCTGCTTGTGTTGGCGGCCAGAATGCTCATTCGCCCTGACAATTGCAAACCCATCCGAACCTTTGTCCCCCTTACCTCGGGTCTGGTTTTCGTCCTTTGCCTGCAAGGGGTGCTGAACCTTCTCCTCAGCGGGCACTGGGCGATACTCCCGACCCAGGGTGCCTTCAATCTTTGGGCGGCCAATGAACCCGGAGCCCATGGCCGTTATTTCGTCCAGACCGTCGCATTAACCCGGGCGGATGCACTTTTGAATCCGGCCCGGCGCGAGGCGGAAATACGTTATCGCTTGGAAACCGGTCTGGACGCACGGGAAAACCCTGCGGAAACGGATCGCTACTGGAGAGACCGGACCCGCGAGCGCATCCTGAGTGATCCCGCCGGCTGGATAAAGCAGTTGGCCTGGAAGGGGTATTTTCTCGTTCACCCGCACGAGCAATACAACAACAAGACCTACAGTGTGCACAAGGAGTTGAGCCCCTGGCTGCGCTGGAATCCCCTTTATTGGAGTATCGTTCTGGCACTGGGGGTGGCTGGTTTCATGCTGGGGCGGCGCAGCCCCTTTGTCTGGATCATCGCCGGGTGTATCCTCGCTTACGCCGCCGCACTGCTTCTGACCTACGTCAGCGCTCGCTTCCGCATACCACTCGTGCCTCTGCTCGCCTTGCTGGCGGGTGGGCTCGCCACCCTGAAACGGCAAGATCTGACCACACAACCGCGCCGCGCCGCCCTGACAGCGCTGTTGGGACTTTTGATTTTCGCCACCGGGCTGACTTCCTGGAACCAGGTGAAAGATCCCGCAACGCGGGCGGAGGATTATCTGCTGCTCTCTCAGGCCAGCCATGAACTCGGCTGGGAGCAGGATGCCTACGATTGGGCGAGCCGATCCCTCGACGTCAACCCCTCGCGTGAAGCCACCCGGGAACTGCTCGTGCTCTCTCATTTCAATCTGATCCTGAACGGGCAAAACGCCCCGGCCCCGGAAGAAACCGAAGCTCTTCTTGCCGCCGACATTCGCCCCTTGCCGGATTCCCTTGCCTTTCCCTGGGGCACCCTCTGGTGGCAGGCCGGACAACCCGGGCGGGCTTTCACCATCTGGAACCGGGCACTGGATGGGGCAACGGAACAAGACCCGCA
>CAZCJJ010000050.1:0-18252 GCA_964499045.1 uncultured Opitutales bacterium | reverse complement strand
CACCCGAGCTCTCGGTTGTCATCCCCTGTTACAACGAGGAAGCTGTTCTACCGGAAACACTGCGACGTGTCTGCGCGGTATGTGAGGGGGCAGTTGGCAGCTATGAGGTTCTGATCGTTGATGACGGATCCAGAGACCGCACCTGGGAAACACTGGTCCGGGAAAAGGCAAATTATCCGCAGGTGCACGGCATAAAGCTTTCCCGGAACTTCGGTCATCAGGTCGCCCTCACCTGTGGACTGCGGCATGCCGCCGGACAGCGAATACTGATTCTCGACGGAGACCTGCAGGATCCCCCGGAGTTGCTTCCTGACATGATGAGGGTAATGGATGAAGGTTATGACATCGTTTACGGGCAACGCAAAGGACGGAAGGGCGAAAGCTTTTTCAAACTCCAGACCGCCCGACTTTTCTACTGGTTTATCAATGTGCTTTCGGACCTGTCCATCCCACGCAACACTGGCGATTTCCGTCTGGTCAGCCGCCGGGCCCTGGATGCTTTCCTACAACTGCCGGAAATGAATCGTTTTGTGCGTGGACTCTTTTCCTGGGTCGGGTTCAGGCAGAAGGCCTTCCTTTATGAAAGGGACGAACGCAAGGCTGGTGAAACCAAATACACCGTGCGCAAGATGCTCCATTTCGCCGTCGATGCTATTACCGGGTTTTCCATCCGCCCCCTTAAAATCGCATTGTTCCTTGCGTTTTTCATGGCCTTCCTCGCCATTCTGGGAGCAGCCTGGACCATTTACAGCTGGTACCAGGGAGGAACCGTGCAAGGCTGGTCCAGCCTGCTCACCGCCGCCTTCCTGATCGGGGCCTTCCAGTTGCTGGTCCTCGGCATTATCGGAGAATATCTGGGCAGACTCTTTCTCGAATCCAAACGCCGTCCCACCTACATCGTGGAGTCACACCTGAGCTGATCACTTATGCGGCTGGCCTACTGTTTCTATCTGAACACCTACCGGACGGAGGCCTTCCTTGAAGCGCTCTCCAATGAAACGGATTCCCTGCTGGTCCTTGATTTTTCGTTGCTACGGGCCGTCTTCCGCCACCAGAAAGTGGACCGACGCACCTACTTGAAACGCCAACGGGAACGCCTGCCCGCCAACATCAGCTATCGCCTGGGGCCTGTTATCCAGTGCTTTCCCGGCAAACCCGGTCAGTTGGCTAACTTTGTACTAACACTTACAGCGACAGTCCTGTTTTCGCTGCTCCTGCCCTGGTTTCTTTGGCGCCACCGGACCGAAGGGCTACTCTGCTACAACGGACATGTTCTTTTCCTGCCGGCAATGCTCTGGGCCAAACTGCTGCGAAAACCACTCTACACTGATTTCGGAGATCTCCTTTACCTCGTCGATAATCCCAACCCTTTGACGCGGGCTGTGGAAATTGCATTCCTGCGCTCCAGTCAACGGGTGATCAGCGTCAGTCGTCAGTTCAAGGACTACCTTCAATCCCACTACCATTACCCGGCTCGGCAAATCAGCATCCTTTCCGCTGCCGTCCCCGAAAGTTTTCCGACTCTCTTCGACAAAGCGTCCAACCAAGAACGCCGCCAAGCACTGCGCAGAGACATTCAAGCAAACGAGCAGGACCTTGTGTTGGTGTACTCCGGAGGCATCTGGAATAAGTACATTCCGGGGCGCGGCAAAGCCGATGTGCAAGGTGTTTACTCACTTTGCGAGGCCTTTGAACTGCTGAATGCGGGGGGTATCAATGCCCACCTTGTCCTGCTCGGCTTTTCCAGCGATGATCCCCAGTTCAACCGCTTCCGCAAGGGAACCTGGAAGGAGAGATTGATTGAATATGGGCAGTATCGCCAAGGCGACGAACGCCATCTTGTGTGCCTCGGGGGCGCTGATTTTCTCTGCCTGCCTTCCATCGACTGCGAGACCTACCATCTCTACGACCGCTTCAAAACCTACGAATACCTGGCTGCCGGAAAACGGATCGTTGCCGCGGACACCGCCATCAACCATCAGATCCTCGGCACCATCGGCATTTATTACAAGGAGGAAGATCCGGAGTCCCTCGCGGAAAAGCTCCGGCAACACCATGGGGATCGCACGGATTTCATATCGGAAGCCAATAGGCGTGTCAGCGAGCACTATCTTTGGAAGAGCCGCATCGAGACCCAGGCTATTACACGTGCTCTCTTTGACTCCGAACCCGTGGAGCTGTATTGAAGTCGCCGCAGTTTGATAGGCGCCACATGGACCTCCCCTAGACAGCCGGACTCCGATCGGCGATTGGACTTTTCAAAGGAAAGTTATCGTTTTTTCTTTCCACCATTCCAAGTTGACACAAAATGCCCTCATGCCAAACCACGGGGGAGCTTCATCTGGGTCGGAGAAGGGGGTTCGTTTCCTCTTCGATAAAAATCCCCACCCCATGTTTATTTATGATGTGACCAGTCTGCGCTTTCTTGACGTCAACGAAACTGCGGTGCAAGGCTATGGCTATTCACGGGAAGAATTCATGCAAATGACTCTGGCGGACATTCGACCGCCAGAAGACATTCCTGCACTGATGGAGAACATCCGGGCTGTCGATCAAGGGATCGACCAGGCCGGGATCTGGAGGCATCGTCGTAAAGACGGCAGTCTCATTTATGTCGAAATCACTTCCGTCGCCTTTGATCTGGACGGGAAAAAGGCGGAGATTGTACTGGCATTGGATGTCACCCCCCGCTACCTCGCGGAGCAAGCCTTGCGGACCAGTGAAGAACGTTTTCGTCTTCTGGCCAAAGCCACCAGTGATGCCATTTGGGACTGGGATATGGAGCAAAAGAAGCTCTGGTGGAGTGATGGTTTTCAAACTCTGTTCGGCTACGATCCCGAAGTAATCAGCCCATCATTCGAGCTTTGGGAGGAACTGATACATCCGGAGGATCGCAGGGAAGTCATGCCCTTGGTCAGTGGTAATTTGGCCAGCGATGCGGATCTCTACAGCACGGAATATCGCCTCCGAAGAGCCGATGGCAGTTACGCTTACGTCTTGGATCAGGCCTACATCATACGCAATCCGGACGGTAAACCCGTACGGGCGGTCGGAGGAATAACCGACCAAAGCGAGAAACGTGAAATCCAGAACCGCCTCCGTCTGCTCGCCTCCGCCCTCAACTCTGCCGGTGACCCCATCCTGATCACCGACTTGGAGGGCAGAATCGAATGGGTCAACGCCACCTTCACCGCAACCACCGGTTATACAGAGGAGGAAACGCTGGGGAAGAAGCCGGGAGAACTTTTTAAATCGGGCAAACACGATGACGTTTTCTACCGGCAAATGTGGCAAAGGATTCTGGACGGGGGCATTTGGTCCGATGAAATGATCAACCGCCACAAGGACGGTAGCCTGCACCCCGAGCATGTAACCATCACCCCGGTCAAGGACCCTGGGGGGCCCATCAGCCACTTCATCGCCATCAAAAGGGATCTTACGCAGGAGAAGGAGCGTGAGCAGCAGCTTTTACGTATCCAGCGCATGCAAAGTGTCGGAACTTTGGCTGGCGGGATTGCCCATGACCTCAACAACCTGCTCACACCAGTCCTGATGGGGATCGGCATTCTGAAGAAGCTGGATATGCCCTCCGATGCCCGGCAGTTGCTCCATGAGATGGAAAGCAGTGTCCGCCGCGGTGCGGACTTGGTCAAGCAAGTCCTGACCTTTGCCCGGGGAACACTGGGCGAACGGGGCGAAATCCCCCTTGCTCAATTGATCGAGGAGATCAGCTCTATCATCCGCAATACTTTCCCCCGCAATATAGAGTTCGAGCTGGATCTTCCCGGCTCCCTTCCAACCCTAATCGGTGACACCACGCAAATCCATCAGGTGCTGATCAACCTCTGTGTGAATGCGAGGGATGCCATGCCCAACGGAGGAAAAATGACACTTCGTATCCGAAGCATTCATCTGGACGCAGTGGCGGCGTCGGCTAACACCGAAGCCCGCAGCGGGAAATACCTGCAGATCGAAGTCCGCGACACCGGAACAGGCATGAGCAAGGAAGTGAAAGAACATATCTTTGAGCCTTTCTTTTCCACCAAGAAAACCGGGGAGGGAACTGGCTTGGGGCTCTCCACCATGCTGGGGATCGTCCGCAGCCATGGAGGTTTTGTCGAGGTGGAGAGCGAGCCCAACAGAGGAAGCGGCTTTCTCGTTTATCTTCCACTCGAACGCAGGCATTCGAAAGACCCCTTCCCCCCCCAACCTGTCGTCAAAGTGACTGGCGCATCCAGCGGAAAGGGATACCGGATCTTGTTGGTGGATGATGAACCTGCAGTATTGAATACCACCCGGAGGACCCTCGAGGCTTCAGGTTATACCGTCCTGACGGCCCAAAACGGTATCGAAGCCCTCACCTTATTTGCCAGCCAACACGCTTCCATTGACCTTGTTCTGACCGACCTGATGATGCCCCAAATGGATGGGGCCGCCCTGATTACCGCCATACAGCACATCAAGCCCGGACAGGCCATCATTGCCGTGACTGGGCTGGAAACGGGCGACCTCTCCCAAAAGGTAGCCCGGATGGGCATCCCCCGCTTAGTCAAACCCTTTTCCACGGACGACCTAATCCAGCATCTGAACAAGGTGCTAACTTGACTTATTAACCGGGTTCCCGTCGTCCAGCAGTAGCCCGGCACGTTTCAACGAATCATCCAGGGTGGCGCAGAAATTCAGACGTCCGATGATTTCTATAAAACCGGCCTTGCGCAGCATCCGTAACGGTTGGTGATGAATACCACTGAGAATGACGTGATTTCCGCCTTGCTGCATACGCTCGACAATACTCTCAAGCACATTCAATCCCGTGGCATCCATCGCGGTAACAAGATGCAGTTCCAGAATGAGTACTTTTGGTAAGCGATCTATTCTGGCCAGTGCGTCCTCCATCTTTTCCGCAGCTCCAAAAAGGAAGGGACCAAAAATCCGGTAGATGAGCACATTCTCCGGTATGGTTTTTCCCTGTGCGATGTTTTCCGCCCGGATCAACATATCATTGCTGCTTACCCGGCTGACTTCTGTCGTCTCGGAAACACGTTTGATAAAGAGAATGGCCGCCAGCACCATGCCCACCTCCACGGCAATAACAAGGTCGAAGATAACCGTCAGGCCGAAAGTCGTAATAAGGACCAGTGCATCACTGGGAGGCATTTTTCCCGCCCGACCAAGTTCATGCCATTCGCCCATCCTGAGCGCTACCGCAATGAGCACCGCCGCAATGGCGGACAGTGGAATTTTCGTCGCCAGGGGCGCTGCCACCAGAATGACGATCAGGAGAAAAACAGCGGCTGCCATACCAGCGATGGGAGTGCGACCACCACTGGCCACATTGGCAGAGGTGCGGGCAATCGCCCCGGTTACCGGCAAGCCCGCGAAAAAGGGACAGATCACATTAGCCAAACCTTGCGCAACCAACTCTGAATTGCTGTCATGCCGCCCCCCCGTCAAGCCGTCCGCAACAACGGCGGATAGGAGCGACTCAATCGCACCGAGCAAGGCGATAGCAGTGGCCGGACCAATCAGGTCACGTACCCTGCTCCATTCGAATGAGGGCAACACGGGAAATGGCAACCCCTTCGGCAAGGCCTCCGCACCAAAACGGCTGCCAATGGTTTCCACTCCCTGTCCCGCCCCCCAGCCTAACAAACTGACCAGCAGCGTCACTCCCAGCAGCGCAACGACTGTGCCGGGTACCAATCGTATTTTTAGACGGGGCCACAACAGAATGATGAGCAGGCTGGCCATGCAAATCGCCAAGGCATAGGGGCTGAAAGTTGTGGCATGATCGGCCAGCCATTTCATGTTAGCCAGAAACTCATGGGGACGCGCACGTTCCGGGCGAAGCCCGAAGGCATCCGGAATCTGCGTGATCATAATGGCCACCGCTATCCCCGTCGTGAAACCACTGGTTACCGGCCAGGGAATGTATTTGATCAATGTCCCCATGCGGAAAAGGCCCATGAACATCAGGATAGCACCCGCCATCATGGTCGCCAGCAGCAAGCCACTATAACCATGCTCTATCACAACAAGAATAATAATAGGCACAAACGCAGCGGTCGGACCGCCAATCTGAACCCGACAGCCCCCGAACGCGGAGATCAGGAATCCACCAATGATCGCCGTAATGATACCCAGAGCAGGAGCCGGATACGGCGTTTCCATTCCCATGGGAATACTCGCCACCCCCAGGGCCAGAGCCAACGGAAGTGCAATCAGGCTGACTGTCAGCCCTGCCGCAATCTCACCGGAAAGTGTATAAGAGGGTCGTTTGTCCCCAAACAACTCCAGCGTGTACGGACGAAATGGAAACGGTTTACGCAACTTGCTCATGGTTTCAAAAAAAGAAGAAGCACCCCGGGATCCCCAGCAATGAACCGGTTACCGCGCGGTGCCCCTATTCATCCATTGCCCAACAAACGCCCGGAACGCAATGCAGAAATGGCAATGATGCACCTCATTGCCACAGGCTCCGGAAAAATGCCTTGACCCGGATTTTCATTTTCGATCAAATTCTTCCAACATCTACCAAGACTGGGGTTTTGCAATAGGCATTGCCTGGGTTGCGTCAATCGCCTTACAACAGTAGCATTACATTACCAAAAGCTCGGAAACCTTTAACCAATCAGAATACATGGCCTCTTATAGCAACAAAAGTCTGGACCAGAAACTGGCCCGCATCCATTCAGGCAAGGCAACCCGTCAGGATTTCATCATCGCGGATGCGAAGGATGCGGATATGGCTTTCGGCATCACCGCTCCCGGCCCCAACCGGGCGGGCTATTGCACTCACGGCTACAATCAGGCCGAAGGTTGCTACAAGACATTGGCGGAGTACCGCGCCCAGATCAGGGAAGTGATCAAACAGCAACTGGTGGACATCATGCTCTTGTCCGCCTCCAATCTGGAAAAGCTGGCCATTGAGGAGGGTCTCTTCAAAAACTCCCCCATCACTCCGGCCGCCCGTGCCAATGACACCACTGACGTCTGGGCCGTTCGCGGAGGCACTTATCCCTCTCACCCTTCACGCCATTTCCGGACTGCATCGCTGGACCATATCAAGTACGGCAAACTGGAGAAAAACTACAACCGTCCCCATACCGGAGCCGATCTCGGGCTCTATTCTATCACTTTTACCAATAATCTGGAGTGGGACTACCGTGCACTGGATGCCTTCCATGCCTTCCGCCTGGAGGCAGAAGAAAAGCACTTCCGTTATTTCCTGGAGGTATTCAACCCCAACGTGGATCCAGGGCTCGAACCCGCCAAAGTAGGTGCCTTCCTTAACGACAATATCATCCGCTGCCTTGCCGGGGTCACCAAGGTTGGTCGCCCGGTCTTCCTGAAAATTCCTTACAATGGCCCGGGACCACTGGAAGAACTGGTTTCCTATGACCCCAATCTCGTGGTCGGTATTCTGGGTGGCAGTGCGGGCACCACTCTGGATGCCTTTCAGTTGATTCACGATGCACAAAAGTATGGCGCACGGGTCGCTCTTTTTGGCCGCAAGATCAATCTTTCCGAACATCCTCTGGCTTTCATCGAATTCCTCCGCCGAATCACCGATGGAGAAATCGCACCCGTCGAAGCGGTCAAGGCCTACCATGGAGTCCTGCAGAAACTGCAGATCGCTCCCATGCGTCCATTGGAGGATGACCTGGTCCATTCTGAAAGCCGACAGAGTTACGCCTAGAGCAAACACCGATTGCACCTGCCGCTGGAAATGGACCTTAAAGCGATAGCCGACACCTTACGTTCTCAGCGAAGTGCTCTAGCCGCATTCAAGGTAGTTACCGGATTCGATGCCTTTGTGGATGAGATGATTACGGTGGTTGGGGAGCGCAAGGATCTCAACCATTTTGAACGGGTGGAAACAATCAGCCGTTTTGGCGAACTGGTCTCCGCTGCCGCGGGTCACAGCAGTCTGCGCGAAATTGTCGTGACTCAAACGGACCCCGGTGGCTGTGCCATCAACATGGGTGACGGGCTGGCTACTCTCGGAATCCCGGTTCATACTTTCGCCACGGCCGGTGAACCGATCCACCCGGCTTTCGATGCCTATCGGCAGAAAGCTTCCCTCCACTCCTGGGGTCGCGAACCGGGCAGGACCCTCGCCTATGAATTTGCTGACGGCAAACTGATGTTCTCCGCCGTCAGCCAACTGGCTGAATTCACGCCCGGGGCGATTGAAAACCGTCTGCAGGATGGCTTCTTTCAGGAAACCTGTCATGAAGCCCGATTAATTACCCTGACCAACTGGACTCTGTACCCACACATGACTGCCTGCTGGCAACGATTGCAGGAATCCGTATTTTCCAAACTGACACACCGCCCGCCTTTCTTTCTCGATTTGGTTGATCCCTCCAGCCGCTCCGAAAAAGATATTCTGGGTATGCTGGCGGTGTTGCCAGGATTTGATCAATGTGGCCCGACGACGCTTGGTTTGAATCAGAATGAGGCCAACATTCTTTCCCGCCTGACTGGTGGCAAGGCTTTGGAGACGCCGGATGTGGAGCAGGCTTGCGAACAAGCGGCTGCCTTAATGGAAAAGACAGGCATCAGTGAGGTCGTGATTCATTCGGTCAAGTATGCCGCTCTGGCCAATTCCAGTGGCCGTTTCCATGCTGCCGGCCCCTACTGCGAAAAGCCTCTCAAGCTGACCGGGGCCGGCGACCGGTTTAATGCCGGCTACGCCCTTGGACTGATTTTGGAACTGCCCCCCGTGGCTCGCCTCCTTTTGGCTGGATTTGTTTCCGGCCTCTACGTCCGGCTCGGCCGCAGCGCCACTTTGGACGAATTGATCGATTTTATGGAGCAGTATTAGCGGACAAAATGCCCAGGCACCTCACTATTCGTTCTCCTGACTTCCGGCGTCACCATCTCCCTGTACAGGAACTTTCAGTGCTTTTTCCCTGGAAATGACTTTCCGGTAGTAGGTTTTGGCCACAGCCAGAATAAGTACAACGAGAACAAGCCCGGCCACTAAATAGCCCCATTGGCCGGTCAGAAGGGATTTACCGGTCAGAATATAACCGGAGGCAATCAGCATTTCAGCCAACCATGAGACAATGAGAAAGGTCCGGAACGGAATCCGGGCCAGTGTC
This sequence comes from uncultured Opitutales bacterium, assembly GCA_964499045.1. Classification (GTDB taxonomy): domain Bacteria; phylum Verrucomicrobiota; class Verrucomicrobiia; order Opitutales; family CAZCJJ01; genus CAZCJJ01. Next base: position 9,142 of record CAZCJJ010000050.1, on the reverse strand, counting down.
AGAAAATAGTTTTGCAGCAGAAGCGGGGCACCCGGGGCAAAACGGACCAATAGCGTGAAGCGTACTGGATAGGCGGGGGCCTGCTCCGGCGGCGTCCATCCCGCCCGCTGTACCATACGATGGACGGGTGAGCGCAGAAAGCGGAAACCGATCCAGTAGGACAAGCTAAAGTTCAGGAGAAGGCTCACTCCCATCCCCAAAAGCCCCACCCATACGCCATAGACAGCACCGGCCAGAATATAGAGCGGGACAATGGGGACTCCTACCAGCGGAAGCAGACCCAAGGTGACAAAAAACAAGGGAGTTGGAAGTAACTCCAATTGCAGACGCACCAGTTCCACCCATTGGTAAATTTCATCTCCTTGGTCGCGAAACTGCCAGAATCCCAATACCAGCAGCAGCAGGAGGAGCAGGGCGGCCAGCTTGTAGCGGTGCTTCTTCAGAATCATACCCTGACTTACCATGAAGTTCAGTCAGCCTATTTTTCCAACACTTCACGAAGCACATAGCGGGGTCGCTGCTGCACCGCCTGATAGGTACGGCCCACATATTCCCCGATCAGGCCAATTCCCACCATGCACACACTGACAAGAAAAAACAGGATGCCGAAGAGCGTGAAGACCCCCTCCGCTTCCGAAGCACCGGGATAAATAAAACGCCGGAACAAAAGGATACTGACCAGTGCCCAGCTACCGGCGGCACAAATGAAGCTGAAAAGTGTGAACAGTTGCAGGGGTAGTAGGGTGAATCCGGTAATCAGGTCAAAATTAAGACGAATGAGTTTATAGTAACTGTACTTGGACTCGCCCTCGGCCCGTTCAGCATGTTCCACCTCCACCTCGGTCGGGCGGGCGGCGAAACGGTAAGCCAATGCCGGGATGAAAGTCGAACGTTCGCCGCAACGCGTGATCGCATCGACCACCTTCCGACTATAGGCCCGCAACATACAGCCTTGATCCTCCATACGGATATCGGTGGAAAACTCCCGGAAGCGGTTGATCATCCTGGATGCCGTCTTTCGACGCCAGTCGTCGTGCCGCTCTTTCCGATGTCCCCCGATGGCATCATAGCCCTCTTCATACTTGGCCAGTAATTTGGGGATCTCCTCCGGCGGATTTTGCAGGTCCGCATCCAGGGTCACAATGACTTCACCCCGGACACGCTCGAACGCCGCGATGATTGCCGTGTGCTGCCCGTAATTGCCATTGAAGTCGATAACCCTCACCTCCTCAGGTCGGGAAGCATGAAATTCACGCATTATCTCCAAAGAGCGGTCGCGGGACCCATCATTGGTGAAAATAACCTCAAAGGGTTTGCCCACCCCATCCATTACTTTCATTAAACGGTCGAAAAGGGCACGTAAATTGCCTTCTTCATTATAGACCGGAATCACAACCGAACAGTAAACTTTTCGCATAAGCCGGGATCATCTGAGCACGAATCGTCCCTGATGGAAAGCCGATAGTTGGAATATGAAATACCCCTTCCTTACGCCTCAGCGGGCCGATGCCCTCTGCAGGCGATCCCGCAAAGCGGTCCCTATACCATGGTCAGGAGGGAGCTGCCAATACAGGTGGGCATAGCCACCCGCATCCAGTTTCCGGAGCAACTCAAAAAGATGGTGCGCCACCGTTTCCAAATCCCCGTCCTCACTCAACCAAAAGCAATGAGGAAAATCCAAATCCGGAGGAACCCCGGATTTACTGACAAAAACCAGGGCGCTTTCTGATGGATTGGTGGCAGTAATGGTTTCCATCCGCGAAAATAAGGTCATCGGCGTTTTCGGGCTATAATGGCGAGCCAGCAACCCGGGCGCTTTCATTCCCCGCGAGGGATCCTCCTCTTCCCCGCCCTGCCCTCCCCCAAGGTGCGAAAAGATCGGCAGGGGCAATGTCGCTTGTAAAGCCTCAAGGGTAACAGGTCCCGGACGCAGGATCCTGGCCTCTCCCTCAACACTCAGGTCCAAAATGGTCGATTCAATTCCAGCGGAACATGCCCCTCCATCCAAAATATAGGGAACCCCCGTACCGAGAGAATCCCGAACGTGCTGTGCCGTTGTCGGGCTGACGTATCCAAAGGGATTTGCGCTGGGTGCTGCCAAAACCAACCCACTCAAGTCCAGTACCTTCCGCATCAAGGGGTGCGCCGGGAAGCGGATGGCCACTGTTGTCCGGCCCGCAGTCACCAGATCAGGTACCTTCTCCCGACGGGGTAAGACCAGTGTCAAAGGGCCGGGCCAGAATCCGGCACCGACAAGAGAATCCACGTAAGGTCTTACCGCCCCGCTTTCCGCCAACTCATCCAATCTCTCCAGGCTGTTGATATGGACGATGAGCGGATCGAGGAGAGGGCGGCCTTTGATCGTGAAGATCTGACGAACGGCCCGCGTATTCATGGCGTCTGCCGCCAGCCCATAAACCGTTTCAGTCGGCAAAGCCACCACCTCACCCGAGCACAGGAGCCCGACGATCCGGCTCAAGTCCCCGGGTGTATCCCGGAAAAAGGCTGGAAGCTGACTGGTCAGAAACAAAAAAGCGCCTTTTCAGGCGCTGGTTAAAACGATTACTGCATCAACAGCAGGTTTCTCGCCCGCTTGATCGCCTTCGTCACCCGGCGCTGCTGCAACGCAGTCAAGCCGGTGATCCGCCTGGGCAGAATTTTGCCGGTATCCGTTACAAAACGTGAAAGGGCTTCGACGTTGTTAAATTCGAAATCGAGGGGAGTCAGGCTCCTTGTTTTTTCTGTCTTTGTGGATTCGCTCATGAGAAAGGGGGGATAGAATAGAAAGAAAAACGATAATCAACAAAAAAATAGCAGTAAGGCACCCTGAATTTGCAAAATCCGCAGTCAGACAGGCAAATCAGTTTGTTCAGACTTTCTCCTGCGGCTGATCCTTTCCGGAAAGCGGAGGTGGGAATTTCGGTGTGGTATCAACATCGACCGCATCCTCATCCGTGTGGTGGTAGTAGCTCTGATAGGACTTGTCGTAGTAGTGGGAGTAATAGTAGCTCGCCACGGATACGCTGATCTGGTTCAGGATACAGCCGAAGATAGGCGTATTCGACTCCAGAATGCGACGGATGTTTGCCTTCGCATTGCGCTTTTTAACCGCATTGAATTTAATGACGTACATCAGTCCGTCCACATGCGGGAGAATCGAAATAATATCGCTGACCGCCCCGATAGGAGGAGTATCAATGAAGATACGGTCATATTTCTCGCTCAACTCAGCCAGCATACCCTCAAACTCAGGACTACTGAGGATCTGTGTCGGATTCTTGGCTTTACCACCCGCCTGCAGAATATCCAAGTTGGGGTAGTACTCCTTGACAATGGCGTCATCGAGCAAAATTTCCCCGTTAAAATACTGGATCATCCCCTTGTCCTTCGGCAATTCCAGTGATTTGCCGACATTCGGCATGCGCAGGTCCGCATCAATAATGAGCGTCTTTTCGCCATGAATAGCAAAGGTCAGCGCCAGATTGGTGGAAATAAAGGATTTCCCTTCACTCGGAGTCGTACTGGTCGTTGCAATCAGACGTGCCTTACGGCTTAATTCCCCGATACGCAAGGCCGAGTGGATGGCCCTAAAGGATTCGGTTACCCGGTTGTCTCGATTGGATGCAACGGCCTTCGCCTTTTCCGGCGAATTCATCTTCTTGATTCGTGGAACGATTCCGATCAGTGGCAGCCCAACCGAGGTTTCGATATCAAAGGTTGTCTTGATCCGGTCATCGAGGAAGGCAATAACGAAGACTAAACCGAGACCTGCTGCGATACCACCAAAAAAACCAACCGCCAGGTTCAAGGGGACATTGGGACTGGACGGGTTAACCGGAACCCCGGCATTGTCAATGATACGCACATTGGGCTCAACCAGTGAAACGTTCGCCATTTCTGTTTCCAGTCGCTGAACCATTACCTGATAAATGCCGTTGTTGACCTCAAGCTCACGCTCAATCGAATTATACTCCACTGCCGACCGTCCGATATCCAGAATCTCCCTTTGCTTCTCTGCCAATCGCTTGCTGGATTGGTCGAAGTTGCGGCGGGCGGCAAGAAACTCCGCTCTTATCTTCTCCACCTCGGACTCTATCGCCTGAGACAATTCATCTTCCGTTTGTTCGTAGGCCTTCGTCGCCTCAATCATCGTGGGGTGCCGCTCACGGTAGCGCTTACTCAAAGCCGCAATGGAAATATTCTGCTCCGAACGCTTGGAAAGTAGATTGGAAACCCGGGTTGACTGGGCAATGAATGACAGATCATAGAGCGGACGGCCTTCTTCCTGATATTCGAGAATCATGTTATTTCTCGTTTCCGCCATGTCCAGAATGCGTTTGTCCTCCGTCACCATCCGGCTTATATTCGCCAGTTCATCACGATCTATATTTTCGTCCTGTTTCAGGGAAACCAGACCATGTTGATCGCGGTATTCCACCAGACGGCGCTGGATCTCCTGAACCCGGTTTCGTTGTGTATCCACCCGAACTTGAAGGTCTTCCACCGCCCGCATGGAGGTTTCAATATTACGCCGGACATTATGTTGAATAAACTCGTCGGCAAAAAGATTCGCAACCTGCGCCGCCACCTCCGCATCCGGGTGCGTGTACTGGACGGCAACCACTAGTGAGAGGCGCACCGGAACAACGGAGCGGCCACGGCCTAGAATTTCATGCGGAGTAAGCGGTCCGCGGAAACTGATGGCATCCTCATAGGGAGCCATCAACTGATTGCGCTCATCTTCACTTAAACGATTGGCCACCGCATCAATCAATGCGTTGCTCTCCATAATCCGCACCTGCGTATTGAAATCCTCAGCACCGCGAACCGTATCATCCTGAACGGTCCCCATTTTGAGCACATCCGGTGAATCCCGCAGAATACGAACCGTAGCCGTCGAGGTGTAGAGTTGCGTCGCATTCAGCGTATAAAGGAGCGTACCGGTAAAGATGATAAAGAAGGTAACAACAAAATACCAAATCCGCTCCCTCAGCATCATCAGGTAATCCTTCAGGCTACGCTGCGGTTGCTCAGTGGCGCCTCCGTAGGCACCATAGCTCCCGGGGGTATTACCATAACCATAGTAATAGCCACCGTAATTACCGTAATTGCCGCCGTAGTTGTCTGATCCTCTCGCTGAGGGATCCTGCGAATCCTTGTTATCCATTCAGTTGGTGAGTATAGGTTACAAGACTAGAAAATACGTTCCGCCACAAAGATATTATCTCCATCCCGCACGGGAATATCTTTGCTCGAGTCTCCGCGTAAAATGTCGTTCAGGTTGACACGGATACTGGTCGTCTTTCCATCCTCTTCCACTCGGGTCAGCTGTATATTGTTGCCATTACCCAACCGGGTCAGCCCACCCGCCCGACTGATAGCCTGAGAAAAAGTGAGATCCTCTTCCGGAGGGATAATAATCGGGCCGGGCCTCATCACCTGACCATGAACATGGACCCGCTGTTCGGTATACATAAGAACAGTCAGTGAAATATGAGGCTCAACCAGATAGTCGCGGTTGTAAAGTTCACGAATGAGATCCTGCGCATCCTGAACCATCATCCCGCCAATCGTCACATTGCCAATCAACGGCAAAGTAACAGTACCGTCGGCAGCCACCCGCATATCCCGGCTCAGGTCCGGTTCTTGAAAGACCTCTATCTTTAGGATATCGGCAGGCTGAAGAACATAAGTTCCCGACACCCCTCCACCCCCTTCTTGAGCAGGGAGCAGATGCAGACAGAGAATCGAGAGGAGTAGGTAAGCAAGTTTCTTCATGGCCTGAATTGAGTTTCAAAAACAAAAAGGAAGGCTTACGCTAAGACCTTCCTTTTTGGGAAAATGTTCAAACAAATGTATATTAGTACCTCAAAGAGGCCGACAGATCGATCGTATGACCTGAGAAGCCAGCACCATTCACGTTGGATGCGTTATTGATGAAACTGTAGATGGCCGAAAAGGCGAGGTAGTTGTTCGGGGCGTAGGTCGCACCCACACCGGTACGAATGGTCTTATCCGTCCGTGGCTGCCCTTGGTACTCTGAGTGAGTGTAGCCAAAATGGGCATTCGTGGAAATAAACTGACTGAAGGCATAAGTTACACGGCCATAACCACCGGTGTCCTCCGTCGAACCGCCTTCACCACTGACTCCGAAGTCACGGGTAAAACCAGCGGTAATCGCAGTCTTGGGTGTTGCCGCATAATTGAACTCCGAAAGTATCGAGAAGGTCGTGGTGTTCTGCGGATTGACTGCCGCGTTGTCATCACGAATTTGGAGACCGGCATTCAGACGGGTGGTCAGCTTCGGTGCGATTTCACCCCGCAAGGCCAGACTGACAAAGTGGTCGCTGTAGTCACGGCTAGCACGGAAAGGGGTGGATGACACATCCGTGTAGCGGAAGCGATAACCCAAACCAACATCCAGCTTCTGCGAATACTTGTAGAAGAAATCAATCGGCAGGCTGAAGGACTGTGTATTGGCATAGCGGTTAGCAAACTGTTGATTGTTGGTGTAGTCCGTATGGCTCCAGCGAACCGCTGCATCGACCGAGGTCTTGGAGCTGATCTCGTACTCGCCAGCCACATAGGCGTTGTAAAGGTCACGCTTCACCAAATTACGGATCGTCCCGGGAACACCGACCAGAGATGCGGTATTCTGCTGGCTCTGTACATAGGAGAAACCGGCCTTGGAGGTCAGGGGGCCTGAATTATAGGTCCCGTCAATGTACAGATTGCTCAAATTGGTATCCTGGGAACTAAACCGGTTGTAATAGAGAAAGTCTTCACGGAAGCGGATATTGATGTTCGCATTGCTGTTGCGCCCGATATTCACTTCCACCCCTGGGGAAAAGTAGAAGATGTAGTCATCTTCGGCCGCAGGATTATTGAAAACATTGCTCCTGTATTGTCCGGAAACACTTCCGTTAAAGAAGATGTCCACGGTGTCTCCGATAGAAATCAACGGAGCCGCGGCGAGGGGTGAAGTCAGTGCCGCCAGAACTGCTGCGGCCGGGAGAAGTTTCAGTTGCTTTTTCATAAAGAGAACCGGTTGATGCTGCATTAATAATGAACGTTCGTTGTCTGCAAAAATATGCTTTTTTGGTTGCAGGATAGTTTAATCTGGGAAAAACGGGGCTTGAGATCAAGCTAAAGTTGTCAAAAGTGTTTAAAAAAAAACGACTTGAGGCTAGGAATCCTGTGCCGAGTGAAGGAGTGCATTCAATTCCGCCAGCAAATTTTCGCGGTCTGAGGTGTAAATGAAGCGGTCACTACCCAACTGCTGGTAGGCATTCTGGAGCAGGTCTTGAGATGGACGGCGCATCCCGATCAAGCGTTTGAGGTGCCCTTCCAGTTGGGTTGAGTTGCCCATGGCTATTTCCAGAGCCACCAGTTGGGTCAATGCCACCTGATTCTCCGGGTTCCGCCGGACGGCTTGCTGGAGGATTTGTCTGGCTTCCTCATAGCCTCCCAGTTCCTGAAACCGCCGGGAAACGGCAATCAGTGACTCGGCCCGGAGATTGCCTTCCTTCAGAAACTGGTTCAGGTAGATCCGGCTGAGATCGCGCTGGCCGTTGCCGAAATAGGCCACCGAGCGCAAGCTGTTGAAAATGGGGATTGAGCCCTCCAGCCAGGAAGGGCGTTCCTTGGCCAGTTCTTCGGTAAACTGGATAGCACGCTCGTAATCTCCTGCAGCAACGTAGGTCTCTATCAGCAGAAGAGCAAAACTGCCTATATTCAGTTTCTGCTGCAAAGCGGTTTCATAGATCCGGTTGGCCAGGATGATATTTCCCGATTCTGTCGCGAAGTTAGCCAGTCCGAGCAAACTGCGCTCCTCCCCTTCAAACTGCCTCAGGATCGCGTCGGCTTCCCGATTGGCCCGCTCGGTCATCCCCGACTGATGCAGTATATGCAGCAAATCGATACGGGGAGCCACACTAAGCGGAGCATTGATGGTCCGGAGCACAGCATATTGGCGGGCACGGTCGAGATCCCCGTTCTCACGGTAGTAACGGGTCAATGCTGCGAAAATCGGTTCGTCATTGGGGAAACGGCCCAGTGAGGATTCCAGACGTTCGATTGCCAGACGCCGCTGCCCCCGCTCCCAAGCAATCCGGGCCGAGAGAAGAACGCCTTCCAGCTCTACATCCAGCTGGTACTCGCTCAAATAGTCTTCCGCCTGATCAAAGTTGCCACGATACTGCAAGGCGGTGGCCGCCGCCAATGCCATGACCTTCCGTATCTCAGGCGGTGGATCCGTTTGCAAAATGGTTTCCGCGACATCAATGGCCTCGGCATCCTTCTGGTGGGCAAGCAGTATCTGGAGAAAATTCTTGAGATAATCCGGGTCCCGGTGGGCATAGGGCAGTCCCGAATCCAGAATCTGGATGGCCAGATCCGGACGGCGGTAAGCAAAAAGATAGAACTCGGCCAGCATCCGCCGACCCTCCAGATTCTCCGGAGCGCGGACCACACCCGTCCTTAAATGATGGAGCCCCCCCCGGTAATCTCCTTCCTCAAACAACTCCTTCGCCTTCTCAATCTGGCTGTTTCCCATACGTGAACGGTGCTCATCCATACGGAAAATAACCGTGAACATGTCGGCATAACGAACTTCATCAAATTCCCTGACGTTCTTGAAAAAGAAATAAAGTGCCGTCGCGAAGGCCAAATAACCAAGAGCTGCCATCCCCCCAAGGAAAAGGCCGATTCGCCCCCAACGAAAGCGAATCGTCCACTTGCCATTGGGGCGGCGCTGACGATAGGCAAAGCCAAGTAATACCGAAGACTGTGCTTTCCTTTCCCTACGGGAATTTTCTTTTTCTGCCATAATTGGGTTATGTGAGAGTAGAAGGTAACTCAGGGATAAAGTAAAGCACCCAGACTCCATACCAGCAGGAAAAGTTCCCTCAGACCCCGAATTCCCGCAAAAATAAACTGTCTGCACGGCTTGTCACCGGTGACAACAAGGGGACGGCACGGTATTATAATTTGGATTTCTATGCCCTTTATTTCGAATTTGAAATTTTAAATCTCAAATGCTTTTCATGCGGCTTCCAGCCGTCAAATGAAAAAGCCGTGGCGGGACAGCAGGGTTTTTCACTCCATGTTCGTAAGTCGTTGATTTTTATTAAAAGAAGCGATG
>CAZCJJ010000049.1:0-21954 GCA_964499045.1 uncultured Opitutales bacterium | reverse complement strand
ACCGAGTATCTCAAATTGGCGCTCTACCGCTGACCTCAGCAGTAAGTCATTAGTGTAGTCCTCAAAATCCTTTTCGCTAAGGAAATCCAGGATGGCTTGAGATGCCTGATTGGCATCAAATAACCATTTCTTGATCTCAATCTCCATAGATTCGGACTCGATCCCGATTTACTTTTTCCTTGAGAAATGGATTTCGGAGCGAATTTTCTGTAAGGAGATCAACTTTTTGGTGAAACCGATCTTCTACCTCATGGAGGAATCCGAAAAAGCGCTTGGAAATCCCCTCTTGTCGCGGCTCTGAAAACTCAATGATCAGGTCGATGTCACTGCCTTCCTTCTGCTCAGACCGTGCCACTGATCCAAAGGCATCCACGTATGCGATTCGATATTTTTCGCACATCGTAGGGATTTCTTTTTTGAGCTCTTCAATCGTGATCATGAACTCAATTGTGCATGGTCTACTTAGTCGCTTCAACTTATTTTTTGCAGACACGCCGAAGTGATTCGCAAACAGGTCAATAGCACCCCAAAATCACTTCCGTTTCAGTTTGACCAAGGTGGCTCCCCAGCCTCCGGAAGCTTGGTCACCCAGACGAAAACCCAGAACATCATCCCGCCGCCAATAAAGCAAAAAACATCCCCCCTCTTAAGCTTGATACCTTCGTGGTGAATTCATTCAGGAATCTTTAATATAGACGACACATCCACATTTTGTGGTATTCTGCTTCGTGCCAAATCAGGAGAATAGGATTAACCCGCTTATCTCACAAGATATATGCGGGTTAAGCTCCCACGGGGACATACAGGGTCCACGGAGACATCCTCTCACAAAGCAACGCCTCTGTTCCCCCTGTGTCTCTGTGAGAAAACAAACCCTATCCACTACAAAGGATCAGACCTTCTTTTCCTTGCGCCAACGGTAAAGCGTGGTCGGGTGGATCCCCAGACGGGCTGCCGTCCAGCCAAGGTCTCCCCCACTCTCCTCCAGCAAGTGCCTGGCCATGGCAAAGCGTGCCTTCCGGTTGAGCGGTTCCGCCCTGTTCTCCACCGGCATGGTACCGTAATGAACTGTGCCTTCCGCCGGAGGCGGTGAAACATCCTGCTGCAATTTGCTCCCCCCACGAAAAGTCAGATCACCAGGGATGTCCCACCAGGAAGCTCGCATAATTGGGCCGTCATAGTGGATCGCCAGCCTTTCGACCGTCTGTTTCAACTCCCGGACATTGCCCGGCCAACGGTACTCCTGAAAGCGGCTGATCAATTCCGGTTCCACTCTTTCAAAGTTTTTTCCCAGACGCTCGGCCGCCCCCACAAGGAACAACTGGACCAGATCCGGGACATCATCCAGACGATGACGCAGGGGAGGCGTATTCAAAATAATCTCAGACAGTCGGTAAAATAAGTCAGGCCTGAAGTTTCCTTGCTCCGCCTCCAACCTCAAATCACGGTTGGTTGCGGATATCACCCGGACATTCGCCTTGTATTCCCGGGTTCCTCCAACTCTTCGGGCCACACGGGTCTCCAGAAAACGCAGCATCTTCGGCTGTAACGACACTTCCATCTCTCCGATTTCGTCGAGAAAAAGGGTCCCCCCGGACGCTTCCTCCACAAGTCCGGGCTTGTCCCGGTTGGCCCCGGTAAAAGCCCCTTTTACCACTCCGAAAAGCTCGGATTCCAGTAATTCGGAAGGTATGGCCGCACAATTCACCGCAATGAAAGGGTCCTTACCAGATGCTTTGTGCAAGGCTTCAGCCACACGTTCCTTGCCAGTTCCGGATTCTCCCATAACCAGGACACTAACATCTGTCGGGCCAATTCGCTGAATAGAGTCCCGTAAACTCTTCATCAAGGAGGAACGTCCCACCAAGGATCTCGGATCCGGCTTGCCTACACCCCCGTATAACTGGAACCACAATTTCTGTGCCTGTCCCGCCTGCTCAAGTGCCTGTAGCCAACGCGTATCCGAATCTTCCTCATCCAGCACATCATGGGCTCCGTCGCGGGTGGCCCCGACGATCGCCCTGGTATCCAGTCCAGCTCCAAACACGACATAAAAGCGGCTGGCGCGGGCGAGATGAATGCGGACCTCCGGCCAGTCCTCCTGTTGCGACAGGCTAAGGGGGACCAGATAGACACATTCCAGATTGTCCGGATTCAGGGGCTCAATGCGTTCAGGGCTTTCCCGGACAACCCGCAAGTCAAGGCCATGCAGCCGTTGCAGAAGCCCTGGCGAGACCTTGTCCGTAAGCACTTGAATCTTCATCAAAAAAAGTGTATCTCAAGGTATCCCTATTACCACGCAAATCCCTCACACCACAATCCGGATACCCCGGCGCAAATAGGTGGGAACATCCAAATCCTCGCCTTCCCACAGATTCTTGTCGGTCTTGTCAAAAAAACCACGCTGCTCGTCTTCCGTGATAAAATGGAATTCCTCCTGATCGGAAACCGCCGTTTTTTCATCCTCCTTCTTCAACTTCGACTGGTGTACGGTCGAAGCTTCCACTGGGCTTTTATGGGTCGGGATTTTCACCTCCGCACCTGAAGATGAAGTTTCAACGGATTCCCCGGAAGCAGGCAAGGGCTTCAGCGAACGCGTTCGCGGTTTCACCATTTTCCGCATGTACTCACTTCCTGAAAGATCCGTTGTACCGATCACACAGATTTCCACCTCCGACTGAAGACTTTCATCAATAACCGCTCCGAGTACGGTATTCTCGCGACTTCCGAATTTGTCGACCACGGCGGCCATGATTTCATTCACCTGCTTGATTCCAAGATCGGTACCGCCCATGATGTTCACCACCAGATCATCCGCCTTCCGTGTGTGTTCCGGTGTGTGCAGAAGGGGGCAAAGCATCAGGTCGTTAATGGCTTCCTTAACCGCATCGACACCCTCACCCCTGCCCAGGCCGAAGAGGGTCTTACCTCCTTTATTAACGAAGGATTTCCGAAGGGTGGCAAAATCGATATTGATCAGTCCCGTCTTCGTCAACATGGAGCAAATGGAACGTACGCCGCGTCCAATCCAGGCATCCGCCTGGGAGAAGGCATCCAGCACGGTCGCCTTTTCGTCCATATACTGCAACAAAAGATCATTCGGCAATGGAATGACTGCATCGCAATTTTGCCTGAGTTCAGCAAGGGCATCCGCTGAATATCGGTGCCGGCGTTCACCTTCCAGCGTAAAAGGCAGGGTGACAAATGCGATCACAAGGACCCCCTGCTCAGAGGCAATACGACCCACCACCGGGGCCGCCCCGCTTCCGGTACCACCACCGAGACCGGCTAGCAGGAAAATAATGTCCATCCCCTGCACCATTTTGCGGATCGCCTCAGAGTCGGCCTCCGCCGCTTTCCGGCCTAATTCCACCTCTCCCCCGGTACTAAGTCCACGGGTCAAGGAACGTCCTATCATCAGTTTTTCCTGAACCGGCGATTCCGCCAGAGACTGGGCATCGGTGTTAATCGTCGCAAGATGAAGCCCTTTTTCCTGATCCAGTTTCAAGCGGTCCACCGCATTGGTCCCGGCTCCGCCAACGCCCACAATCTTGATCCGGATGTTTTCTTCATCAAGGTTTCCGGTAAACATTTTACCACCTTGTCCTGAATCGGAATGGCTCATAGTAAACGAGAAGGGTTGAGGTTCGAAAATGGGATCATGCTGCAGGTAAGTGTGTGTCGATTAAAAGTTAAACAGTTTGGTGATCTTCCTAAAAATACCCTTGTTCTTCGCGTCGCTCTGATTGCTTTCATCGTTCTGCCCGGTCAGCGCATAGGTCAGCAGCCCAAGGGTCGTGCTGTACTCAGGGGCATGGAGTTGTTCATTGACCCAACCGGGCAATGTGCCGAGGCGCGCCTCCAATCCCAGAGACTTTTCCGCTGCTTCCGTCATGCAACGGAGTTGGCTGCTGCCACCTGTAAGCACCACTCCCGCCGGAATGTGCACGGAGGTGCAAAGCGGACCGAGCTGCTTTTTTATAATGGAGAGCAACTCATCGATCCGGGATGAAAGGATCATGACAATCGACTGCAGGGGCAGGTGACGGTCACCGATCGTTTGATCTCCGACCATCCACACCTTTTCCATACGATCATCCCGTTCCAGAATCGCTTTGCCAAACTGAAGCTTTATGTGGTCGGCATACTTGACTCCAATACGCAGTCCCAAAGCAAGATCGTTGGTAAAATGGTCCCCCCCAACCGGAATCACTCCAGTGCGCTGCACCACACTATTCTTGAACAAAGCCCAGTCAGTCGTTCCACTGCCGATATCAACCGTCAACACGCCTGCCTGCTTCTCCTCATCTGTCGCAATCACACTGCCACTGGCAATGGCGGAAACGATGACATCCTTCACCTCCAGCCCCATCTGGCCATTGATCACATAAACCCGGTTACGTAGCTTAGCCTCATCTGCGTGGACCGACCAATAAGCTGATTCCAGTTTGCTGCCGCGCATACCCAGGGGGTCTTTAACCATACGCCCATCCAGCTGAAAATGGTTGCGGATATGATGAACATACAGGCGCTCAGGCGGCAGGCCCCTGCCTTTGCCATCTTCACAAGCCCGCCTGATGTCTTCAGGGCCGACAACCCCGTCAGACGAAGATACATTGGTCGCTCCCGTATTGAAAAAGCCCTGCAGGTGCCCACCGGTCTCTGCCATGTAAACTTCTTCGATCTCGGTGCCTGCCGTCTTCTCGGCAGCAATCAACGCAGCGTGGGTACAGTTGCTCGCCGCCCTCATGTCCACAACTTCCCCTTTGCGGACACCCGAGGATGAGCTTTCGCCCATACCGATGATATTGAGAGAGCGCCCATCGATTATTTCACCGACCAGAACCACTACTTTGGAAGTTCCGATCTCGACCGCTCCGACTATTTTACTCTGACTCATAGGGGCAACACTCCAGACAGTAACTGAGCTAACATGTGGATAATCATATGGAAAGGTTAAATTCAGCCAGAGTCACTCAGCGTCGCATGGTTTGAATTCCCCGCTGGCCTTGTGTCCGGGATCCAAAACTCATAACCGGCTCATTCATGGTCAGGTCAATCGAGGCCACCTCATGCAGGCCTGCCTCACTATGATAACTGACGATCATGTCGAGGCGCTGTAACTGGTGCTCAAACTCGCCGGGTTTGAAAATGACTTTTCCAAGATTGCGGGTCGTCACTTCAATCGAAGCTCCGGTCGCCTGCACGTCACCCTGAAAGTTGCGACAGGAAACAATCTGCCATTGGCTGTACAGATGAGGATGGTTTTCTCGGGCCTCACGTAGCAGCTGGCTTACGGTTTCCATTCCCCGCAAGCGTTCAAACCCGTCGCCGCTCCGGTTCAGAACCACACCATCCAAAAAGGGAAGGCGCCTTAGCGTTGCCACCGGATAATCCTTGCCAGCATAAACCATCCCTTCCGGGGAAACCAGCATCAGTTGCCGTTTACCAACCGCATCCTGAATCGCCAGGCGAAGGACCGGGTGATGTTCCTTAATCCGAATACGCAGAGAATCCGGGAAAAGCCGCTCCACCTGAACCTCACTCACCTGACCGTGGGCCAAGAGTCGACTTTGCAGTGAGAAAATATCAATATCCATCAGCGAAATGGTCCGGGGAAGCGCAAGCTGCTCGCTCAGCCAGCCATGCGTCAGAACACCGTCCGTCTCAAAATAGACCTGGCTCAGGGGATCAGCCGCCGAAGCCAGAGCCAGTGGGTTCCCTGTTTGGCGAAAGTAGCGGACAGACCACACCAAGCCGCCAAGCCAGAGCGCCGCCACGATTCCAAGTATGGCCGCCTTGGTATAAAGCATGAGCCTGCGACGGCGTGCAATGGGAGACAGGGGGCGCAAGCGGGTTGTTTGTTTAATGGATTTCCAGCTGGAATCTTCCACGCTCTTTTTCTTGGATCCGTTTGCCATAATCAGAGTGGTTGAGGTGAAACCGTGAAGCGTTCAACGGCAGGAAGGATCATCTCCTTCGCCAAAGCAATAAAGTCATACCCATAACAGCTTGCACTTTTAGGCAACAAGCTGGTTGGCGTCAGTCCGGGAATCGTATTGATTTCGAGAAAATAAGGCCGGCCATCAGCTGCAAGAATGAAATCCACCCGTCCAAAGTCGCGGCAACCGCATAGGCGGAATGCGTTTTCCGCAAATAGCCGGATGTCCTCTGCCTGGTCCGGTTCCATTTGTGCGGGAAAACGGTACTCCGTCGCCCCGGCCGTATATTTGTGCTGGTAGTCATAAACACCGCCGGAGGGGACAATCTCGACAATCCCCAAAGCTCGCCCGTGCAGGATGCCCACCGTCATCTCGCGTCCGAAAATCCTTTCCTCCGCCATCCAGTCTCCTCCCGGAAGTGTCTTTAACAGTGCTTCAAGGCTGCCTTCTTTTTCAACGAAATGCAACCCCACGCTACTTCCTTTGTCGAGAGGCTTGATCACCAGTGAGGAACCAACCTGTGCCATCAACTGTGCCGCCTCCGGCGGGGAATCCGCTCTGAAAGTAAAATCACGGGCCTGAGCGAATCCCGACCCGGCCACCGCTTTCTTTGACGCCGCTTTGTTCATACAAAGTGCGCTGGCCGCCGGTCCACTGCCCGCATAGGCCAAGCCTCCCGCTTCCAGCATCCCTTGCAGTTCACCGTCTTCACCAAAGTCACCGTGCATCGCGGGAAACACCACCGCATGTTCCGGATCAAGATCTACCGGCAGTGCGTTTTCCAACAATGCTACCAGCTCCACACGAAAATGCCTGGACAGGGCCTCCGCTACATGTTGCCCCGAAACGCGGGAGACTGCGGATTCCTCCGAAACTCCGCCACAAAGAACAATCACTTTGAACTCCGGTTTCATAAAACATCCTCCCACCGTTTCCCGACCAGCAACACTTCAGGCTCAAGGTCAATTCCCCTCGCCTCCTTTACCTTGTGCCTGATTTCACGAATCAACTCAAGCACCTCACAACTCGAAGCACCCCCACGGTTGATAATAAAATTGCCATGGACCTTCGACACCTCCGCCGCCCCCACACGGCTCCCTTTTAACCCCAATTCGTCAATAATCTTCCCGGCATGCCCACCTTCCGGATTCTTGAATATGCAACCGGCACTGGGCTCGCGGGGCTGTGACTCTTTCCGTTTGTCCCCATACGCATCCATCCGGCGGCGAATGCTTTCATCCCGTTCAACTTTGTCCGAAACAAAAAGAGCCCCCGTTGCCACCGCATCTTTCAACTCAACACACTGACGGTAAGTGGTGTGAAAACGTGCCTTCTCCCAATAATGAACCTCCCCGTCGGATGTCAGGAATTCAACGGCTTCAATCAGATCAAAAATCCATCCGCCCATCGCACCCGCGTTCATCCGCAGGGCTCCTCCCACGGATCCTGGAATGCCTTCCAGAAATTCAAACCCGGCCATATCCACCTTCGCCGCCTGGGCACACAGTTCCTTCAAACGCACTCCCGCTCTGGCCCATATATGCCCGCCGTTCCTCACTTCCATCTCCCTCCAGAAGGGGTGTTTCAAACTCACCACCAGACCGTTGAAACCATCGTCCACCACAATGAGATTGGACCCGCGTCCTAGGATGAAAACGGGCACCCCCCATTGCTTTCCCCGGCGAAGCATAAGAGACAAGTCCTCAAGTGACGCAGGCTGCGCAAAAAAACGTGCGGTCCCACCGACCCCCAACGTGGTCCGCCGTCCAATCGGCTCCGCCAGGGTAATACGGCTTTCCCTATTCAATCCCTTCCTGAACAAAGCGAGGAGACCAAGGTCCGCGGCAAAACGTCTTGCCAATAAATCGATATCCCCCGCACCAACAAAAAGGATATTCAGCCCCTCCCCTTCACTCTGTGCTCTAACCAGCGACTCCAATCTACGGATCACGGCTCCATAATCCTCTTCCAGCCATTCCTTTGAAATATTTCCCGACTCTCCGGCTTCCAGAGGTTCTTCACTGGCCGCATAAACAGGAAGCAGTATCACTTCCGAGGCCGCCGACAAAACCTGGCTGAATTGCCCCGAAAACTGCCGGGTCCGGGTATAACGGTGGGGCTGAAACACCACCACCTGGCGACCCGGAAAACGATGCTCCACATGTCGTAGAAAGGCGGCCACCTCAGTCGGGTGATGCGCATAATCCGCCAACACCCTCAGCCCACCGTCCTCATAAAGGATTTCCTGACGCCGTTGAATGCCGCAAAATCCTTCCCTGCCTGCAATCGGTTCCCCTCCCAGCAAAAGGGTCGCCGCCGCCCGGGCCGCACTCCAGTTGTGCTCCATAAAATCCAAATCCCCATTCGGATAAGAAACGGCAGCCGCTGCCAGTTCAGCCAATCCCGAAGTATTTTCAGGAATAAGAACCGTCCCGCGGGTCCGTGCATATAAACGGCCAAAGGTTGCCTTGAGTTCATCTTCCGATGCATAACGGTCGGGGTGATCCCAGTCAAAATTGACCGTCAAGACCACTTCCGGTGTAAAGGCCTCAATGGTTCCATCGCTTTCATCGATTTCCGCCACAACCCATTCCGCTTTCGGCTCATAGCGGGCCGGAGGGAAGTCGGGATCGCAAGGCAGAGCCCCGATGAGATAGCCACAGGGGAAGGATTCCCGCAGTAACAAATGAACCAGCAATGCTGTCGTCGTAGTCTTGCCGTGGCTGCCCACCACCGCTAACAGCTTTTTCCCCGCCACCACGCGGGCCAGCAGCTCTCCCCGCCGGAGAAGAGATATCCCCTTGCTTTGTGCCTCTCGCAGAAGCCTGTGCTCCGGATGGAAGGCACTGGAAAAGGCCAGCACGTCAATATCGGGAGGCAATACGGCTTCCTCCTGGATCCGTACCCCAGCACTGAAAAGCAGGCGGCGTACCGTGGGCTGTAGGTTGTCATCGTAACCCGTCAACCGGACTCCCGCACCCGCGAGATAAAGAGCAAGCGGCGCCATACCCATCCCCCCCACGCCCAGCATGTAAACATGCCCGGGAAAAGCATCCTCTGTGCTCGAATCGTTCATACCGGAACTTCCTCCTTGCCAGCAAGCTCCTGACTCTCTGCTATTTCCTCTAAATCCCTGATAAAGGCCTGCGTGCTGTTGTTACGGTCCAGACGCTCCAGATTCCGCCGAAAGGAATTCAGCAGCCAGTCGTTGAAAATAAGCTCCAGCGTTTCATCCAATAGTCGGGCCATTTGCTCCTGCAGAACAACAATACACCCCCCTTGTTGCTCCAGAAAAAAGGCGTTTGCCAACTGATGGTCATCCGCGGAATAGGGATAGGGAACAAGTATGGCAGGCAGACGGCAGCGAACAAATTCCGCCACACTTCCCGCCCCAGCTCGGGAAATAACCAAATCGCCCGCCGATAACAGAGACGCCATGTCATCACAAAACGACCTGAAATAAGCCTTCGTCGAACGTCCGTCCTTGCCGATGTGCTCAATCATCCCCTGGGTTCCTTTGTTCAAACCGGTGATACAGAGAACATTGACCCCAGCCTCCCCCAGCTTGGAGAAATTCTCAGTCACCCAATTATTCAGGGCCACCGCTCCCTGACTACCGCCAAGCACCAGCAAGAGCTTACCATGTATCTCCAGCCCCTGTTTCTGGCGCGCCTTGTCCCTCGCAATACGGCGAATCTCCTTCCGCACCGGATAACCGTAATGCCGGATGGTCTGCGGCGGTATGCTCCGCAAATGGACGCCATCCGGTAAATACACCCGGTGGGCCAAGCCGCTGAGAAAACGAATGGCCTTCCCCGGTTTCCGGTTCGCCTCATGCAGAACCACCGGACACCGCACAAGAAAGGCAGCCAACACCACACTGCCCGTGATAAAACCGCCAAAGCCCACCACCGCAGCCGGACGGGTCTCCCGGATCAGTTTGAGCGAAAAAAACAAGCCCCGTATCTGCCCCAGGTGAAACCGGAGAAGCCCGATGGGATTCCAGGTAAAGCCCGAACCAGGAGCACGCACGAATTGCAACTCCGGATATTTGGTTACCAGACGGGAGTCCACCTCCTTCTCACTGATAACCAGCCTCACCTCATAGCCCCCTGCACGCAAAGCTTCCGCCAATGCAATACCCGGGGAAAGGTGGCCTCCGGTCCCGCCGCAACTGATGATGAACAAACTCATAGCTCCCTCGGCTCACGCAATACCGGACGGTTCCACTCCCGAAAACAATTTAAAATCAATCCGATCATGATAAACATGATCAGCAAATTCGAACCCCCGTAACTGATAAAAGGCAATGACATGCCTTTGGTCGGCAGCAGGCCCGTGGCCACTCCCATGTTGATCAGGGCCTGCAGGGTGATGAAGAGCAGTGCACCCATTACCAAAAGAAATTGATAGAGGTTCGGAGCCTTTCGCATGTGCAGTGTCCCGCTAATGAATATAAGCAGGAAGAGCAAAACCACCAGGGCCGTACAAATAAGCCCCAACTCCTCCCCTATGATCGGAAAAATAAAATCGGTATGTGCTTCGGGAAGAAACGAGAGCTGCTGACGCCCGTTGCCAAGCCCCACTCCTTTCACGCCCCCCGCCCCAAAAGCCAGTATTCCCTGCCAGAGCTGGTAGGCACTATCCGCCTTGTTTCCCTCAATGTCCATGAATGCCGTGATCCGCCGCATGCGGACCGGATCCAGATAAACCATGAGACTGAACAGGGCAACCCCACCCAAAGCGGTTGGCAGCATATACAGTAGTCGGGAACCCGCCAGAAAAAGCATCCCGAACCCAACCATCCCGCACAAAAAGGCCGTCCCGAAATCCGGTTGCAGTATGATCAGTCCACAGCTCAGTCCAATTAGCATACAGGGCACCAGAAAGCCCTTGAGGAAAGTATCAACGTCCCGCTGTTGGCTCGCAAAATAATGCGCCAGGCAAAACACGATCGCCAGCTTGGCCAGATCAGAAACCTGCAGCCGCATGATGCCCAGGTCCAACCAGCGGCGGGCCCCGTTCACGCTCACTCCGATTCCGGGAATCAAAACCAGAACCAGTAGCACAAGTACAGCCCCACAGAACCACCAAGTCCCCTTCCGCAGATACTCCAGATTGATGCAATAAGCCAACAGCCCTCCGATAAAGGCAATGCCCACCCATATACTCTGGCGCTTGAAAATGAACAGCGGATCACTGGCAAAAGTCTTCCCGGCACTCGACAAGGTAACCAGCCCAAGAAGGGTGAGAACCGCAGCAGCCAGCAGCAGCAGAAAGCCGGGGGAAATCAATCTGAGGGCTGTCGCTTTGTTACGCAAAGTCTTTGTCTGATGATCGAATTGGTTATTGTGGACAACAAACGGTATCCATCGTTATTCACTTTGGACCGGTACGATCGGGATCGCATCAAGGTTATCGAAAAGATCAACTTCCTGTACTTCCACCACTTCCTCTTGCTCTTCCACTTGAACCGTCGGGGTCGTCGCCGGACGCGGAGCAGGGGTTGCGGTATCACGGGTTTCCGTGGTCCGGACAGTCGGGGCTGGTGCCACTGGTTGCAGATCGGTCGGGATGATCAGCTTTTGCCCGGCACGCAGGCGTCTCGGATCAGCAATATTGTTGCGCGTCATCAGTTCGCTCACGGTGACATCATAACGATTGGCAATCGCCCCAAGCGTATCACCGGAACGTACTTCATAAGTGATTTCCCCTGCGGCATTCGGCACCGGGGCAGAGGGCGCTGATGGAGCCGGTGAGGCAGCGGTGGCTGATGTACGGCTGGCACCATCCGGGATGCTCAGCGTCTGCCCCACCCGAATCAGGTCTCCCTGCAGATTGTTAACCGAACGCAGAGCCGTCACCGTAACTCCATGGCGTGAGGCAATACGGGAAAGGGAATCCCCGGAAACCACCGTGTAGGTCGTACCGGATGCCACGGAGGCAGTTGTCCCGGGTGCCGACGGGACCGGAGCATCCGATCCGCCTGCCGGTATCGTGATAACCTGCCCCACCCGGATAACCGCATCGCGGGTCAAGTTGTTCGCTGCCAGCAGTTCATTCAAGGAAACGCCATGCTGCTGGGCAATGCGGGTCAGGTTGTCTCCCCGCTGTACAGTGTAGGTGCTGGCAACCGACGTTGCCGGGCTTTCCGTGGTTGTTGCCGTGCCGCTTTCCTCAATCACTTCAACCGTTTCCACATCGTAGCCATTGATCACCTCGGTCTGCCCGCCCGTGTTCATATTCCAGGTCGGCCTGGTCGGGGGAAGACGTCGATCCGGGGTTCCACCGGGGGATTCAGCCGGATCCAGTCCCGGTGTCTGAACATCAGCAACCTGGGTCTGTGGACTTCCCGTCGGGTGGGCGGTCCTGGCAATCGAATCCGGACGCTTCTGGCACCCCGGCTGGACTAAAAGTACGGTAATAATGAGAACGTGAAGTCCCAGTACAACGGTGAATATTTGTGACACTTTCATGGCTATTTTTCTAAGGATTGCGCGCATTTAAACTCTATAGGTTCAGGGGAACTTTTCTTCAAACTTAAAACCGCCCGTTCAAAGGCAATTCCACGTTCCGCGTAGCTGGTGAACATGTCCATGCTCGCGAAGCCCGGACTCAGGAGTATCGCCGCCGGGCAGTCAACACGCCTGAAGGCCGAATAGACGGCCTCCTCCACATTAGGAAAGACCGTGACGGGGCAGCCGTGTTCCTCCAGATAGCCTTTAAGTTCCTGGGCTGTTTCACCCAGTAGGAACGCTTCACGAATGGTCGGGGCGAGTTGACGGGCAAATTCTTTCAGCCCTCCCCCTTTGCTCTTTCCTCCTCCAATCCAGAGGACCGGCTCGCGGAAAGTCGCCACCGCATTCAAAGTCGCATGAAAATTGGTCGCCTTCGAGTCATTCCAGAAACTGGCTTGGCCAATTTCGGCAATGCGCGAAAGCCGGTGCTTGCCAACAGTGAAAGATTCGGCCGTTTCCTCAAGAGCGGCAACCGGAAGACCTTCTTCCTGCCAAAATGCCTTCGCCACCAGATAATTTTCCTTTTGCGGAGGAGACTCGAATAATGTCCCCCTCAGTCCAGCTTCCACCTCACTGTCCACCACTTGCGCAAAGGGAGGGAGCGTGTAACCCAGTTTCTCCGCCCACACAGCCACACTTTTCCCGAGGATGAAACGGGGGCGGGTTAGTTTTCCCACCAGATTCCATTTGGCCTCAAAGTAAGCCTGTATCGTTGCATACCGGTCCAGATGGTCCTCCGCAAAGTTTGTCCACAACAAAGCAGAGGGACGGAAATAATGGAGCCGCTCGGACTGGAAACTGCTTACTTCACAGATTGCCAGTGAGCGGGCCGTGGCATTCAATTCAAAAAGTCGCGACAAAGGATAGCCGATATTACCTGCCGCCACCGCATCGGTACCATGTCGCTTGAACGCACGGGTCAGAAATTCTGTCAGGGTGGTTTTACCGTTGGTGCCGGTAATCGCAACAATGCCTCCTCCCCAGAAAAGAGAGGCAAAATCCAATTCACCGACAAGGGTGCAGTTTGCCTTACGTGCCCGCTCCATCCAGGAATGCGCCAGGGGGAAGCCCGGACTGTAAACAACGAGGTCATGACGGGCGGCGTCTTTTTCCTTAAAATCGGCATGCACAAGACCACCACCATGATGATCATAGACATCATACCAGATCCCGTGAGCCCGCAACAAGGCTGCGACTCCCTTACCACTCACCCCATTGCCAAGGACTGCGACTGGTCGCTTCAGAAGAGATGCTATGGAGGCAGGGAGTTCCATTTTATCGCAATTTCAGAGTGGACAGGCCGACAATCGCAAAAATAAGCGAGATGATCCAAAAACGGATGACCACCTTGGACTCATGCCAGCCTTTGAGTTCAAAATGATGATGCAGCGGAGCCATTCGGAAAATACGCCGTCCTGTCAGTTTAAACGAGCCTACCTGCAGTATGACGGAACCCGCTTCCAAAACAAATATGCCACCAACCACAATCAGCGTAACCGGTTGGTGCGTCATGAAGGCGATACAACCGACCAACCCCCCGAGAGCCAGCGAGCCGGTATCCCCCATGAAAACCGTGGCGGGATGAGAGTTATACCAGAGGAAGGCCAGACTGGCTCCGACCAGTGCCGAACAGATAACCGCCAGTTCTCCCGAACCGGGAACATAACTGATAAGCAGATAATTCGAAATGATCACATTCCCAGCCGCATAGGCAAAGATCCCGTAGGCAATCGCCGAGGTCACCGTGCATCCGATGGCAAGACCATCCACACCATCCGTTAAATTAATCGCATTACTGGATCCGGCCACCACAAGAAAAAAGAATATAAACAGAAACCACAGGGGCATTTCGGCCACCAGTGGGCCTTTCAGGAAGGGCACCCAGAGCTGGCTCATCAGCCCATGCGTAGCCGGGTTGCCCAAGAGGATGGCGAGCGCCACCAGAGAAAGCACCGCCTGCCCCGTCAGTTTCCAATGTGAGGCCAGCCCTTTGCTACTCTTTTTGGTCACCTTCAGATAGTCATCCCAGAACCCGATCGCAGTCAGTCCGCTGTAAACCACCAGTGCCGTCAAAACATAGGTATTCCACTCCGCCCATAACAGCGAGCTTCCCATCACCGCGACAAATATGACCAGTCCCCCCATCGTCGGGGTATCCTTCTTCGTCGCATGTAAATCCGCCAGCTTTCCGACTTCGTTCTGACTGCGTAGGGTCTGCGCAAGCTTAAGCCTGCGCAGACGCTCGAAAATCCATGGTCCACAGATAAAGCCAAGAGCCAAGGCTGTCGCCGCCGCCAGTACCATGCGAAATGTGATAAAACGAAACAGGCGCAACGGCCCCCAATATGATTCCAAATCTGCCAAATAGGTCAGCATGACATTCTCTCCTCCACCATGGACGGCAATAGTTGTTCCAACGCAAAATGACGGCTCCCTTTCAACAGGATCGCCCCTGAAAAACATTCCACCTCCGGACGTGCTTCTTCCACACTGGAGCAGATCCGAACCCGTTCCGCTTCCGCACAGCCGCTCCGGAAAGCATTGGCCTGCGGGCCAATCACCACAGCACGGTCGTTTGGCCTGAGCGAAAGACATGCCCCGGTGTCACGATGCAGGGCCTCGCTTTGATCCCCCAGTTCAAGCATGCAGCCCAGCACATAAAGGCGGGGCTGCGCTTCAGGCATGCAACGCTCAAACATGCTCAGTGTGTCCTTCATCGAGGCCGGATTGGCATTATAACAAT
Source organism: uncultured Opitutales bacterium (assembly GCA_964499045.1). Classification (GTDB taxonomy): domain Bacteria; phylum Verrucomicrobiota; class Verrucomicrobiia; order Opitutales; family CAZCJJ01; genus CAZCJJ01. Next base: position 6,751 of record CAZCJJ010000049.1, on the reverse strand, counting down.
CTATGTAGAAATGCTGATTTCCAATAATCCGGATTTCCCCGCGCTGATGGGCGGGTTTCCAATCTTTCAGTCGCTCCCGGATACTTGTGTCTGACACACCAAACTCGCGGGCCGCAGCAATCGCCAGAACCACATTGCCTGCCATACCTTCAGTTACCATGGGCAGATCAAAGGTGGACCCGGGAGAACCTGCCGTCTCAATCGTCAGCCGGCAGGTCCCCCGCTTACTATGGATTTCAGTCTTGTAGTGGAAAGTGACAGCCCCTTCCGGAATGGCGGCCTGACAGCCTTCCGGTAATGCAATCCGCGCACCTTGTCCCCAATGCTGAAAGGGTTCAAAGGCAAGACAGGAAGCGGGAAAAAACACCGGTCCACCGGGCTTTGCCAAACAGGCCAGACGGGCTTTTTCCACCGCCACGTTCGCGACGGTCCCCAGTTTCTCCAAATGGGCCGGAGCCACCAAAGTAATTACCGTGGCGTCCCCCGCAATCATCCGGCCAAGGATATCCATCTCCCCCGGCTCGTTGATCCCTGCCTCCACCACTGCAAAAGCATGATCTTCGCCAATCCGGGTCAGGGTCAGAGGAACCCCGATAATGTTATTTAAATTCGCCTCCGTCTTGTGGGTACCGGGGCCCAGCAAAAGAGCAAGCAGGTCCTTGGTCGATGTCTTCCCGCAACTCCCCGTCACACCGATCACTTTTCCCGGCAGTGTTTTGCGGTATTCTTCCGCAATGGATTGAAATGCCTTCAATGTATCCCCCACCAGCAGCTGGGGAATTTCACTTTGGTTATCAACCGACTGCACGATCGCGGCAGAGGCTCCTTTTGTTGCTGCTTCAGACAGGAATGTATGACCATCCCGTTTGCTTGTCTTCAGCGCGACAAAAGCCATACCCGGCTTCAATTGCCGGGTATCCTGACTGAACCCGGTTATGGGTTCAGCTAATGCCCGGTTGTCAACCCAGCAGCCATGGGTCCAGCTTTGCAGTTGACTGGCATTAAAGCGGGGCATCAGGAGAGGCGATAGCGTTTGAGTTCAAGTAATTCACGGGCAACCTGCCGGTCATCAAAGGGAACCACCGTGTCGGCAAATTCCTGATAGGTCTCATGACCTTTGCCAGCGATGAGGACACAGTCCCCTGCTCTGGCTTCATCCAGGGCGAGCGAAATAGCCCTACGGCGGTCTTCGACGAAGTGGATTTTACTCTCATCCGCCACCCCCTTGCGCATGTCTTCAAAAATACTTTCGAGCGTCTCCTTCCGGGGATTGTCACTGGTCGCCCAGGACTGGTCAGCCAAACGTTGCACCACTGCTGTCATTTTCTCCCGCTTGTTCCGGTCCCGGTTTCCACCACAACCAAAAACCACCAGTACCCGGCCTGGAGTGACACTCCGCAACATGGTCAGCGCATTATTCAGGGCATCTTCAGTATGCGCGTAATCGACAAGCACATTGTAAGGTTGACCCGCCTCGACCCGTTCCATGCGACCCGGTACCCCACCAAAGGTGGATACTTTTTTGACCAGGGACCGAATATCCATCCCCGCCACATAGCAAAGCGCAAGAGAAGCCAGAATATTGCTGATGTTGAAGGCTCCGAGGAGGCGGGTTTGCACCACAGCCTCCCCTTCCGGCCAATGTAAGGTAAAACGACTGCCTTCCGGCCCCAGTTCCAGATTCTCAGCACTGATGGTGTAATCTCCCATCAAACCGAAACTCACAACCTTTACCCCCTCAGGGATCTGCTTCAACAGTCTCTGCCCGTAAGGGTCATTCGCATTGACCACCGCCCCTTTGGGCTCGTTGCCACAGGCGCCGGTGAACAACCGCGACTTGACTTCATAATAGGCATCCAAATCACCATGGTAATCCAAGTGGTCCTGTGTCAGATTCAGAAAAGCCAAATAGGAAAAATTCATCCCGTACACACGCTTCTGATCAATGGCATGGGAACTCACCTCCAGAACCGCTTCCCGGCAGCCTTGCTCATACATCTGGTCCATCATGGCATACACATCAACCGATTCGGGAGTTGTCTTGTAGGAAGGCAGAGTCCGTCGCCCAAGATCGTAGCGTACCGTGCCAACCAGACCAACCAGACGTTCGTCGCTGGCCAACAGGTGCTGTGTCAGCATGCTGACGGTTGTCTTCCCATTGGTACCGGTTACACCGAAGAGTGTGAGCCGTTTGTCTGGCCTCCGATAAAAGCGGCGGGAAACCTCAGCCAAAGCAGTACGGACATCCTGAACCTGTATATAGGTGACCGCACAGGAGCGGGGTGCCGGATTCTGCGAAACCACCGCCACCGCACCGCGGTCAATCGCCTCCTCCATGAATAGATTTCCGTCGGTACGCAGACCGCCCACCGCAAAAAAGAGTGCTCCGGGCACGACACGACGGCTGTCCGTTATCAGGCAAGTGACCTGTTGACGGGTCTCCCCGCGCATCTGTTCAACCGTCAGTCCGTCAAAGAGTTGTTTAAGTGAAGTATCAGGCATGGCTATGGTCGTGGCAAGAGGCCCTCCGCCGGTAGCGGCGATCCGGGTCGCCAGAGGCAGTGCACCCCAGCTGAGTGAATTTTCGAGATTGGCAAATCCTATCATAATAGTTAAAAATCTGTATGTTTGTATAATATAATGCAGCTATCATACATTAAGGTTTTCGATCTCCGGTGACTGCTGGCCCGGAGTAGGCAATAAGAGACTCCTCTTCCTCCCGAACAGCTGGAATTCCGAGATATTGAATGCATTTTTCCGCAACATTCCTGAAGGCTGGGGCCGCCACCAGACCGCCATAGCCGGTTCCGGGGATCTGCGGCTCATCCACAATCACCGTAATAACAAGACGCGGCCTGTTGGCCGGGAAAAAGCCAACAAAGGAAGCGACGTGATGGCTGCTGGAGTAACGACCATTGATAATTTTCTGAGTGGTTCCCGTCTTTCCCGCAACGGCATACCCCGGTATTTCCGCCCGGCGGGCCGTCCCTTCACTGGTGGGAACCCTCGCCAAAATGGCCGCCATCGTGGCTGCCGTCTCCGAGGAAATCACACGGTGTTTTGCCTTCGGACTAAAGGTCAGAGCCGGGTTTCCCTCAGCATCCAGAATGTGGCGAATGATGCGCGGCTCAAGCAACACCCCGTCATTCGCAATGACAGACATCGCATAGTGAATCTGAAGCGGTGTCGCACTGACCGCATGCCCCATCGGGAGTCGGGTGATCGTAAGCCCGTCCCACTGCCGCACAGGATGAAGGCGACCGCGCACTTCACTGTCTGCGCCATAACCCGTTCTCTCACCAAAGCCGAATGCAGCGGCATAATCATGCAGGCGATGAGCCCCCAGTTCCATCCCAAGCAAAGCAGCCCCCCGGTTGCTTGACTTGACCACCATCTCATCCATCGTCACTTCCCCAATCCGACTGGAATCGCGGGGCAGGCGCATCCGGCGGCCTTGGTACTCTACTTCTGCCAGCGAACAATCATATTTCGTAGTAACCGTGGTCGTGCCTTCATTCAAAGCCGCCGATGCCGGCACAATCTTGAATGTCGATCCCGGCTCAAATACGTCGCTAATCGCACGGTTGCGATGGTTGTCCACCGGGAAAGCCCAAAACTCGTTGGGATCAAAGTTCGGATAATTCCCCAAACCCAGAATGTAACCGGTGGAGACTTCACTGACGATAATGGTAACTCCTTTCGGAGAAAACTCCTCGCTCAGGCGGCTAATCTCCTGTTCAACAAAATGCTGAATACTTGAATCAATACTCAATTGAACATCCAGCCCGGCCACCGGCTCCACTTCACGGTGACGGAACTGCGACAATTCCCGGCGGCGGCCATCCCGCTCCGATTCGCGCCATCCGTCCTGCCCTCGCAGATAAAAATCGAGGTGCCGCTCCACTCCGAAGGTCGGGGTCCCTTCCTTGTTCACGAAACCGAGTACATGGGCCGCCAGACGACCAAAGGGATAGGTCCGCTCAAATTTGCGGTTACCATAAACCCCGCGAATACCAAGAGCACGGATCTCCTCATATCGGTTTTCGTCGATGGCTTCCGCCAGACGTACCCACCTGACGTCACGCAATTCCCGACCCTGCACCCCCTGAACCGTACGGTATCTTGTTTCAAAGGCACTAAAAACCACTTCCGGTGTCACCCCGATCAGGGTCGCCAGTTCACCGATTTTCTCATAGTCCTGTGGACGCAAAGCCTGGGGGTCCACGCCCAGTTCGATCACCGAATTCGTGGTGGCAAGAAGATTGCCACGGGCATCGACAATATCACCCCGGCGGGCATTCAGAACCTGAAATTGTTGACGGTTTTGCTCTACGATCCGGGCCAGCTTATCCTGCTCCAAAACATGCAAGTGGAACAACCTTGCCAATAACGCGATGAAACAGGCGGTTATGGCAAGGCTGACCAACAGGTAACGGGATCCGGATACAAAAGCTCGGCTCATCAGGGGGTTGCACTGGTTCGGGTGTCCAGTAAGGCTAGGTCAAAACTAATGGAAAGCGGGGTCTCCCGGCGCTCAGCCAGATTCATAACCGGGTTCTCAGAAGCCGGTCGCAACATCGGACGGGTAGCCCGTGGAGCCACCATCCAAACCACCTGGTGCTCACGGGTCGGCCTGAGATCCGTTGACATGCGGGATGTCAGGAATTCCGGGTTATGAACGCGGGCAATCTGGGCGGCGAGATTGTTGTTGTCCCGCTCAATGTCTTTCAGATTTTTTTCCAGCTGGTTGTTGATGTAGGCCGTCTGGGAAATCTGCTGGCGCATCCAAACAATACTGAGCGCCCCAACAGTGGAAACTCCCAATATCATAAATCCGAGAATGCAGGCGGTAAAACGATAGAAACTTAAGCTTGTAGTGAAGTGCATGATAATATCCTTGGTTCAGTTCAATCCAACTTGCGGAGTCCGCGAAGCCGGGCAGACCGGCTGCGGGGGTTTGCGGCCTGTTCAGCCTCCGATGAGAGGATGGCTTTACGGGTCAACAGGATGGCCTTGCGTTCGCGGTCATCCTGGGGACGGGAATCATGGCGGTGCTCAGGGCGCCCGGCCATGCGGTTGAAAAAGCGTTTGACGATGCGGTCCTCCAGCGAATGAAAACTGATAACAGCAAGCACACCGCCCGGGGCCAGCCGGTCAAAGGCCGGAGAAAGAGAGCGCTCAATCGCGGCCAACTCACCGTTCACCGCAATTCGGATTCCCTGAAAAGTCAGGGTGGCAGAATGAATCCGGCTTGGACGCCGAGCCCCGGCCGCCTCAGTAATCAGCGCGGCCAGACTGCCCGTACGCTGAAGCACTCCCGTCCCGCGGGCGTCCTGGATAGCCTTGACCACCCGCCTCCAGCGTGGCTCCTCACCAAAGTTACGGATCGCTTCCACCAGTTTCGATTCCGGAGCCGTCTCCAGAAATTCCGCCGCAGACTGTCCGCTCCCTGGATCCAGACGCATGTCCGCCGGAGCATCCTGTCTAAATGAAAAACCACGATCCGCCTCATCCAATTGAAAAGAAGAGACCCCATAGTCGAACAGAATACCGGCAAAATCGTTCTCCGGCAGTTCAGACAAATCACCGAAATTCAGCTGCCGAAACGAAAAACGGGAGCCGAACTCCCGCTTGAAATTTTCCGCCCTCGCCGCTGCTCCGGGATCACAGTCCAACGCCAGAACCGAGACCCCCTCGCCGCTTTCGAGAAGCGCCCGGGTGTGCCCACCTCCTCCAAAGGTGCAATCCAGATAGCGGCCTCCGCGTGAGGGAGCCAAAAGCTCCATCACCTCAAGTGGCAGGACGGGAAGGTGACCGTTCATGGACGGGGCGGGTAACACTGTTATGGGTTCAGTGGAAACGCAGGACGTTCGTAAGCACTCTCCAGCCTTTCGGTGAAACTTTGATAGACTCACTCCGACGGCCAAAGCCGCTGAAGGGAGATGACAGGTCGGTCATCCGGGGACGTCCGGGAGGGGAATACTCCCACTCGGTCAGTTCGCTTGTTTTTTGCCGGCCCAGTACGCCGGAGTTCATCAGTTCGCTCGATAGTCTCATGGTGATTGCTCGGTTCGATTAGGTAGAAATTTTATAGTCCAAGGGTGGAAAGAATATCACTGAGATCTTCCCCTTCCTCATCCTGCTCAATGTATTCGCTGTAAGCTTCAGGATTCCAGATGTGGAATTTGTTAACGGTCCCGACCAGGACAGCCTCCTTGTCGATGCCCACTTTGTTGTAAAGTTTCTCGCTGATGTTGATACGGCCCTGCTTATCCAGACTGAAGGAGTCCGCCTGCCCCATGACTTTGGTCAGCGCGTTCAGTGTCTTCTTATCCCCCAACCCAATGGTGGACATCCGCTCCTTCAACTGTTGAACCATCTTCGGCGGGTACACCGTCAGGCAGCCGGAAATCGGGAATGCAAGGTACAAACCAGCTTCATCTCCCTCAAAACGCCACTTTGAAGGGACGGTCAGACGCTTCTTCGCGTCCAACTTATGCCGGTGCTCCCCGACGTATAATCCCTGGTCCAAAGTTAACATAGCCGAAATAGAAGAGAATTTTGCCCCACTTTCGCCCACTTCAACCCACTTTGACCCACCTGTCAACTATTTTTCATCCCAAGCCGCATACCTCCACGGTATTTTTATTTGGGGGTTAGGGGGTGTTTAGGAATGGTGAATGGGTGTCCCGGACGGGTTGGAGCAACTGTGTTTCAGGCAAGGCAAATTCCATCTTTTTTCAGGTTGGAT
>CAZCJJ010000048.1:0-22139 GCA_964499045.1 uncultured Opitutales bacterium | reverse complement strand
CCCAAAAGCTTAGCAGCTTCCCGAAATATCCGCAAGGGGGACAATGTTCGGACGAATACACAAGGGTGACGGACGATGTGGGATGTTTTTGGCGAATTTTCTCCATCAGCTCAATCACGGTTTGTGAGTTGATAGAGTCTGTTGTTCGAATGCTGATGAGTTCATGGTTGTGGCTGTCGATGGCACCTAAGACATTGTAGCGCTGTCTGCCAGGTGAGGTTTTTACAAAGACTCTACAAAAGCACCAAACCATCCCAAGGAAGGCACCGAGCACAAAATGCGCGGCATCTACAAAAAACACCTTTCGCTGTCCTGATGCGGCCTGTTGGAGCCTTGGAACCATCTCGTTGGTATAGAAATCGAACTGCAATTGGGGGTCGGCCTTGGCCGGAATACTTGCTGCTTTGCGCAGCTTCATCCCGATCTTTTTCATGAAGCGCCGGATCTGGCTCTCACTCAAACGCACCCCCGTCATTGCTTCAATTCGGACCGCTGCCTGCTTGGCATCAGCCGGCGGGGCCACCCGGAATGCGCATTGAATACACTGCATGAACGGTTCCAACGAACTACTCGGACGATAGTAACGGTCTTCTATGGTCGCGCTAATCCCACCTTCAGCGTACTCCTTGACGTAGTTGGTAATGGTGTTGCTGTGCAGGTTCATCACCTTCGCGATGAAACCATGCTTGGCCCCCTCCGAATGCATACGCAGCACCAATAACTTTCTCTTGTATTGTTCGCCTGTTGAAGGGTCATCAATCAACTCTGCTATATCACTTAATTCTTGCTCAGTTAGTTCCAATCGAATCATTATGGAATAATCATAATAAATAGGGTTAATTGCGATAAATAAATTTCACAATTATTTACGCGCGCGAGTATAGTTTCCCGCATCGGACCCGCTGAGGCGCGTCTCGCCTTTAGCGTAAAACCTGCGGACTGGCGTATCGCTTGCCGTATCCCGTTCTTCGAGCAGAGTCAGCCCGTTCCAGACATAGCGTTTGTCGCTCGTCGTGACCGCCTGAGCGTCTTTCTCGATGATGCGATCACGGCGGCCAAAGAAGTCGTATTCGATCTCTGTAGTCGAGCCATCGCCGTGGTCGATTTGCACCAGGCGATTGGCCGCATCGTACGTATAGCCCCGTATGCCGTCGCTTGTCATGTTGCCATTGGCGTCATACACGAATTCACGCGCCGGACCAAAGGCCGGAGCCGGGGCGGTGTAGCTGTTCTCGGTCACATTGCCACTGGCGTCTTCGGCCCGGACAGTAAATTCACCCGCTTCGTCGGGTTGAACATGAAGCGGTGCTTCAAATTCGTAGTTTCCGCTTCCCCCAAGAGGCCTCACCCTTGCACGGACACCTTGCACTGTGACAATCGCGGGCTCGTCAACCTCGCCCCGAATCGGGGCATGCCCATCACCGTCGCTCATTTCCATCAGCTGATTGAGTTCGTTGACGCTGTAACCCGTCCAATTTTGTCCTTCCCGGGAGCGCAGGCGATTTCCGGCACGATCAAAACGCCAGGCAAGGTCTTCAAGCACATGGGAGCTGGGATCGATCAAAAGGGCGCCGGTTAGTTCATCGGCCAAATTATACTCCAGGTTCCACGCATTGCGCGGCCCTTGGTCGCTACGCAGGCCCCACTCTGTAATGTTACCGATGGCGTTGTAGCTGTAATCGAAAGTGGAAACGATATCGCCCGCCGACGTCCCGGTACGGTTGGTGATGCTTTGCAGGCGTTTGTCGCCAACCAAGTTGTGATAGGCAAACTCATGCTGGATACCGCTCGAATGAGTCATGGAGGTAATGCGCTGTGTCAGACCCTCGAACACGTTGGTAAATGTGCCCAGAGGTGAAGTGCTGCTCTTTATTCGCTCCAGAGCATCAAAGGTAATCGACTGTGAGGCGAGAACATTTTCGCTGTCGTCCAGGAGTTCCCACCCGGATGTGCGCCCGAGGGCATCATAGAGGAAGCGAAGGGTATCGTTGGCCAGTGGGCCGTCGACGCTCTTCAACTGATCGGCTCCGGACGTTGCACCATCGACGGGATGGTAGGTAAAGGTGGTGATTTTTGAGCCACCGGCGGCAGCCTGCGTCGCGGTCAACAAGCGCCCGTGCTCAGGGTGGTAAGTGTAGCTGATATCAGGTGTAGTGGGATCGTTGTAGTGGATGAAGGCCAGCGCTCCGTCAAGATGGTAGCCATACGTTTCGGTGGGTTCCCCTCCTCCCAGGTCATTTGCCCGCGTCAAGGTGTCCGGACGTCCGGAAGCAGGATCGAAAGTAAAGACCTCTTTGCTCTGATCGGGATACACTTTCTCGACCACACGCCAGTGAAGGTCACGTTTCCACCGGGTCGTGCGCCCTTCTGCGTCTGTATAGCTGCGCAACGCGCCACAGGCACACCAGCGAAACTGTTCGATGCGTCCGGATGGATCGATGACCAAAAGCGGCTGGCCGTTGCCGTCCAGCTCAAACCAGGTGATCCGCCCGAGGCGGTCTGTTAACTTGTTGGCGGATACGGCGAAATAATCCGTTTCCTCGGTCGTTCCGTCGGGATGAAAGCGAAAGGGGTCAGTCCAATTTTTCATGTTTTTGTAGTCTATCGCCTACATCAGCAACTTTGTCGCTAATGTGTTACCTATGTCCTGAACCCGTACCCCAGGTGGGCGGCAAAATGAACCCATCTCAAAGACCACGCTCACGAGCGCGGCTACGTAGCCGCCTTCGTAAGGTGGACCCACCGGGAAAGCGAAAGGGGTCAGTCCAATTTTTCATGTTTTTGTAGTCTATCGCCTACATCAGCAACTTTGTCGCTAATGTGTTACCTATGTCCTGAACCCGTACCCCAGGTGGGCGGCAAAATGAACCCATCTCAAAGACCACGCTCACGAGCGCGGCTACGTAGCCGCCTTCGTAAGGTGGACCCACCGGAAGCACAGGACACACGGGCCACCTGGCCGGATTTTATAATTGAACGGTTCGAAAACCAGGGTCGACCAATGGCGCAGGAACAGTAGTCAGACTGTGTCGTGGTCTCGATTATTGTACAGGGATGAGGAAAAAACGATTTCGATTTGGATTTCGGAGATCCCCTTTCCCTATGAATCTACGACAAGGATACCTCCTTCTGCGGCTCAGCTTTTGCCGCACCCGGAAAAATAGGCTTTTCTTTCTTCAGGGTTGTTTCATGTTCTTAACCATTCATGGGTAGTTCGTTTGGAAAATTATTCACCCTTTCGACCTGGGGAGAAAGTCATGGTGGCGGGATCGGCGTGGTGATAGACGGTTGTCCCGCCAACATCCCTTTGTCCGTGGAGGACATTCAGGTCGAACTGGACCGTCGTCGGCCCGGGCAAAGCGATATCACCACACCGCGCAAGGAAAGCGACACCGCGACACTGGTTTCCGGTGTTTACGAGGGTAAAACACTGGGCACTCCCATCGCGATCTACGTACCGAACGGTGATCAGCGCCCGGAAGCCTATGCGGAAATGAAGGAAAAATTCCGCCCTTCCCACGCAGACTATACCTACCAGACTAAATATGGCCACCGGAACCCGGAAGGCGGCGGACGTTCTTCCGCCCGCGAAACCATCGGGCGCGTGGCAGCCGGGGCCATCGCCCGGAAAATCCTCGGCCTGCAAGGGGTTGAAATACGGGCCTATGTCGAACAGATCCACGACATCCGGCTGGAAGAATCCCCTGCATTTCCCACTCTGGAAGCGGTTGAAGCGACTCCCGTCCGTTGTCCGGATACTGAGAAGGCGACTGCCATGATTGCCCGGATCAAGGAGGTCCGCTCCGAAGGCGACTCGGTTGGAGGCATCATCCGCTGCCGTGTCCGCGGCCTTCCCGTTGGCTTAGGCGATCCTGTTTTTGACCGCCTGGAGGCAGACTTGGCCAAGGCCATGCTTTCCCTCCCGGCTACGAAAGGGTTTGAGATCGGCAGTGGCTTTGCCGGTGTGCTCCAGCGTGGTTCGGAACACAATGACCTCTTTGAATCCCGCGAAGGTAAAATACGCACCACCACCAACCGTTCCGGAGGCGTCCAGGGGGGAATCAGTAACGGAGAAGAGCTTGACTTCCGTGTCGCCTTCAAACCCACCGCCACCATTCTCCAAAAACAGGCGACAGTCAACCTGCAGGGAGAACCCACCGAACTGATCGGGCGGGGCCGTCACGACCCCTGCGTCGTTCCCCGTGCCGTCCCCATCGTCGAAGCCATGACCGCACTGGTTCTGATTGACCATTGGATGCGCGACCATGCGCAGAACCATGCCTTCCCCACCCCATGAGTCCTCAGGTTGACGTCTATTGTGTGCTCGGAGCTTCCCGTTCAGGGAGACGCGAAGTCATTTTCGATTTGATCGACGGGGGCCTCGAGCCCGAAGCCCATGTCACGGTCGTCATCGCTCCGAATGAAACAGATTCCCCTTTTGATGAGCAGTTGAGTGCCCGGGAACACACAACGGTACTCCGGGCCTCCATTGATGACCCGGAACTCACCGTTCCCGGCGACACCGAAACCCTCTTTCTTCTGGCCAACGGACGAAAAAACCCGGTGGATGAAATCGAGGCCCTGCAAGGACTCCTCGCCGCCATCCCCGCCTTCAAACTGAACCGCATCCTGACGGTGGTCCATTGCAGACTGGCGGAGGCCCAGAGCGGAGTTGCTCCCTGGTACGAAGCCTGCATCCATTTTTCCGATTGCGTGTTGCTTAACCGTCGGGAACAGGTTTCCCCAAAATGGATCCGCGACTTCGAGGAGCATTACCGCAAGGCCTGCTTCCCCTGCCTCTTTGAGTTGGTCAAGAAAGGCCGTGTTGCGAATCCTGCGGTTATCCTTGACCCGGAACCTCGTCGCCTATCCCTCATCTTCGATGACATTGAAAGTGTAGATCAGATGGTCTTCGATGAAGACGATCTCCCGGAAGATACGGTGGACCTTGTAACCCCGCCCGATCCCTTTTTTGAACGCTTGGCTGGCGGCACCCGTGCAAAACCGGTGCCCGACATCCAGCCCTACCTCGAAACACTGACTGATGAGTAAACTGAAAAGCCTTTTTCTTCTCGATCCACGAGCTTATGAAGACCTGTATGGCGTTGGAATCAGCGCTGAAATTAACGCCCTGACCGAACCGGTAGCGCCTCCACAGACCAGGCAATCGATTGAGAAGCATCCGGAGATTCTACGTGATGTGGAGGTGATTTTCTCCGGTTGGGGCATGCCACCAGTGGACGAAGACTTTCTCCAACAGGCTCCGCAGCTCAAGGCGATCTTCTACGGGGCCGGATCCATACGCGGTTTCGCCACCGACAGCCTCTGGGAGCGCAATATCATTGTTACCTCCTCCGCTACCATGAATGCGATTCCCGTGTCAGAATTTACTTTGGCGCAGATCCTCCTTTCGTTGAAACGAACCTGGGAATATGCCTTTCGGATACGGGAGCAAGGTTTGGCTGGGAAGGTACGGGACCTGAAGGTTACCGGTGCCTACCGGAGTAAGGTGGGGCTGATCTCGTTGGGCGAAATCGGGCGTCTGGTCGTCAAGCGCCTGCAACCCTTCGATCTGGATGTTTACGCCTACGACCCCTTTCTCATTCCGGAACAGTTCGCCGCACTCGGTGTGACCCCACTTTCACTGGACGAGATCTTCCAACAGTGCGATGTCGTCAGCCTTCACACCCCGCTGCTGCCGTCGACGGTAGGCATGATTACCGGAAATCATTTCCGGATGATGAAACCCCATGCCACCTTCATCAATACAGGTCGTGGAGCAATCATCCGGGAACAGGAAATGGTGAATGTGCTGCAGGAACGCTCGGATCTCTGGGCTCTGCTTGATGTTCTGGACAACAACGATCAGGGAGTCGACCCGGCCATATACCGCCTGCCCAATGTCGTCATCACCCCCCATATCGCCGGTGCCATGGACCGGGAATGCCAGCGCTTGGGTCAGGCTGCACTGGATGATTTCAAACGCTATCTCAATGGCGAACAGCTCCGGCATGCTGTCACTCCGGAAAAATTCGCCCTCATGGCGTGAAGGTCTGATCGCGTTTTTTCTTCCGCCCCCTCAGCATTCAAGTTAAAGGCTATCACTATGGACATGATTCCCAACGTACTGGCTGAACGTTATGCCACCCCCGCCATGCGGGCCATCTGGTCTGCCCGGGGCCGTATCATTCTGGAAAGAGAACTCTGGATCGCCGTCATGAAGGCCCAGCGTGACTTGGGACTGGATATTCCGATCGAAGCGATTGAGGCTTACGAAAAAGTCAAAGATCAGGTGGATCTGGAATCCATCCGCCGCCGGGAGGAAATCACCCGTCATGATGTCAAATCGCGGATTGAGGAATTCTGTGACCTTGCCGGCCATGAGCATATCCACAAGGGCATGACCAGCCGCGATCTGACCGAAAATGTGGAGCAGCTTCAGGTGTACCGTGCCCTGCAGTTGATTCAGACCAAGGTGGCCGCGGCATTGATTGCCCTCGGACGCCGAGCGGCGGAATACAGGGACCTTGCCATCACCGCCCGCACCCACAACGTGGCTGCCCAACCGAGTACCTTCGGAAAACGGCTGGCCATGTTCGGAGAAGACCTCTCCCAAGCCTTTCAGCGTCTGGAATCCCTGATCGCCCACTACCCCGCACGGGGACTGAAGGGCGCAGTGGGCACCCAACTCGACCAACTGCATCTCTTCGGACAAGACACGGATCAGGTTAATCAGCTGGAGGAAAAACTGGTTTCCCACCTAGGCCTTGGGAGTTCACTCAATGCGGTGGGACAGGTCTACCCGCGCAGCCTTGATTTTACGGTTGTCTCCACCCTTTACGAACTTGGCAGCGGACCCTCCGGGTTTGCCAAGACCCTGCGACTGATGGCCGGGCATGAACTGGCCAGCGAAGGGTTCCTGCCCGGCCAAGTCGGCTCGTCCGCCATGCCACACAAGATGAACAGCCGCAGCTGCGAACGGTTGAATGGCTTCCATGTCATTCTCCGTGGTTATCTTGAAATGGCCGCCAGCCTCGCGGGGGACCAGTGGAACGAGGGCGATGTATCCTGCTCCGTTGTACGGCGTGTTGTCCTGCCGGATGCTTTCTTTGCCCTCGACGGCCTGCTGGAAACCTTCCTCACCATCCTCGGTCAGATGGAGGCCAACCCGGCTGTCATTGAAGCGGAGAACTGCCGCTACCTGCCCTTCCTCCTGACCACAACGGTATTGATGGAAGCCGTCAAAGCCGGAGTCGGGCGTGAAACCGCCCATGAGGCAATTAAGGAACACGCCGTCGCCACCGCCAAAGCCATGCGAACCGGTGAAATCCAAAACAACGATCTTTTCTCCCGGCTCGCCACAGACACCCGCCTGTCCTTGTCGGCAGAAAAACTTCAGACTATTCTCGACGAAGGTGCTGCCGCCACCGGCAATGCCGGCCCACAGGTGGATCACTTCGTCCGGCACACCCAGGAACTCGCCCAACGCCACCCCGAAGCTGCCACCTATCAACCGGGACGGATACTGTAAAGGGCTCCAAGCCAGGGGCCACGTTCTCTCGAACGCAGCTACCCCCATTCATCCGACTTCCAGCCGCAACCCGTCCCAGGCGAGATGTACACGGGGAGGCATTTTTGCCTGCCAGGTCGCATGGTCCACTTGAAAGGTCAAGTGGGTCAGCCAGGTGGAGGGAGCTTGCAGGTCTTCCGCCACCGCGAGAGCCTCATCAATGTTCATATGGGAAGGGTGCAATTTGGGGCGCAAGCCGTCCAGAATGACTACATCCGCCCCTGCAGCCAGGGTACGGGCCTGAGGAGTGACTACCTTACAATCGTTAAAATAGGCGATCTTCGCACCGCTGGCTGTCTCCTCAAAAACCAGCCCGAGGGTCTGCACGCTCCCATGCGGGAGCGGTGCGCTGTAAATCTTTCCACCCGGCACTTCGAGGACTTCGGGCATTTCCAGTAAACGAAAGGCAGCATAGCCTTTACTGACCGGAATATCGCCGAGAGCGTAAGGGTAAACTTCGCGAATCCGTTGCAGACCGTCCTCAGTACTGTAAACAGGGAGTGCCACTCCCCCGAGAAGATCGCAGAATCGGCGCAGATCATCCATTCCCATGATGTGGTCGGCATGGCGATGGGTAAGGATAAACGTATCAATCCATTCCACTTGATGGCGCAGGCACTGCAAACGGAACTCCGGCGAAGCATCCACCTGAATATGGTGCCCATTCATCACCACATGGATGCTGCTGCGCGTCCGCCAGTTGCGCGGATCCGCCAAATCACAACCTTCGTTCCCGTGGGCAATCATTGGAACCCCCTGCGAGGTTCCCGTTCCGAGGAAAATCAATTCCATGGAAGAGTGCAGCAATTAGAGAGGCACGGGCTCGCCCCGCTCAGAACCACTCTTTCCTTCCGGAAATATAAATTTCATCAAATTCGGAATCCGTTTTGGTCAGATAAAGGATTCCTTCGATAAGCCCGATGATGTGAACAATCCAAGCTAAAATACCAAGGGTCAAAATACTGACCAGAAGCATGATAATCCCCGCCTTATTGTAACCGAGGTAAAACTTGTGAATGCCCAATCCACCAAGGAGGATTCCCAGAATGCCTGCGATAATACGTTTGTTAGAGTCCGATGATTTTCCCATAATCCGGCCCAGAATAGATTTAATTTCAGAAAAGTCAAACCAGCTGATTAGCCCAACTACATTCTATGACAGATTTCCGGCGCCTCTGTTCGACGAGTTCTCATCTCGCATAATCCGGTGAATTTTTCAGGCTAAACAGCCTATTCCCCTTCCATCAGAACCAGAACGATGGCAACGCACAAAAGTGAGGATCCCGCCAGTCGGCGCAGCATGATTTTGGTTCCGACCTCGCTCTCCCGGCTGGCAAACCAGCTGCCCACTGCCCAAACCAGCACGATACTCCAGAGACCACGCGAACTGTAGAGAATATTAACCGCCGTTGCGCGTCCATAGAGACTGATCGTCAGCGCAATCCCCAGCGACTGGAATGCGATAATCGAAGTACCCAGCAGCCCCCACTTCCAGGCTTGGAAATTCATATCGCGCAGGCGGCCTTTGAAAAACGGGATCAAGCCCAACGACAAAACGGCACTGGTGGCCATCATCAATATGATGTAGGCAAGGGGCCCGAACCCGTGAGCTTCACGTTGCAAGACCACATCAACCGCCCCAAAGCAGGCCGCACTGGTCAGCGCAAGTACCAGAGCAAACAGGGTCCCTTTGCGATTCCCCACAGTCGTGTAGCTTAATAGAAAAATGGCCACCGTTGTCAGCATGGCACCCACCCACCAACTGAGCGGGACTGGTCCCGCCTGCAAAATAACGGAAAAGGTCGCCACAAACACCACTTTGGTTCCCATGACCGGAGCCTGCACCGAAACATCCCCCCAACGAATAGCCAGGAAGGTAAAAACCTGCCCCAAAAAGAACCCTGTGCCGCAAAGAATGGGCCAGCCGATCCGGTTCCAGTCCGGCTGGTCTTTCACAAAATACAACAAGGGCAGGAACATCACCAACATCATCATGTTGGAGAGAAACACGTAGCGCATCACACCGAACCCATGCCCAAAGGCTCGCTTGGCCAGGAGCATCCCCACGGCATAAAAAAAGCCGCTCAGTAGCGGCAGCATATAATAGACCGGCAACACAGAGTAAGCTATATCGCCCGTTCACCCCTTTTTCGCAACAGCAGAATCAAGAGAGAAAACACCGCGTTGTCCCCTCCCCAACGAAAGCACCTGATTTGTGGGATGATGAGGCAATTCACGGTCAACGCCAGACCTTCGTCTTATTCCCCATCGCTTCCAGTAAAAGTGCCACCGCATGCTGCAAATGCTTGGCGTTGACCGTCATGGTATCTCCGGCCCCGGGAGGATTGAAGTCATCGTTGCCCAAAGTCGTCGCAATATCCAAATGCGTAATATCCAGCTTCAATGTACCTTCGCGCAACCGAACTTCACAGTAGGTGTATTCGCCACGGTCCATGTTGAAATCTAAAACGAGTGTCATCGCAGGGCGGCGTGCCCTATAGGTCAGACGCATCACGCCCGCTTCACTCTCAGCCTCAAGGCGACCCATCTCATCAAGCAGCCCTGGAACCCGCACTCCATATTGCAGCATATTAGCCAAAAGCTGCATATTCAGCATAAGTCGCCCACCAGCCATTAATAGGGGACTATCTTCCGGACCCGGATCATTCCCAAGCAGGAGCGTATTCTGTTGTGGAAGAAAAAGCCATGGACGATCCCCCCGTCCAAGTTCAATCTCGCCAAGCCCCGGCGCTCCAACAGCCAGCTTATAGTGACCAACAGGCGAACGGAGCCAGCTGAATGATCCTTCCACATTATCTCCGCTATTGGCCACCCAAGTGAAGCTTGTTTCCAATTTCTGGCCTGCCAATGGAACTGAAGTCGGGTCAAGCATACTGCCCAAATCACTTAAAAAACCCGTCAACACGGCATCACCATCCATCATTTGAGCCAATTTCGTTTCCACCGGCCTCATCTCGACACTGCCATTAGTCAAAAACCGAACCATGGCGCCAATAACTTCACCCAATTTGGCGGCTATCGAGTAATGTCCAACATCTTCAACCCAATAAACCTCATCCTGAATCCCCAGCGCAGCCGCAAGTTTTTCCGCATGGATTCTCGGGATTACCTCGTCCAGGCTTGCATTGATCATGAGAATATTATCCGACCCCATCCGCTCACGCAGGAGCGGGGCTACATGGAGAGGATCGCGAAGCTCCAGCTCTCTGATCAGTTCGGTACGCTCTTCCTCGCTCATTTCCAGAAAAGCAGCGCGCATATGGCGGGTCTCCCTTGCCTGTTGAATAATCCCCCATAAATCACCACCAGCCATAACGGATACAATTTTACCGACACGAGGTTCCTGCGATGCAAAGTAGTAGGCCAGAATCCCCCCCATACTAATACCGACAGCGTTCACCTTACCGTCACCTTCTTCCTGCCAAGTCCCCATAAAGTCCGCTGCGCGTTGAAAATCCTGGGATCCCTGATCCAGTAGTTGGAGTAACTGAGGTGCGGAAACCGGACGGGAAGAGCTTACCGTCTCGGGTCGACGTTCGCCGTAGAAAGGCAATTTAAACCAGAAAGCAGGGGCTCCTGCACGGGCCAATTCAAGCGCAATCAGCCGCTCCAGCTCAAAATTTCCATTCAGAATATGCAAAAGGATAACGGGGTCAGAGGTAATGCCACCTTCAGCGGGGAGATACATTTCACCAATAACTTCATTGTTTTGCGGGAATGCCGTGGTTACCGGAGAGGCAAAACGAACGGTATAACGGGAAATCCCTTCAACCGGGGCCAACGTTTCCACCCGGGCAACAAAGTCGCCGGATACACCGGACAGATTGAGTTCGACTGATTCACCCGCCACGAGTGACAGACCAACAGCTGCAACACTTGAGATGGAACCCGCCAATACCCATAAAACAGCCAGAAGGAAGTGTTTGATCATTGCTGTAACTCCTCAAAAAGGGTTTTGAGATTGAATTCAACGGGCCTGTGTGCGGAGGCCACTTTATCATGGGTAGCGTTGGCTATCCAAAAGTCCAGTGTTTCGGGCCGAAAGAGTGCCGACTGGATATTACTGCCCATCGCCACCGGACGGGCCATCAAAGACCATGCCTCTTGGGCATCAATCTCCCCGTAGCGGGACTCAACCCGATCCACCAGTTTCTGATAGCGATCCCGGGCGGAAAGCAATACCGCATTGTCCACCGGCCGTTCCAACCGCTCATAGGCAAGCCCGGGATGAATTATTTTCAATCGCTGGGGGGTCGCATAAAGGCCCACCGCCAGATTAGGTTTTGCCTGGGAGAGCACGTAATAGTATTCACAGGTACGCGGCCCTTTCTCGAAAATGGCTACCCCCTCCTCGACTGTGGAGGCTTGCTCCATGACCTCGCGCATCAGTTGAGCCATAGGTTTACCATCCCAATCGCCCCAGCCATCGCCGCCCAACTCGCCAATGGCAACGCCTTTTTCATTCATCGCGGTTACCGTACCCGTAAAAGCGGCATATCCAACATTGACCCAACGATGGCCGTTGTCGGGATTAACAAGCATCAGCACCGCATTCCTCTCAAGTCCCAGACCACTGATGTAATCAAGAATACGTCCATGGTAGAGCATGCCATCCGAAGTGGCATCCCCATACACGGCAAACCCACTGCAGTGAAACAACTCCGGAAAAAAGTTAACCAAACGAAGCTCCTCCCGGTGAAAACCACCGGCCTTCGCCAGCGCATCCATTTCTTCAACATAGCCGGGGTTCATATGTGGAAGCAGGCGGGACTGGGCTTCTTCAATATCTCCAAAAAACCAACTGCCACGAATAAAGCTGCTGCCTACCCCAACTCCGTAGAGCATCGTATCGATAACATCGCGGGCTTGCTCTTGTAATAAGACCCCGTGCTGTTCCCCCATCTCCTGCGGGCTGCCCTCAAGATAAAGGACCAGAACTCCATCGCGGGTAAAAAGGCGCCCTTTTCCGTGAGTACGGTCCATCTTGTCATGGGGAGCCCATTCTTTTCCACGCTGCTGCAAGCGTTTATAAGCGACACGGAAAAACTTGGTCAGATGGCTAAGCGCTACGTCGGTAAATTCATCTTTACGCTGTTCCGGCAGGGATAGTTTTTCCTCAAGCCTGACCGGCTCCCCGGCCTCCAGTTTCAACTTGAAATGCTTGTCGCCATGCTTCAGCTCCAGTATGCAGGGGAAGGTATTGCCCGTGGGGAATGTCCAAACCATATCCAATCCCTTAATTCCAAACAACTGTTCCGTGAATTCGTTGGAACGGATAATATAGCGTTCGCCATCACCTTCCCCCGGTTCAGCGCTCAGGGTGAAAATAACCGGTAGCGCTTGTATTTGCTGGCGAGAAACAGGCAGCGACAACCATTCGCCTAAATGCACCGGTTCCCGATAATCCGGATCTGCTTTGAATGGAGGGATGTCATTCTTCCCCACCACGCCAAAAGCCTTTTTCTCTGTATAAATCCAAAGAACGTCCCCTTGGCGCCCCAATTCCAATTGCTGATCTTTCCAGTCAAATTCAAGCCATAAATCACCAGCCGCACCAACCATAAAGGAAAGGGCGAGGCCGCCCATGTCCTGCCCCAACCCTTTGCTTTCGACCACTTGAACATGGATAGGTTGGCTATCGACTGATTCAACGATATGAGCCCAGTGAGCGCCAAAACGCTCCAAGGCCTGGATATTTTCCAGAGCACTTTGCCCATACAGGGAACCGGCAAACAGAACAAAAAAAAGGAAGGGTATAGGCCTTAAAGAATTCATACCCTGACACCTCATCCCAAATCCCGGGAAAAGGCTATTCTATTTCACAGTCACCTCACAATAAGGGAGAATGAAGCATCCACATTCCTGCAATTAACCTCTTCAATTCTTGTATTTAACCGTACAGCCGTAGGGACGGGTGACCGGAGTCGGCACCGGGTTGCCAGCTGCGATGGCGTTCAATGCCTCGGCCACATAGTTGGTGGCATCGGGAATCGTTGCAGGGTCGGCACTGCTGTTACTGTCAATAGCACCGCGGTAAACCAAGATCCCGTCCTCATCAATAACATACATTTCCGGTGTCCGGCGGGCATCATAAAGGCGTCCCACGGTACCGTCCTCATCAATCAGCACTGCGGTGGCAGCGACATTTTTCTCTTTAATGGTCTGATTGGCCTCTTCCGGGCTCATGTGGCCTTGAGTCCCGGGGGCCGAGGAACAAATGCTGAACCAGATCACATCCTGCTCCGTATAGGTCCGTTGCAAGGCCTGCATGTTGCCGGATCCATAGTGTTTCACCACAAAGGGACATCCATGGTTCAGCCATTCCAAAACCACCCGTTTACCTTTATAGTCAGAAAGACGGTGGGTCTCGCCATTGGAATCGATCAAGATGAAGTTCGGGGCTGGCTTACCAACCTCGGGGCCAGCCATAAGCGCTCCGATGCCAAGAAAAAGGGACGTTACTACAGTGATAAAGATGCGGCTTGTTTTTTTCATAATCATTCAACGTGTTGGTGTTAATTGGAGTAGGTCCGGGCCTACTATCAGTATATTTAATTCCGGGTCAACCCGGGCAGGCATTTTTATCGGGAGTTCTGGCGGGCAAAGAAGCTATCCCACATATCTGACAAACCGTTAGAACCCCAAAAACTTCACGCTACACTGCCCGACAGGGCAACATGGCCGCATCCCTCATCCCGTGAATGATTTTTTTATCAGCGGGACAAAAGGTAGCCAACACCCCGCTCAGGGAGACCATATCACCCCGGACAAAGTAAAAAGGGCAGAGACGGGTGCGGCCCTGCATCGGATAAAGCTTTCCTTCGGCATCATAGACCGAATGCGTCAACCGACTGGGTTTATGATAGTTCTGAAGAACATGCAGGGTTTCACTGGCCATCGCAACCGCCTGCTGAATAGCCTCCTGCCAGTCCGTCTTTGAACTGTCGCTTCCCAAGGTCACACTGCGGGCTCCCCATGCGGTTTCATGAAAACCGCTCGCCTTGAGAATCAGGTTGCGTTCTTTCTGGCTCGCCTCGCCCAGCTCTTCCCAACTACGAATCGGCTTCCCTTGCGCATAGGGGGCATCCAATACCGCATTCGGCGGCAACTCAACCGGATCAACCACCCAGGAATGCGGAATGATTTTCTTCAACAATCGGAACGACCGTTTCGAAAGATTCTCCTTCCAGTAGTCCTCCAGCACATGGTGATGCAGTAAGGCCAGACTGATCTTTTCCTCCTGATAAGCCTTCATCGGAGGACTCACCTTCACCTCACCGGACTCCACCGCTTCCAGTATCCTGTCCGCCGTCGACAAATTTCCCAGATCAAACAATTCCCAGAAGCGGTAAATGACATCGATCTTCTCCGGGTTCCCGTCCACCGGCACACAGAGCGTGCGCCCCAGTGGCATGATGTCGTCCGGATGACAGACATAAACCCGCAGTCCCCTGTTCCTGAGCAAGGCACTGAGGTATTCAAATTCGGGGCGGTAAGTGGAGGCCTCGTCACTGACCACAATGGCGATGCAGGGATTATCAACTTCAGGAACCAGTGCACACAGGGTATCGTAAAAATCGACGGGCATCGAATCATCCCCACCCACAATCGGGTTATTGGGCCGGGCATAGAGCTGATTGAGAAAGGCCGTTAGCCCGATACCCCCAGGAACCGAATCCATCTCCGTCAGGGCAAAACCTTCTTCCGTAATCAGCAAATCCGGCCGGATTACCAACGGCACTTGTCCTTTGAAGGCAGGATGTCGGCCGTGTTCAATAAGCCGGCGGGGCTTACCGCGATCCAGATAATCCGCCACCCATGGTGCCTCAAGGGCACGGTTGCGCAAAAGGTTCTTCCCCTGCCAAGAACGGGTGTAGAGATTATCAAGGGCACGATAAAACTCAAGACAGGCTTGGCCAATTGCCTCAAGATCCGCAATTTGTGTGCTGGAGAGGGGCCATGGCTCAGGCGAGAGACGCCAGGTCTTGTCCTCGAACAAAGGTTGGCTGGTAAATGCATCCTGCAAAAATCCTAGGCTGTGTACGGGCATAAGTATGCACTATTGCCACACTCGCCCGACTTGCAAGTGTGCGTATGGGAAACACGGAGGAATATCACAGGGATTTCAGTGCTTTCAACAATAGCTTTTCACTTAAGTATCAAAAATCCTGTGCTCACAGCCTAAAAACCTACAGCCTAAAAACCTACCTGGGTGGAGCAATCGGACGCAGATTGCCGGCGAACAGCTCCTGATAAATTCGGTTCCGGGCAGTCGGCAAGGCCTCCATCCGGAAGTCTGCCCGGCGAACCGTTTGCCGCCCAAAACGGTAGCAAGCCGCCAGCAAGGGGTAACTGAAATGCCCTTGTTCTTCGAGAAACTTTTTATTGTAGGCCAGATAGGCACAGCCCGCATCGATGTTTTTTTCCCAATTCCAGGCATGGCGATAAGGCTCCTTGGAAACCATCTCCCAGGCACCTTGACTGATTTGCATGATTCCACGGGCATAACCGGTACTGGCATCCGGTTGTAGTGTGCTTTCCGCCATCGCAATGGCATAAACAAAATCCGCATCCAGCCCATACGTTGTCGCCGCACGCTGGATATGTTTCCAGACATTCTCTTTAGTCGCCACCCTGGGTGATTCCGGACGGGCGGCAAAGAAAACCAAAAGAATCGTCAGCAGAATACCGATAGCCCCGACAAGGGTCACGGCAGGGTTGTTTTGCAATTTCATCAAGTGGAAGCGGACACCGGTTGCTGGTACTTCCTTCTCAGTTTCCAGATAGCGGTGGCGTCTGCGAGCAAAGGTCTTAATTGCTCTGGGGTCAATGCCTGTTTGGGATCATCTCCGATACCAAGACTCGGCTTTATATGTGCCTCCAGAACCAGACCATCCGCACCGTAGGCCATTGCGGCCAGGGCCGCTCCGGGGACATACTGGGCACGGCCCACGGAATGCGAGGGGTCCACCACCACTGCCGCCCAGGTCTTCTCCTTGAGCAACTGGGTGATCGATTCATCCGGGTGATTCCGGTAGCCGGACATCGAAGGCAGCGTACCTCTCGGACAGAGCAGGACATTTGGATTCCCGGCGGAAACAATGTATTCGGCGGCGGCCAGAAACTCCTCCACAGGGGCCATCGCCCGCCCACGCTTCAGAAGCACTGCCGTTTGGGTGGACGACGTCATTTCACCTACCAGCCGGAGGAGCGAATAGTTGACGGAATTACGGGCACCGATCTGGATCATGTCCACCCCAACCTCCAACACCGCTTTCAAATGGCCTTCATCCATGACTTCGGTGTTCACCGGCAGTCCGGTCTGGCGGCGGGCCTCCAGCAAAATCTCCAGAGCCTTGGCATCGCCCTGATAGGAATAAGGCATGGTGCGGGGTTTCCACACGCCGCCACGTAGCATGTGAACTCCTGCCTCCTTGCAAGCATGGGCCGTTTCAATGAAATACTGCGGATTCCTGGGATCAATGGTGCAGTGGCCTGCAATGAATAGCGGTGCCTGCCCCAAAACCACTCCGCCCAGACACAAACGCCCCGATGCGAGTGAGGACTTGATATCCATCAGCTTGTAAGGCGAATCAATCGCATCGACCCGATCCACATAATCCAGCCCGAGAATGCGGTTGGTCATGGTTTCATGACGCTCATCCCCCAGAATGGCATAAATCGAACGCTCGGCCCCGATGATCGGCTGTATCCTGCAACCAAACTCCCCCACAATCGCTTCTATTTCCGCCAACTGCCGCGCAGTCAGTTTGGGCTCTTTCGGTATAATCATAGCTTCCACTCTTGAAACCCACCCGCATGCGGCAAGCTTCAAGTTCGCCCCCTTATGGCTTGGAGCATAAGCGTTTCAGCCCCACAGGGTCAACGTCTCGAGGAAACCGCGGCATCCAAAGCTTGAGTGGCACTGTCCTCAAAGTGGGAAACTTTCCAAACGGAACGTTCCCGGACCAGTACTACAGTATGCAAATCGCGGCGCTCCTCCTGCCCCCAGAAAGTGGTGACTCCCGGAGGGTCAACCCGGGCATGCTGCCGGACACGCATCCGCATCGTGTTGCCATCCGGAGACAAGTCACGGGAAAGGAAACGATAGGTCACCCAGCGCGGGTCCCCATTCCACTGCTGTACCCTGTATCCATGAGCTTCAAACGCCTTCATCGGCTGCTCACCGGAAACATACTGGCGGGCACGCTGCGAATTGTTATCCATGACCGCCCCCATGTAACGCTTATAAACAAGGGCTTCCTGGCTTAACTGCACAACCAGATAATCGTAAGCCATGTACCCTACGATTCCCAGAAGGATCAACAGCAATAAGGTTTTTAACTTCATTGGTTAAGTGAGCTTCAGAGCATTATGGGCCCATGGAAAGGTATTTGACAAAAAAAGCGATTATTAACCGCGTGAAAGGAAAATTTAGCCAAGTTTTTACATTTTCCAACCAGAAAGGCGAATACATGGTATATGTGCATCCCCCCCAAAAAACCGGGCTGCGGCTTGGCCTTACGGGAGTTCGGCCGTTTCACACACCCTGGCGGCGACTTCCGCCAAGGCTCCCTGCGGATAGATCTTTTCCTCACGCTGAATCAAACTTCGGCATTTAAAGGTGCGGGCATTCACTTCCTCCTCGCCCCAAATGAGAGCAAAGCGGGCACCACTCTGGTCCGCTTGCTTGAACTGCTTGGCCAGGGACTGGGCCTTGAGCGAATATTCCACGGCAAAGCCGGATTCCCGCAAACGGTAAACCGCCTGCAAAGCCTCCTTGCTGGCGGCCTCACCAAGCGCGATGACATAAAAATCCATCGAAGGAACCAGCTTGGGTAGCCGATTACAGGTTTCCAAAAGGTCGCGCAGGGTAACATCACCCATACCAAATCCGACCGCCGGCAACGCCGGGCCACCAAGTTTTTCCACCAAATGATCATAACGGCCTCCGCCCGCCAGTGCACGGCCTTTGCCAATGGTCTGGAAAGCCTCGAAGACAAAACCGGTGTAATAAGCCAATCCCCGGACAATCCCGAAATCCAACCGCAAAAAGGCTCCGAGACCCATCGCTTCCAGCCGCCCCCACAGGTCCGCCCACTCGGCCAGACGCTGCCTGACTTTTTCTGCCACCACCGGATCAGAGGAAGCCTGATCAAAGAAGGCGGCAAGCGACTCACGATCGGTACAGGCTTTCAATGCCTGAATACCCGCATGAAGAGTCTCCGCCTTTTCTCCCGTCAGGGCCTTGAGTTTGGCCAGAACCTGCTCCGGTTCCTCCCGTTCCATTTTGTCCACCACACCAAGAATTTCCATGCTGGCCGTTTCACTCAGGCCAAGGCCTTCCAGATAGAGGAGCCAAAGCGTGCGGTCACTCAGGCGGATGATAAAGGTATCAGGCCCCAGACCGAAAGCCGTCAATGATGTCACCAGCAGTCCAATCACCTCGGCATCGGCGGCCGGCCCCGGCTCCCCGAGCAGGTCGGCATTCAACTGATAAAAGGAACGCAGGCGGCCTTTCTGTTGCCGCTCATAGCGAAAATTCTCCCCGATACTGAACCACTTGATGGGGCGGCGCAGGCTGTTTGCCCGGGCCCCGACCATGCGGGCAAGCGTAGGCGTAAGCTCCGGTCGCAGAGTCACTTCCCTGCCACCTTTATCGACAAAGTTGAAGAGCTGGCCGGCGATTTCCGGACCGGATTTTGCGGTCAAAAGCTCAAGTGGTTCCAGTAACGGGCCGTCAAATTCCTGAAAACCGAAACGCAGCGCGGTCTGACGCCAAAGGCGGAAGCAATGATTGCGGATAGCACAATCCTCGGGATAAAACTCACGGAAGCCTGGAAGGGTCTTGAACATGGTGGAAACAATAAAACCGCCCAACGGCGGTTCGGTGAAAGCTAAGTAAGTATGGGATCAGCCCGGGTTGCTCAGTCCTCTTGCAGTTTCTTCAGGTCGAGTTTCTTCAGTTTGCCCTTCAACTCCTTACCCGATTTGAACTTGATCACGGCACGGGTGGGAATCACCACATCCTTCTCCGGACGATTGGGGTTACGCCCGATACGGCTCTTGCGCACCTGCACTTCAAATACACCGAAATTACGCAGTTCCACATTACGCCCCTCCGCCAGTGCCTGTGCGATTGCATCCAAGGTGAACTGCACGGTGTCGCGTACCGCCTTCTGGGGATAATTGGTTTTTTCGTAAATATCCAGAACGATGTCCCGCTTAGTGAGATTAGCTGCCATAGTGGGGCTAGTTTTGACGTATTCAGTTCAATGACAACGATAAAAGTACGCCGGACAAAAGTCCGTTTCCGACGGTCTCACGGTCCGACCGCTTGCGAGACCTATCTCCATCCTTGCACTAACAACAGGATGGTGCACGTTTAGCATCCATGAGCGACAAAGATTCAGGAAACCCGTTTGAGGAAATCCAGAAACAGATCCAGGAAATGATGAAAAAAGGGGGTGGCCCTCCTCCGGGTTCCATGGGATTCGGAGCGGGAGCCCCCTCCCCTGCCTCTCCTGTCTCCGATGAGCAGGAGGAAAAGGATGCCGAAACCCTGCGCCGCATACGCCATTTCGGCCTCAAGCCGAGAGATATCCGCGATTACCTCAACCGCTTCGTCATCAAACAGGATGAGGCCAAGAAAGTCCTCTCGGTTGCCATTTGTGACCACTATAATCATGTCCGCCGCTGCCTCGAAAATCCGAAGGAAATGGAACTCGAATACAGCAAACAAAACATCCTGCTGCTCGGCCCCACCGGGGTGGGGAAAACCTACCTCATGCGCAATATCGCACGGCTCATCGGCGTCCCCTACATCAAGGCCGATGCCACCAAATTCTCCGAAACAGGCTACGTTGGCTCCGATGTCGAGGACCTTGTCCGCGATCTCGTCAAAGCTGCCAACGGTAATGTCGAACTGGCCCAGTACGGAATCATCTACATCGACGAAATCGATAAAATCGCCAGCGAAAGCAGTGCAGGTGGCAAGGATGTTTCCGGTCGCGGTGTCCAGATCAACCTGCTCAAACTGATGGAAGACACCGATGTCAACCTCTTCGCACCCAACGATATCATGGGACAAATGCAGGCCATGATGGGCATGCAGCAGGGAGGCAAACAGGGGCCCAAAACCATCAGCACCCGCCATATCCTCTTTATCGTCAGCGGTGCCTTCGACCGGCTTGCCGAATCCGTAAAAAAACGGGTCGACCATGCCACCATCGGCTTTGCCAGTACCCCGGAAGCAGCCGATGATGATTTGTTCCGCTACCTCTCCCGCGCCGAAACCGTCGATTTCATCCGTTATGGCTTCGAACCGGAGTTCATCGGACGCCTCCCCGTCCGCGTCGCTTGCGAACACCTCCAGTCCAAAGACCTGGCAGAGGTCCTACTCTCTTCCGAAGGTTCCCTCCTCAAACAGTATCGGAGCGATTTTCAGGGCTACGGGATTGATTTTAAAATCACCCCCGAAGCCGTTCAGGCCGTCGCCGATCAGGCCTACCGCGAAAAAACCGGGGCCCGCGGCCTCATGACCGTATTGGAAAAAATATTCCGCAATTATAAATTCGAACTCCCGTCCACCGGTATTACCGCCTTCGAGGTCACCACAGAAACCGTTGGACAACCGGATGACACCCTGCACCGGCTCATCGTCGAAAACAAACACCATATGTCAGCCGTTTGGAAAAAGGAACTCGCCCGGTTCGCCGAAGCATTCCAGCGCGACCACGAGCTGGAAATTGAATTCACCGACGAAGCCGCCGAAATCCTGATCGAAGCCGCCACCAACGAGGACAAGACACTCCACACGATCTGTGAAGCCAAATTCAAAGACTTCCAGCACGGCCTCGGTATCATCCAACGCAACACCGGACAAAAACACTTCGTCATTGATGCGGACGCCGCCCGCTCACCGGATAAAACCTTGTCCCAGTGGGTCGTTGCATCTTTTAAACAGGAAAGCTAACCCTGATTCATGATCCGAACTCAAAGCCGCTTTTTGATCGCATCGAGAATGGTTTGAGAGAGTTTTTCATCGCCGAAGGCCCCCACCCGGATCGAGAGGTCCGTCAGATTATCTGTCTGCCGGGTCAGGCGAATCGTAATCTTCTTGTCCTGTGCATTGCGCGCGACAAAGACCGCTGAAGTGGCATCCGTCTCCTCACTGATCCGGCTGTATCGCATGTCATCAATGGCCTGGCTGACGGCACGAACGGACCGGTCCATGGATGCCTCCAGGGGGGTATTCAATTGACCGCGCACATAGGCGACTGTCCCAGCCCCCGCCCCGGCCGCAAGCACCGCCACGCAACCGGACTGGACGAGGCCACCCAAAACAAGGAAACACACGAACGACAAGAACTTTCCATAATGTTTAATCATGGTTCATATTCTAACCTTGAATACCATTTGGGCAATGCGGAAGTGAAAACATTCACTCAAGGAGTGTAAAGTCACGCCACCTCCGTGATACCAAACCCCAAGGAGCGGGGGTGACCTCACCCCCAAGGAAAATGCAGGCCTCACTGAAGTTTCAGCC
>CAZCJJ010000047.1:0-22288 GCA_964499045.1 uncultured Opitutales bacterium | reverse complement strand
TAAAAAACAACTTAAACCACTTTTCGCACAATCCGGTGAATTTTTCAGGTTAGGATGAATAGATGGGTGTCCCGGGTTTCTTCCGTGGGTGAGGTCACCCCCGCTCCTTGGGATTAAAACAGCACTTTACCGTTCAGGCGTCGTCTTCCTCACTGATTTTCAAACGGCTCAGACGACGGCGTGACTTGGGCGTGTAGGGACCGAGAAAGGCTTCGCGGAAATCGTAAATCTCCTGAAAATCCTCCGGCGAATCCTGCTCCGTTTTGCCAAGAACGCCGTATTCCACCAGATTGAAAACAATATCGCCAAAGTCCTCGGTCTTACGGATACCCCAATGCTGCAGAAGCGTGTAGGCCATTGGACCAAATTGCTCCAATGCAAACTCCCGGATACCGGCCAATAATTCCTGCCCCGAGACATGGCGACCGGGACGCTTCGGATCGGGAAGAATTTTCTTCAAAGTGTGGTCCAGTGCCTGACGAACGAAATGATAGGCCGCCTTATCGTAGCGACTGTCCTCACGGACAATCGCGGCAATCACATCGTTGAAATTCTTTTCGGCCATAGTGTAACGCTAGCAATACTCTCGAATCAGGCAAGCAGCTTGCGCAAAACCTGATCCAGCACCTTCGGATCCGCTTTCCCCTGAGTCGCTTTCATGATGGGCCCCTTCAGTGAATTCAGAGCCTTTTCATTGCCTTCCCGGTATTGGCCGATGGCCTTGGCGTGCCTCGGATCCGCAATCACATCCCTGCAAAGGGCCTCAATCTCCCCGCTATCAGTATCATTCTTCAAACCTTCCTGATCCACAATCGCCTGCGGAGACTCCCCGCTCTGATACATCTTCTGGAAAACATCCTTGCCCACCTGACGGGTGATGGTGCCTTCTTCGATCAAACGTGCCAGCTCAGCAACCATAAGCGGTGTGACCTTGCATGCATGCAGCGGCAGGGCACCCTCGCCTGCCTCACCGGAAGCCGAGAGGTCACGCAGCAGCTCGTTGACGATGATATTCGCAATCGGCTTCGGAGCCGGAAAATGCGTGAGGGCCTCCTCGAAAAATTCAGCAAGAGGGCGACTCGGGCAGAGAACAGAGGTCAGAGTATAAGGCAGCTCATACTGCTCCTGATAGCGGCGCTGCCGGGCGAAAGGCAATTCCGGGAGTTCCGCCCGGTACTGCTCCAGCAGGTCCTGGCCAATCGTGACTGGCATCAGGTCCGGATCAGGGAAATAGCGGTAGTCGTGAGCCTCCTCCTTCGTTCGCATGGAGGTGGTGACCGACTGCTCCGGATCCCAGCGGCGTGTTTCCTGGACGATTTTTTCCGATCCGGTTTTCAACGCGAATATCTGCCGTTTGATCTCGTAGGCCACAGCATTGCGCACCCCGGAACTGGAATTCATGTTTTTCAACTCCACCTTGGTACCAAGCTTCTTCTCCCCTTTGGGGCGGACGGAGATATTGGCATCACAACGCAATTGCCCTTTCTCCATATCACAATCCGACAAACCTGCATAAACGATGTTGTTGCGCAATGCTGTCAGGAAGGCGAAAACCTCATCCTCATTGTGCATATCTGGATCCGTCACGATTTCAACCAGTGCCGAACCGGCCCGATTGTAATCAACCAGACTATCGTTGCCGTAGTGCGTCAGTTTGCCGAC
Source organism: uncultured Opitutales bacterium (assembly GCA_964499045.1). Taxonomy (GTDB): domain Bacteria; phylum Verrucomicrobiota; class Verrucomicrobiia; order Opitutales; family CAZCJJ01; genus CAZCJJ01. The sequence continues at coordinate 20,626 of CAZCJJ010000047.1, read as the reverse complement.
ATCCTCTTCAAGATGGATTCGGGTCAGTTTCACCATCCGGTGTTCCCCCATTACATTGCGTGAAGGCCCCGGCAGTTCGATTTCCACCTCGCCCCCAATGCAGATGGGCTGGTCGTATTGGGAAAGTTGATAATTTTTGGGATTGTCCGGATAGAAATAATTTTTGCGGTCCCATTTGCAAACCTCGGCGATCTTGCAGCCACAAAGGAGCCCGAGCAGGACAGTCCGGTGAATCGCCTCTTTATTCATGACCGGCAGCGATCCCGGCAATCCCATGACCACCGGATTGGTCAGGGTGTTGGGCTCACAGCCAAACCCATAGGGAGCCCGGGTAAACATTTTGGACCGGGTCTTGAGCTGCACGTGGACTTCCAGTCCGATAACGGCTTCGTATTCCATAGCTGAGAAATCAGAAAAAATTAAAGAGATGGGCTTTCCTTCCAATAATCATGGGCCTGCTCAAAATGGTGAGCCACTGAAAGTAGGCGGGCTTCCGCGAAGGGCTGACCAATGAGCTGGAATCCTATTGGCAGGCCCTGCTGGTTGAAGCCGCAGGGAAGCGACAGGGCAGGCAGGCCGGCGAGGTTGGCATTAATGGTGTAAATATCATTCAGATACATGGCCAGAGGGTCGTTGGACTTTTCCCCCGCCTTGAAGGCCGCCGTCGGCGTTGTCGGCGTCAGCAGAACATCCACCGAGTCAAAGGCATTCATAAAATCACGGCGGATCAGTGAACGCACTTTTTGCGCCCGCAGGTAATAGGCATCGTAATACCCGCTGCTCAGTACATAAGTGCCGAGTATGATCCTGCGCTTGACTTCCGGACCAAACCCTTCCGCCCGCGTCTTGAAATAAAGGTCCACCGCATCCTTCCCTTCCTTGCTGCGATGGCCGTAGCGAATGCCATCATAACGGGCGAGATTCGAGGATGCTTCCGCCGTCGCCAGTATATAATAAACCGGCACCGCCAATTCCGTATGCGGGAGAGACACTTCCTTGATCGTACAGCCCTGCCCTTCGTAAAAACGGATCGCCTTTTGCACCCCTTCACTGACTTCCGGGTCCAGACCTTCGGCAAAATATTCCTTCGGAATACCGATCGACCATGGACCCGTATCCTTTTTCAGAGCCTCGCCGTAATCCGGAATCTCTGCTGGATAAGAAGTGGAATCGCGGGCGTCATGACCAGCGATGGCACCCAACAAAAGGGCCGCATCCTCCACCGTCCGGGTAAAGGGTCCGATCTGGTCGAGCGACGAGGCAAAAGCAACCAGTCCGTAGCGTGAAACCAGTCCGTAAGTCGGCTTCATCCCGACGACTCCGCAAAAGGCAGCCGGCTGGCGGATAGAGCCCCCCGTGTCACTGCCGAGTGAAAAAGGTGCCTCCAGCGCAGCCACACATGCGGCACTGCCACCACTGCTGCCACCGGGCACACGCTCCAGATCCCAGGGGTTACAGGTGGTATGGAATGCCGAATTCTCCGTCGAAGAGCCCATGGCAAACTCGTCCAGGTTCAGGCGCCCCCACAATACCAGCCCCCCTGCCCGCAGACGTTCCGTCACATGGGCGTCATACGGGGAAACAAAGTTGGCCAGCATCCGGCTCGAACAGGTCAGGGGCTGATTCTTCACCGCGATAACATCTTTGATCGCTACAGGTATGCCGTCCAGATGTCCAACGCTTTCTCCCCGGGCCCGCCGGGCATCCGAGGCCTCCGCTTCCCGGAGCGTCCTTTCCGCATCCCGGCTGTTGAAGGCCTTGACCCGCCCGTCCACAGCCTCGGCACGGGCAATGAATGCCTCTGCCAACTCACGTGAGCTGACTTCTTTTTGATCCAGCAAACGGCTTAACTCAGCCGCGGTCCGGGTAATCAATTCTTTCGACATGGAAAAATAAATATTAGTGCCTCAATCCTTTAACGTGTACCTGTTCCTGCCTTGCGGCCATCCATCAGCCCTTCAGCCCAATCTCAAATTTCAAATCCCTCAACCCCTACAGCCTAAATCCCTACAGCCTAAATTCCTCCTCCTCAGGCATCCTCCACCACTTTGGGAACAACAATCTGCTGATCCCTTTGGGCAGGGGCATTGCGGAGTGCCTCCTCGGCGCTAAAACCGCACTCGGGTACATCCTCGCCCAAAACATTGGTCAGCGAAAAGGCATGAGCCATCGGTTCAACCCCTTCCACATCCACCGTTTTCAGCCGGTCCATGTAGTGGAGAATATCTCCGAGTTGGGAAGAAAAAGCGGCTTTCTCCTCCGGAGTCAGTTCAATCCTGGCCAGATTGGCCACATAGTCGATGTTGATTGTGTTGTCAGCCATGGGATTCAAAAGGGCACTATCCATGGCCCATCTCCCGACAGACGGCAAGGCAAATACCGAAACAGATCCCAAGCCAGTACAAGGGTGCTATTCTGGACACCCATCATTCGGGAGGAGGTCCAGGCCCCATTTATGGGTGTCCCGGATTTCCTAACCGGATTTCCTCATTTAACAAACAGCACACTAATTCACTCGATTTTTGTGTTTCCTGTGGATTACAAAACCAGCTATCAGCAGTGATAAAATCATCGCATAGGTTGACGGTTCGGGAATCGCATACAACGAAACAATGCGAAAACCCTTACCGAACCCTCCCTGGCTTGGGATGGAAGCTCCCTCCCCATACGGATAATCCCAATCAGCTGGCATGTATGTTGGCCAGCTATCGTAGTGTCCACCACGAACAGTCATCCATTGGGTGTTATAGCTGTTGATTTCCTCCACCCATTCGGAGAGGTTGCCGGCCATATCATGAACACCATAGGCGCTGGTCGTGTCAACGTAGGATCCGACATCAATCGCTGTTCCATAGGGAGGATCAAAGGAACCCTCCGCCATAAAGTTGGCACTGTTGCTTCCGCTGCCGGGAGCCAATTCTGCAAGTGGAACCTCGTTGCTTTGGGTTGGGTAAAGCCAATAGCCTCCGGTGCCACCGTTCAGGCTCGGATCATAGAAGGCGGCTTTGTACCACTCATTGCCGTTGGCAATAGCGATTCCGCCGCTGCTGAAGGCACTCTCGTTGCGTAAAGCCGAAGCAAAGTTACTGGTGGGGTATGTCACTCCATTCAAGGCATAAACCCCGCTCTCTGTCGTTGTAGCGTCCTGACTGCCGGTTTTCTGCCCGTTGCTCAGCCAGTTGGCGAAGCGTGCCGCATCCCAATAATTGACACTGTGAATCGGTTTGTTGGCAAAACCCTCTCTGACCGTATAGCTGTAATTACCGGAAGTACCATGCCGATCAATCCCGCCATGAGTCGCGTGGTTCATCAGATTGTCCTTGTAAAGACCGTGCGTGTCGGTTGCTGCAACGGCATTGAGAAAGGCCGCGTACTCGGCATTGGTCACCTCGTAGGTACCGATCTGAAAGCCGTAGTCAACCCTGCCATAGCCGTTGGAATCGGCGGTATTGCCCTGATTGCCCACCTTCACTGTGTCAATCGTCACCAATGCTGAAAGCGGACAAGCCGCGCCAATCATCAGACAAGAATAAACAAAAATAGATTGGAACGTGTTTCTCATGTAGTTTCGAAATGAATATTAGCAGTTTGCAGCCGAAAATCGTTTTTCGTTAAAGAAACCATCAACTCCATAGTCAAGTGATTTATAAGCTGATTTCATTAAAGGCATTAGCCCGCATATAGGACCTGAAAAAAGGTCAGAGTATCAAGCGAAATAATGCATTTTCTTTGATACTCTGACCCTTTTCGGGGGCTCCATAATTGCCCCCCGGACACCCCAGCCCGGCAGGGCTCACTCAAACACCAACTTGGGTGTATTAAGGCGCGCGGCAATGGAGGCCGAAAGGATATCTTTTGCGGTCAGATCAAAATCCTTTAAGTCAATGGCCTGTAGAGTCTGGTTTTCGTAAGTTTTGATGTAGTAAATCCGCTCGTTCAGGTCGGCTACGACCGTCCACTGAGTGTAATCCGGATGCTCGTCTCCATCGGGGAGGATGGAACCGGATGGAATATCAAAATTATTCATGATATGTTCGACCAAACGCACGCTTTGGATACCGCTCGCTTGGGGGGTGGAGCTCATGCTGAAGGCGAGAGCGCGAATGAAGCGCGACGGTGGTGTCGGGTCGCCTGGTATGCCGAGCCAGCCCGAACCTTCACCAAAGGACGCGATACTCTGGCCGGCCACCTTGAGTGGTGGCGTGTTTTTCGGCGAAAGCTTGACGTAATTGCGTAGATTGGTGAGGTGCCAGTCAAATGTGGGGGAGTTCGTCATCACGCCATATGGATTGTCAAAGACCTTCAGCGTGCCGCCTGTGGGTTCAATCACGATCGACTGGCCTGACTCGTCGTGAAAGGTATAATGGAACGGCGGTACAAAATCCGGGCCGGGATATTCGAGACCGATCACTTGTACGCCGTCGAGTGCTGCCTTAATTTCTTCGACAGTTGCGAAATTGCCCAAGGCCCAGGTGAGAAACTCCCATGGCGCCAGTGCCCTTGCAGGATCAGCATCGGCGGGCTTGGTGTACTCAGCATAGCCGGGAAAATAAAGGATGCCGCCGACAAGACCCTTTTCGTTCAGGCCATCCGATACAAATTCCTGCTTCATCGCATTCATACCGACAAAGGCGTATTGGGACTTCCATTGCTTTCCCGATTTACCAGCGGCGCCAGTGCCGATATTTGTCCGGTTGCGGGGCACCACGATAACCTCAGACTCCAGATCGAAGCCAAACTCCATCGTTCGTCCGTAAACGATACCGCCATCGGCAGTCCTTATAATCAAGCTGGTGCAGGCATCCAAGGGAGCCCAGACCATCGCCAGTAAACTCATGGCGGCAAATGTAATACGGGATTTTGAAGTATTCATCTTTTTCATTGGCCTGTCATGTAAACGGCATATCCCCACAGGCTTCAACCAAAGATTTCGGAAATGATGCAGCTTCCCTGAATCAGACGGCTATCAGTACCCCTTGTCCCGCGCGGGTCAGCGGGACGGTGGGTATTTCTGAAGTTTACGCTGGAGGGAACGGCGGTCGATTCCGAGAACACGGGCGGCTTGGCTGATGTTGTTGTCGCAGTCTTTGAGCACGCGCTGGAGGTGTTCCCACTCGACCCGTTGCAGGCTCGGGGCTTCCAGCGGCTCACTGGCAACCTCCGTTTTCCGTGCAGCAAAGAGGGCTGCCTCGATCTGGTCCGCATCCGCCGGTTTGGTCAAATAATCAACGGCCCCCAAACGAATAGCCTCGGTAGCGGTTGCGATACTGCCGTATCCGGTCAATACAATCACCGGCAACTCAGGAAAACGTACCTTCAACTCCTGCACCAGTTCCAGCCCATGCTCGCCGGGCATCTTAAGGTCCACCACCGCCGCATCCGGTTCCTGATCCACTATCAATTCCAAGGCCACACCGACTCCGGAGGCAGTCATGACAGTGTAACCCCGGCGACGGAAAGAGACGGCCAGACGTTCGCGAAAAACATCGTCATCGTCCACCAACAGTATCTGTTGATTCTCCTCAGCCATCGATGCCACAACGCCTCCGTGGAATATGTAAAGTTACCTCCGTCCCCTTTCCGGGTGACGACTTCACCTCGAAACGACCTTCCAGCCTCTCGACAAAAGTCCGGACCAGAAAAACCCCTAGACCCATTCCAGACCCCTGGGACTTGGTGCTGAAAAAGGGTTCCCCCAGGCGTGCGGCGACATCGTCGGGCATGCCCTCCCCGGAATCTTTCACTTGAAACAACAACTCGTCCGCCTCCAGGCGAATGTTCAACTGTACCGGCTGTCCTCCGGGTGAGGCTTCACAGGCATTTTTGACCAAAATCGACAAAGACCGCAGCAGGGCTTTGATGGGCAGACTGATCACTGCTTCGCGCGGGGTCACTTCCCAGCGGAAACGTTCTTTCAGCGAGGCGGGAACATACTCCTGCAAGAGCAGCGGTATTTCCCGCAGGGTGATGCGCTCCGGATCATTCAACTCCTTATCGACGGATTCCTGGCTCAGGTGTTCGAGAATGGAGCGGCAGCGTTCCACCTCCTGCCGGATCAGATGGGCATCCGCCTTGCAATCGCGTTGGCCGCAGACATCGCAGGCAAGACGTTCAAGGTCCTTGCTGATCACCGCGATGGTACCCAGGGGGGTGGCCAACTCATGGGCCACTCCGGCGGCAAGCGTGGCGAGGCTGGCAAAGCGCTGTTCGCGTTCACTGGACTCACGGGCCTTGGCAAGGCTTTCACGGTGGGCCTGCAGGGCATTACTGAGGCGGTTGACAAAATAGGCGATTCCACCGCCGGTGATCAGCGTTCCGGCCAGCATTCCCTGCAAGTGAGTACCCATATCATCGCAACAGGTCATTCCGAGTGTACTGACCAGCATGTGGTCGGAGTTAAACAGGAAGGCGAAGCACAGTCCGCAGAACACCACCACACTCCATGCAAGGAAAGAAGGCAGGAGTATCGTGGCCAGTGTGATGTGCAGGAGGTAGAGCATCGTGAAGGGGTTGTGAGCCCCTCCGGTGTAGTAGAGCATGACGGTGAGCACGAGGATATCGCTCACGATAATGAGGGGCTTGAAAAAAGCAGCCCGGTCCTCAACCGCAGCCTTGCCGTACACGAGCAAGCCATTCGTCACCGCAATGAATGCGAAGCAACCCATGAGTATCCCCCAGGGAAGGCCGAAATTCAGAATCCCGTAAACAAAGGCACAGATCAGCAACTGGCCGCTCAGCGCCAGCCAACGCAGGCGGATCAGCCACAAAAGACCAAGTCCGCTTTGAGACATCTGGTTGCTTTCAACAGGAAACATCCCTGTTTTCTGCCGTATTTCTTTGCTTCGATAAAGGCTAAACAGCGGATATCCCTGCGGCAATTTGCCACATTCCCAAGTAGCGGAAACCGTGTTATACTCCTCCCCGATGAAAACAAAACTGGCTGCCATCGCACTCTGCAGTATCACGCTGACCGCCCAAGGGGGCCTCATCACCGCCATCCCGGGTCCCGACGATCAGGGTGGCATGATCATGCCAATGGTCTCAATCAATGCGAATGATAACGTAAATCCCACCTCGGGAGTGATTGCCATTAACTTTAATCCAGCCTCTACTCCCCAACTTCTCCCTTTGGAGACATTGAGCCCGGGCAGTTGGTTTGCCGAGGATGCCGCCTGGAGAACAGATATCGGCTCACCGGCCGGAGTCGGCGGTACGCCTGTCGCCAATGCGGGCAATGGCGGTTCCTTCAACAGCCAGTACGGCTTCACCTTTATGGCCAATCCGATGATGGGAATGGCAAATATCCCCACAGGCAAATCTCTGGCAATCCGTCTGGTTTCCATCTCTTCCCCGGATTTGCTGTCGTTCAATCATGTCAATGCGGACAACCGCTGGGATCCTATTTTTACGACGATTGATTCGCAAGTGCTCTGGAATGGCTCCATGTGGCACAATTTTTTTGTTATTCCGGCTACTGCCTCCGAAACTGTTTATTCGGCCACCTTTGAAATCTTCATTGCGAATGAAGTCTTCACGGAAGGCACCGGCCATGCCGATTATACCGCCAGTGCTCTGGCCGCGACGATGGACACCAACTTTACCCCGGCCACCGTCGAATACACCTGGACCGCGATTCCCGTACCGGAACCCTCCACCTACGCGCTCCTGACAGGAGTCCTCGTGCTCGCCCTCGCAATAGGGCAGCGCCGGAAAGGAGCAGGGAAATGAGGGCGGTTGGACAATTGAACAGGCGGACGGCTGGACGGGCGGACGGCCTGACGCTGACGGAAGTGCTGGTAGTCATTGTGATTCTGGGAGTACTCGGGATGCTGGGCTATTCCAGTTTGCAAAATCTGGCTGGACGGCACGACCAGATGCAATGCATGAACACACTCCGCTCACTGGGGCAGGCAATGCACCTCTACTCACTGGAGCATCATGGTCAGTTTCCCCGCAGTTCTCACAGCGCCGCCACCCACCGTGAATCCGGGTGGGCCCTTTCCATTGCCCCCTACCTCGGGATTACCGGCCCCCTGAACCCGGCGACCTGGAAGGAGGCCTTCAACCGCTATTACCGCAGCCCCAAAGATTCCAATCAGGATATCAGTTACTATAGCTACGGGCTGAATGTCTTCTTTGAGCTGACTCCAGACGGGGACGATTACGAAGGCAGTCCTCACACATGGCGAGCATACCGTGATGTTCCCAATCCATCCCATACGATCCTGCTGGCCGAAATCCGTCCGGAATTCTATGCGGATCACTTTATGAGCCATCTCTGGACGAGCTACCGCGGAGCGCAAAACGCCGTGGCTTACGACCGCAACCACGACGGCACGGCCAACTACCTGTTTGTCGATGGCCGGGTCGAAGCGCTTTCGCTGGAATCCACCTTCAATCCCGCCACGGGAATCAACCGCTGGAATCCCTCCTTCGGGGAGTGAAGAGGGGGGAGGTTGTTAGGCGGTAGGGGTTTAGGCTGTAGGGACCCGCGTGAGAGCGTGGCTTTGAAGACGACGACAACCGTTCAGCTACCGCTGCACTGATAACGGGTCGAAGACGCGGGCAAGATGCCCACGCTCCTTTGGAATCGGCTGGCTACGCATCTATATCTTGACTTTTGGTGGTTTAAAAAGTCCTCTAGCGGTCTCCGATGCAGATGGGGAATGTGCAGCGCCATTATCCGATACCAGAACTCGATTTTCGCGATTTCTGGGACATTTGCGGCCATGTACGGAACGCGCATTCTGCGTACCCCTGTGTTCTTTACTCGATCAAGTCCGCTGATGGGCTGCTGGTTGAAGACGAAACGGATATCGGAACCATTCTGAAGACCCTGCGGGAATGCGGGGAAGCGGTCCTCGCCTACTCTGCCCGTTTTACAAAGTACGATGCGGATCCGGAGGATCCATGCCCCGAGGTGCAGTATGTGCTTCATGAACATGAAGGCCTGCCCGCCGGATTAACCCTGACAACACCTTCGATCAGTAAACTTCAGTTGTACGAGTTGGAGGAGATTATTCATGAACAATACCAGCATGGAGAGGAGTTGGCGCCACCCATCGTTTTCGGAAAACCCTGTGAGGTCTTGGCCGCCGTCGTTGACCTGCGCGGTTTTTCTCTTTTCTGCGAACAGCCTAATATTGAGTCTCCTTATACCTGCGGGCTGATGTACTCCTTCTACCATCTGGTCCAAAATGCCTTCCGCGGCTATCCACCCGATATGTTCAAGTTCCTGGGAGACGGAGTGCTTACCCTTTGGGAAACCACCTATCAGGACCGTGAAGTGGCAATCCGCACACTCATTCAAGGCGCTATCAACATCAACAGTGAATGGAGGATGATCCGCCGCAGCCCCCAGTTCACCCACGGTGCCCCGGAAGAGGTCGCCACCGGAATTTCATTTGGTTTGGCCAGTAAGCTTCCAGGAACGGAAGATTACATCGGACGCCCGATCAATGTGGCCAGCCGCCTCTGTTCCGTCTGCCCGGGCGGCGATATTTTCATCGACAAATCGACCCCGAATGTCGCAGCCGAGTACACGAAGGAGGAAACGATCGCCCACATCAAATCCTTTGGCCGTTATTTCGTCTGGCGTATAAGAGCAAACTGAAAACGCCCCGGCCTATTCGGTTGAGACCTTTGCCCCGCCCTTCAGGGCCGTTTCCAGGGCATGCCAGGCAAGGGTGGCGCACTTGATCCGGGCGGGAAACTTGCGGACTCCACGGAGCGCCAGCACGTCGCCTTCCAGACTCGTATCCACCTCACCATCTTCCGCTGCATTGATCAGGCCCAATACCGCTTCTACCTCCGCCAGAGCATCCGCCTTTGTCTTGCCTCTGATCAGCGTCGTCATCATGGACGCGGAAGCCTTGGAAATCGCACATCCCTGAGCCTTGAAGGTAACATCGGCCACAAGGTCGTTCTCCATTCTCACAAAGACAGTCAGTTCATCCCCGCAGAGCGGGTTATAGCCCTCTGCGGTAAAGGTCGCGTCTTCAAGCAACCGTTCATTCCGCGGTCTCCGGTTGTGATCCAGGATGATCTCCTGATAAAGCTCCTGCAATTCCTCAGACATGATATCTGTGCCTCAATCGTTAAAAGTGTGCATATTTGCGACAATTTTTGGGATGCTCATTCTTCAGATCCGAAAGGAACACGGGCGTCCCGCCCGTGATTTTTCAGGCAAAAAGACGACGTGTTTTGTGCAAACCGGCCACCAGCTTATCCACTTCCTCCATGGTATTGTAAAAAGCAAAAGAGGCGCGGGCGGTCCCCGTCAGATTCAAGGCCTGCCAAAGAGGCTGGGTACAGTGGTGGCCCGCCCGGATCGCGATCCCCTCCGAATCAAGAATGGTGCCGATGTCGTGAGGATGGGCCCCCTCCATGACGAAGGACAGGACGCCCACCTTGTTTTCCGCCTCACCCACGATTCTAACTCCGGGGATCTCCCTGACTTTTTCCGTAGCGTAATCCAGCAATGCGCGCTCCCTGGCCTCAATCGCGGCCATCCCCAGTTTTTTTACATAACGAACCGCCTCGGCCAGCCCGATGGCACCGCTGATGTTCGGCGTTCCCGCCTCAAAACGCTCCGGGATCTGACGAAAGGTCGTCCCCTCAAAACTGACCCGCTCAATCATATCCCCGCCCCCCTGATAGGGTGACATGGCGTTGAGCAGATCGGCTTTGCCGTACAGGACCCCAATGCCAGTCGGACCGAAAAGCTTGTGGCCGCTGAAAGCAAAGAAATCACAGTCTAACTGCTGTACATCGATCGGTAGATGGACAACGGACTGGGCTCCATCCAACAAGACCGGTACCCCTTTTTCATGCGCCTTGCTGATCATCCACTCAGCCGGATTGATCGTTCCCAGAGAGTTGGAAACATGGCAGAAAGCCGCCAGGCGGGTACGCGGGCCAATGAGTTTTTCCCATTCCTCCGGAATCAACTCCCCCTTTGCAGTCACCGGGGCCACCACGATCCGGGCACCGGTTTTTTCCGCCAGCAGTTGCCATGGCACGATATTGGCATGGTGCTCCATCGTGGTCAGCAGGATCTCATCCCCCGGCCCCACGGATTGTCCGCCCCATGAACTGGCCACGAGATTGATCGCTTCAGTCGCTCCGCGGACAAAAATAACCTCCCTTGCCTCCCGCGCATTGAGGAAGGCCGCAATCTCGCGACGGGCCTGTTCGTAGGCGTCCGTCGCCTGCTGGCTGAGATAATGGACCCCCCGGTGAATATTCGCATTCTGGGACCGGTAATAATGCTCAAGACAATCAATGACCTGACGCGGTTTCTGTGTGGTCGCCGCATTGTCCAGATAAACCAGATAATGCGGTCCAACATGGGTGTCCAATATAGGAAAATCGCGCCGTACCTGCTCGATGTTCCATGCCTCTGCCTTTTCAAGAATCATTCTAATTGAGACTGTAACTCAAAAAGGATTTCATGCAACTCTGCATTTTTTGCGGGTTAGGTATTTTGGTGTTTTGGGGTGTAAATCTTAATCCAAAATACCGAAACCCCTAAACCCCTAAAACCCTACATCCTAAACCCCAAAACACCGAAACCGCAAAACCCCGAAACCCCTAAACCCCTACAGCCTAAACCCCTACAGCCTAAACCCCTACAGCCTAAAACAGCCTAACCCTTATGGCCATTATTGCTGATATGGACCGGATCCAGTTTCTGGAACTGATGCCGGACGTAACCGGTAAAAGCCAGAAGCGGCTCCACGGGCTCAAATCCTTCCCACGGCAAGAGTGCAGCTTCGGCCTGTTGCAACTGATGCTGGAAATCTGTATAGACGGAAGCAAAGATATGCCTTTGCTTCATTTCCCAGGTCAAAGTCTGCACGTCGGCCCGACGTTGCCTGATCCTATCCAGCAGCCCTACCTCTCCATCCTTCTCCAATTGCTCAATAAGCCTCAGCAGAGGCAGGGTAAATTTTCCACTGGCCAGATCGGTACCCAAGGTTTTACCAATCATGATTTCGTCTCCGTAAAAATCGGCTACATCATCGAACATCTGATAGGCGATGCCAAGGTGTCTTCCGAAGCATGCCACGGCTTCGACAAAAGCCTGCTCATAACCGGCCAGACTGGCCCCGAGCTGGCAGGAGACGGTGAACAACTCAGCGGTTTTGAGATCGATCACCCGGTAGTACTCCTCCAGCGATATCGCGTTGTTACCCCGGTCGAAGGTCTGGTGAATCTCGCCGGCACAGACACGCCGGGTCGAAAGGGAAACGGCCTGGCAGACCTCCACCGTCGGGAACTGGGCTGCCAGATACAAGGCCTGGGAAAACAGGGCATCCCCCAGCAGAACTGCCGTTGAGGACCCGTAGCGGGCACATACGGTATCCGAATTGTGCCGTAAGGAAGCATCATCCAGAATGTCGTCATGGACCAAGGTCGCGAGGTGAACCAACTCGACCACCGCAGCAGCCTTGACCTGATGCTCATCAACCCGGCCTCCCCGGCTCCATCCGCTGTAAAAAAGCAGCATGGGCCGGATACGTTTACCCTGATTCTTCAGGCAGTAAGCCACCAGTTCCTGTACCTCGGGTTCGAAGGAATAGACCTGTTGCTCCAGGAAACGGGTAAGAGCATCCAGATGCGTCTGGACAGGAGCCATCATCGACTCAGTGCCAGGCGCGGATTTTAAACGGGTTCCCGTAGATACCAACATTGATTTCGGAATTGCAGATTGAGGATGTATAAGGAAGATTTATCCGTATCAGTGCAACAAGCTTTAAAAGAAAACTGATGTCAAAAACACCCGATGCTTTAATCGGTCATTGAACTGAAAGTTATTAACCTTAAAAAATTTAATGATACTGGAACACTATTCTATCCATGAGTCAAGACACCCCACCGCTTCCTGAAGTGGAAGCCACCCGCCTGCCGCAAACGATCGGCACAGAGGAAACCCCCGCCACCCTAGCTACTGCCGACGCCACCCCCGACACCATGCAGAGCGATCCGCTGATGATTCTCATCTTCACCGGAATCGCGCTGTATCTGGCCAAGTTGTGGTGGGATGACTTCAAAGCCAGGCAACGGGGTGAAAGCAAGCCCGGAGCCCTGCCGGGGGTGAGCCCCTGCAGTTGGCTGTGTATCGCTGTCGCGGTAGCCGGAGCACTGGTGATCCTGGCCCTGGAAACCGGGGGGGAATACATCTTTGATCTGGTCGGGGAGCAGAGCAACATTACCTGGCTCTTTCTGCTTTCGATGCTCACCGCCGCATTTATTGAGGAACTGATTTTCCGGGGTTACCTGGTGGTAACAGGCCGCGGACGGGCCATTCTGATTCTGAGCATTCTCGGATTTTCGGTCCTTTTCACCCTCCTCCACCCTTTCCTCTGGAAACTGGATTACCCGGAGGGTGCTGCTGGTTGGCAATTCTGGACAGCCAGTTTCCAATGGGATTTTTCGACTAAATCCTGGTTCAGTTCTCTCTTCATCCTGATCAATTCGCTCTGGTTCTATACCGTCCGCTTTTACGCCCTGAACCCCCGGCACTCGCTTTTACCCTGTATCGCGGCTCATTTCGCCAGCAATCTGGGGGTATTCATCATCAAACTGGCCCAAGGCCATGTAGTCGCATTTTATTAATGTTTCAATGCACACTCTTTTCAAATCATGCTGACTGGCGCTGAAAAACATAAATTACGCGGGCAAGCCCAGGTCCTCGAACCCCTCTTACTGGTGGGCAAAAAGGGCCTCACACCCGAAGTTTTCGATGAAATCGAATCAGGTCTCACGCGGCGCAAGCTGATTAAAGTCCGTTTCAAAACCGACCGGATGCAACAGGAACGCTGGTGCCTGGAGATCGCCGAAAAAGCGAAAGCCGAATACCTCGGCTCAGTCGGAAGAACCGGCAGTTTTTACCGGAATCAAAATGGAGAAACGGAAACAGGTGCCAGCCCGCTTTGAGAAATGCGGGCTAGGCCTTCATCTGACTGAGCAGGTGGTCTTGGAGAGCCGCTAAAAAAAGATAGCAGGCAAAGGGGCCCCGTTCGCGGGGAGACAGGCGCTCCATATCGACCAGCCCCCTTTCCATATCCTCCCCGGAAATGGCCGACAAAAAGGTCTCCCTGATTTTAAGTCGTACCGCCGAACAGGCCCTCAGAACGGCATCCGCTTCGCCTTCATTCAGACTGACCGATCGGGTACCCAGACCTTCTTTACCCAGAAAAATCAGGAGACAGTTCAAATCCTGCTCAACCTCCTGCACCAGGCTGCTGCGCCAGGCCTCTTCCAGATCCGGGTCCGGCTCAGGACTGGAGTACGGCACAGGCAATTCACGCTTCAGAGCCTCCGCCAGCTCCTCAATCAGCCTGACTTGGGAACTGAGAAACACGGGATGTATCCTGAGACCAACCTTAATCATCTTTTTCCAGAAGGGCATTCAACTGCCAGTGCTGCAACTGATAAACATAGGCCTCCGCCTTTTCCCGATCCCCGGACCAAAGGACCGAACGGCCCAGTTGATGAACCTCCAGCATGTGCTTGCGGGCCCGCTCATTCTCATAACCGAAGACCCGGCGAAAGACCATCTCCACATAACTCATCAGGTTGACCGGATCGTTGAGGACGATCACTTTCCAAGGTAATGCATGGTCAACCCGCTCCAGCGTAGCGGTATCCCTTTCAGTCTCAGATTGCTTTCCTGGATAGGGCATAGCTCAATAAACAACAGGCTGGAGCCGGTATCAAGCCAGGGAACCTCATTTACCTTGGGCAAAGATCCGGTGGATCTCCGCTACCACGCTCTTTAGCTCCTCTTCCAGCAAAGGCAGGATCCGGTCCCCATCCTTCAGATTACGGTTGTTCGCAGCCTCTTCCATTTCAAACGCCAGACTCTGGAAACGGGTGGCCCGGAAAATACCTGCCGCGCCCTTCATACTGTGGGCCTCATGGTTCGCCGCCGCAAAATCCTTTCGTTCCCAGGCCGATTTCAATCGGCCAAATTCAAGCGGGTAGTGATTCAGGAAGACCTGCGCCGCCGCCGCCAGATCTTCGCGGTCTTCATTGTCCAGTTCGAGCAAAATAGGATCCAGGTTATAGGGCATCGGCAAAGCCAACTCCCGTTGATTACGGTCTGTCTGATAGGCCCCCTGAAAAAAGAAGGACTCAAGAATAGATTGCAACTTGGCCGCACGGAATGGCTTCGCCATGTAGCCGTTCATTCCGGCCTGAAGGCACGCTTCCTCATCCCCCTTCATCACGCGCGCAGTCATGGCGATGATCGGCGTCGTATAATCACGGCTGTGCTCAATTTCCCGGATTTGACGCGCCGCCTCCAGCCCATCCATTTCCGGCATCTGCACATCCATCAGGATCAAATCAAAACGGTCATTCCGGTAATGCTCCACCGCCTTGCACCCATTCTCCGCCAAAATCACCGTGTGTCCCATCTTTTGAAGTCTCTGGGTGGTGACTTCCTGATTGATTGGGTTATCCTCTGCCAGCAGAACTTTTAAGGGCGCTATTTGTTTTACGGGTTCCATGGACTTGGAGGTACGGAACTGCGGGCGTGGACGCTGGATATGAAAGATGTCAAAGATCGCCTCCAAGAGTACCGCCTGCTTCACCGGCTTTGTCAGCAGGGTGTACACACCATGCGCCCTGGCCCGCTCGCTCTCGTGGAAAACAAGGGAAGAGGAGAGGAGGATAATTTTGACGTCCTGTAGAGAGGAACGGTTGCGCATCAGCGTGACCACATCCAGTCCGCTCAGATTCGGCATCTGGTGATCCATCAAGACCAGTTTGAAAGGAATCCCGTCACGGGACGCATCCTCCAGTGCAACGAGCGCATCCAGACCACCGCTGACGGCCTTCGGTTCGAAGCCCCAGTTGTCGCAAAG
Organism: uncultured Opitutales bacterium; assembly: GCA_964499045.1. GTDB lineage: Bacteria > Verrucomicrobiota > Verrucomicrobiia > Opitutales > CAZCJJ01 > CAZCJJ01. The sequence continues at coordinate 4,751 of CAZCJJ010000047.1, read as the reverse complement.
TTCGAGCAGTATTTCGCGGTTCGTTCTATTATCGTCCACAATCAGGACTTTCAGTCCCTGGAGTCGCTCCAAAAGTTGGATTTCACCCTCCTGACTGGCTGCCACCACCGGCATGGTCAGATTCACTGTAAAGGTGGAGCCTGAGCCGGGTTCACTTTCGACCGTGATTTTTCCCATCATCATGACCACCAGTTTATGGCAGATGGCCAAACCAAGACCGGTTCCGCCATATTTGCGTGTGGTGGAATTGTCCGCCTGAGTAAAGCTTTCAAAAATAGTTTGCTGACGCCCTTCGGAAATTCCGATACCCGTGTCCCTGACCTCCAAAGTGAAGCTGACTTTTCCGGCGGAGCGGCGGGCTACTTTGAGGCGGACGATGATTTCACCTTCATCGGTGAACTTGAGGGCATTGCTAAGCAGGTTGTTCAGCACCTGTTTCAGTCGCATGGCATCACCGCGCAAAAGCCGGGGCATCCGTTGGTCGATCTGCATTGCCAACTCAAGTCCCTTTTCTCTGGCCTGAGTGCTGAATTGATCCACCACTTCCTCCACGCTTTCCCGGATATCAAAGGGGATGGACTCCAGGTCCAACTGACCGGCTTCGATCTTGGAGAAATCGAGAACATCATTGACCAGGGACAGAAGGGTGTTGCTGCAACTGAGAACCGTGTCCAGATAACGTTCCTGTTCCTGCGTCAATTCGGTTTCGAGGCAGAGTTCCGTCATCCCGACAACACCGTTGATCGGCGTCCGGATCTCGTGGCTCATATTGGCGAGGAATTCGCTCTTGGCATGGTTTGCCGCTTCGGCCTTTTCAATTGCCTGCTTGAGGCGTTCCTCCTTTTCCCTCAGCTCGGTGATGTCCCGACTGACGCAAACGGTACCGATACACTTGCGGTTATGGTCGAAAACCGGCATTTTGGTGGTTTGCAGCCAGTGCCCCTCACCGTTTTTAACCTGGAAATAATCAACATGGTTGATGAGCGGTTTCAGGGTGCTTAAAACCTGAGCTTCCGTTTCTTCGCCCCATTGGGCGGTCTTCCGGTTGACGAAGTCCCCTATTTTCTTTCCGATCTCAAAGCCGGGATAGGGAACCCCCAGCGCCTGCTGGAAGGCCCGGTTGGTGATAATGAAGCGACCATGGGTGTCTTTGAAAAAAACATAGTCCAAGGTATGGTCCATTAGGATTTGCAGCAGGCGCAGCTCGCTGCGGGCCCCCAGCACCATTTGACCATTGATTACCGGATTTTCGAGGGCGATGAACCAGATGAGGTTTGAATCGCCGGGATCCCGTTGCACCATCATCTCGAGGACACTGCCATCCGCCAGTTGATTCAGGCGCAGTTTCCCATGCCAGGCCTTTCCTGTCTCCAGTTGCTCCAATAGCCCGCCTATGGATGAGGTTTCCGAATGGAGGGAAAAAATCTCCTGCACATGGCTTGCCTTTTTCAGGTCTTTACCCTTGCGGCTAATGGAGAGAAAAGAATTATTGGCGTGAAGGACCTCTCCGTTCTGGTCACAGAGAAGAAAGGGCCACGGCATTACCCGGGCCAATCCTTCCAGCTTTACTGACGCAACATTAGTCATCAAATGAACACAGAGACCTATTCATTCCCTATTTTCAGTGGGTTGAAAACCCCATTTTCTGAAAAATGCAAAAAAAAACAGTAGAAAACGAAACTCCGGAAAAGAATTCCAAAGCACCCAAACCATGGCCTCTGCACTGGATTGTCGTCTCCATTCTCGTTTTCATCCTGCTTTATAACCTCTATCTGCTGGTGAAAACACAGTAGGATCGACCACCTTGCTCACGAAGGCGGCTACGTAGCTGCGCTCGTAAGCGTGGCTTGCCGAATGTGGTCCCGGAGACTTGCCAGCTCCTCACTTGAGCAAATGCAGATTGGCCATGGAAATTCCGCTCAACATCGCCCCGGTGATGCCAAGGAAGCCTTGGTCGGTACCACAGAGAAACAGGTTTTCCAAGTGGGTGTTACCATGACGGAATTTCTGGCGGGCACCGTAAATAGCCCCGCCAAGGTGCCCGGTGTAGCGGGTGATGGTCCGGGGTGTAAACATGTCCGTCTCGATAGTGTGCAACTGCAGGTCGGCGGCATCGACCGGAGGCAGGAAGCGTAAGGCCTGACGGGTCAGGCACTCAAACCAGCATGCCTTCTGCTTCCGGTATTCCTCTTCCGGCAGACTGGTCCAAAGATCGTAATTGGCCAGCGCGGTCACACGCAAAATCCCTTCCTCCGGACCTTCCCCTTCGGGATAGCGGTAATTGCCCGGCAAACAGATGACTCCGCTGCGGGGATCCACCCATTCATTTTCAGGCCGGCGGTAATCAAAGCGTTCCGCATCATTGAAAAAAACAATCGTGTCCTCCCAGCCCCAGCGGGTGACAGGGCAATCCATCAGGGTGATCGTCTCAACAAAGGAAAGACGCCCCCTTACAGCCTCCCCGGCATCCTCTTTCTGATCATCACAAAGCCGGAGCGTTTCAGCGTAGCCGATGGAGGAAAGTACCTTGTCTGCGGTTATCAGTGTACCGTCATCCAGTTCCAGGGATACCACTTTACCGCTACGGGCATGGAGACGGCGCACACCCAGCTTCATTCGCCGCTCGCCGCCCAACTCCCGGAATTTTCCGGTCAGCGCCCGGATAATCCGGCGTACCCCTTCCGGTGGACGGGCAAAGCCTTCAAAAAAGAGGGCTTTAAACATGATGGCAAACTGACTGAAATCCATATCCCCCTCGGTCGCACTGCCGTAATACATCAGCGGCAGGAAAAGCATGTCTTCCAACAGAGGGTCCCGGATGAAAGTACGTACTCTTTCACGGGCCGAACAGGCCGGTGCATCCAGAGCCGTTTCATCGTAAGCCCGAATAGCCGACGCCAGTTTGCGAAATCCATCCATTTCCGCCGGAAATCGTTCGGCGATCTCCGCCTCCAGCAGGGAAAAATCGTTACTGAACCGCAAGTCCACCCCCGGGAAAGCGATGCGGGACACCACCTGCTCGCAGAGGCCAAAGTCCTCCCGGCTGAGCCGCAACTGCCGCAGCAGTTTGACCAGGGCGGTTCCCTTTGTGCCCGGCGGGACATAGTTCGTCATCGCATGAAGGCCAACATCGTACTTGTAACCATTCCGGCTGTAAAAACTGTTGAGCCCGCCCGGTGCATTGTGCCGTTCAAGGATCAATACCTTTTTGCCAAACATTGCCAGACGGATACCTGCGGCCAAGCCGGACATACCCGCCCCAATGATCACAACTTCGTAGTGATTACCGGAAAGACGCGACAAGAGAATTTCCTGCGAGGGATGAAAATCTGGAAATACCGAGGCCGGTCAGGCCTTGGCTTCGAACTTGGGTAAAAGGTACTCGGCACAGCTATCGAGGGAGGCCAACTGTGGATAGTCGTCCTCCGGAACCTCAATCCCGTGCTGCTTGCGGAGTTCCATCACGATATCAAGAAAATCCATCGAATCCAGATCAAGCTGGTCGCGTAAACGAACGTCCGGTTTGACATCGCTCAAATCCTCGTCGGGAGCAATCTCCGCGATGATATCCAAAACGATCTGTTTGACCTCTTCTTTAGTCATAAGACTGCTACTCATCTATCTAAGTGTGGCTGAATTCAATTGGAGTACTTTCGCACTATGAGTGCGGAGTTAATTCCGAGCATACCGAAAGAGTTATTCAGAATGGTGTCAACTCTTTCGACCTTTTTGGGTTGGTTGATCACGAGATTCGGCACCTCACAGGCCGGGTCGAGATCATCCAAATTGATGGTGGGGTGAATCACTCCATCCTCAAAGGAAGGCAGGTTTCCAGCCAGCTCCAAGGCACCGGCGGCCCCCATGGCATGACCGATAAAGCTTTTAGTGTTATTGATATAGGTATTCGGGCAGTCAGCAAACACCTCGCGGATAGCCGTTATTTCCTGAGCATCACCCTGGGGAGTCGCAGTGGCGTGGGTACTAACCACATGAATATCCCGGCTGCTCATACCTGCCCGCTGCAAGGCCTTGCGCATACACTCCGCCTGCCGTTCCGGATTGGGCAACACGGCATCGGTTGCATCCGAATTGATGCACCAGCCAACCACCTCGGCATAAATGCGGGCGCCGCGCTCCAAAGCAGCGGAAAGGCGCTCCAACACATATATGCAACCCCCTTCACTGACGACAATCCCGTTTCGGGCCTTGTCAAAGGGCCGACTGGCCTTATTCGGATCCTCGTGGACCGCCAAGGCACCCTGATTCTTGAACCCGGCGAAAATACCAAAGGTGTGAATGCTTTCACTGATCCCGCCGACCAGGGCGTGGTCCACTTCTCCAAGCAAGAGCATCTGCACCCCCTGAATCACTCCGGCATTACCCGCTGCGCAGGCCGCACCGATGGTGTAGTGTGGGCCGGTGATCCCCATATTCATAGTGACCTCCCCCGCCGGATTGTTGGCCACTGTCCGCGGATTGTGGTGGTGGGTCCAGAATTTCGTGTCGTAGTTAAACTGGGAAATATTGTGGATTTCGTTCTCTGTTTCCACATTGCCGTGCTCGGTTATCCCGAGAAAGACCCCCACCCTGCTTTTGTCCAGTGACTCCAATCCGAGCCCGGAGTTTTCAATGGCCTCCCGCGCACAGTAAATCGCAATACTTCCGGCCCGGGTCCCATTCCGCACCTCCTTGCGCTTCAGGTACTTCTCGAGGCTGGCCGGCTTGACGGAGACCTTCTTGTGGCCCTTGTC